>NZ_WQGH01000001.1:0-526537 GCF_013034585.1 Ruegeria sp. HKCCA5426
CTTAGTCCTCCGTTTCCTGAACATAACGGTGGACCCGTTCAGTTGGGGAGGCTCAGGACGGGTGGACGACTCAGGGTGTTACAGCACCCTGGGTCACTAAAATGAACATAATACTTTTCCAGACTTTGTCCAGACTGAGGAAGTCGTCGACGCGCATTCAAGGGCATTGGTGTGGAAATGATGGGAACACGGTGTAACCACCGCAAACACCGAAAGGCATGCAAATGAGCTATATTTTATTGGTGGATTGGAAGTGGTGGGCGACCCTGGAATCGAACCAGGCGTGCGTCTCCGCGAGGGAGTTACAGTCCCCTGCCACACCTTGCGGCCTGTCGCCCACTGTCAGGCGTTGCACCTGACGTGGAGGCGTGATTACTAGCGCCTTAAAGGAGCGTCAACAGGAAAATATCGCTTTGGCGCAGGAAACCGATTTCCCGGCCCGGAGGCCCAAGAAATGAAGAAACCCAAGTGGGTCGTTGAAAAGGAACAGGCGCGCAAAGCTGCGGCGTCGGAAACCGTCTGGCTGTTTGGTTTGCACGCTGTGCGCGACGCCCTAATGAACCCGGACAGGCAGAAGCTGCGCTTGATTGTGACCCGAAATGCGCGGGACAAGCTGACCGAAGCCATTGAGTTTGCAGGGATTGAGCCCGAGATGGTCGATCCACGCAAATTCACCGCCCCGATTGATCCGGGGTCTGTGCATCAGGGCGCGGCATTGGAAGTGAAGCCCTTGGACTGGGGGGGGCTGGCCGAGAACTGTATCGGGCGTGAACATCCGCGCGTGATCCTACTGGACCGCGTGACAGACCCGCACAACGTCGGGGCGATTCTACGCTCGGCCGAAGTGCTGGGGGCCAGCGCGGTTATCGGAACGCGCCATCATTCGGCACCGGAAACGGGGGCATTGGCAAAAACTGCAAGTGGGGCGCTGGAAAGGCAGCCGTACCTTCGTGTTCGCAATCTGGCCGACGCAATAGTCGAGTTGCAGGGTATGGGCTTTTTGGTGCTGGGGCTGGACGGCGAAGCGGACCTTACGATCGAGGCCACTTTGGACGGCAAACTGGATCACCCGGTGGCGTTGGTGCTTGGCGCCGAAGGGCCGGGTTTGCGCCAGAAGACCAAGGAAACCGTTGATCATCTGGTGAAAATCGACGCAGCGGGTGGGTTCGGGTCCTTGAACGTCTCAAATGCGGCTGCGATTGCCCTATATGCCTCAAGGCACAGATAAACAGGAGAGCACCATTTTCACGCCCTCAAAAATCGCCACCTGCTGCTACTGTGGAACCCGCGCGGCGCTGGTTCTAAAGGGAAAGCAGCGTCATGAGCTAAGTTGTTCAAGCTGCGGCGCGCCTCTGCACGACCTGAAAATGGTGCCCAAGCGCAAACTTTCGGACAGCAAGCCGGTTCGCAATGCCGCGAAAACCCAGCACCCGTACAAGAGCAAGAAGAAAAAGAGGAAGAAGGGTTTGTTTTCGCGCGTTCTGGATGAAGCCTGGGACGTGGTTGAAGATATCTTTGATTGAGGGGACGTATTCGCATCTCAGGCGATCACAAACTCGTTAATGGGGGTTTCGGATGTGTCAAAAAATTGCAAATTGATACACTGAACCTCAAACCATGACTTGGTGATTATGAACCGACGTTTCCTACTTGGCGCGATGGCCGCCACCCTGTTTGCTCCGGCGGCGTTTGCCCAGGACATGCCCGTCTTTTATCAGACGGACGGGGCAGTTATGGCCGGATATGATGCGGTTTCGTATTTCACCGAAGACACCCCGCGCCTTGGGCTTCCTGAATTTTCGGTAAAGTGGAAAGGTGCCGAATGGCACTTTGCCTCGGCCGAGAATCGCGATGCTTTCGAGATGAACCCAAGGGCCTATGCGCCCCAGTTCGGCGGATACTGCGCGTATGCCATGGCGATGGGAGAGTTGGTGAGTACAGACCCGAAGCTTTGGACAGTGATTGACGGACGGCTGTACCTGACGCACTCACCCGGGATCGAGCAAGTATGGAACACCGACACTGCAGAATACATCCGCATGGCCGAAGCACATTGGCCCACCGCGCTGTACGAGCAATAGGCGGGTTTCCGCTTTTTGTGATCTGTCATCACAAAATTGCGCACCCCCTCTTTTTTTCTCTCAACTTATGCCTAAATGTCACAGTGACCGCGGAACGGAACTGCCGCGGGTCATTTCACTGTCCCTCGTTCCAACAACTTGCGCTCAGGTTTTTACCTGGGCGCTTTTTTATTCTGTATCGTCCGAATAGGGTGGGCGCATGACCGAATACTCTGATGCGTTTCTGAAAGACATCCTCCAGCGAACCAAGTCGATTGCCGTTGTCGGTGTTTCGATAAATCCGGTGCGGCCAAGTTACTATGTGGCGCGTTATCTGTCGCTTAAGGGGTACACCGTTATTCCCGTGAATCCGGGCCATGCAGGCAAGCAGCTGTTTGGTCAAACAGTGCGGGCTTCGCTGTCTGATATTCCAGAGCAGGTGGATATGGTGGATATTTTCCGGCGCTCAGAAGCAGTTCCGCCAATCGTTGATGAGGCGCTTGGGGCATTTCCTGGTCTACGCACAATCTGGATGCAGATTGGCGTGGAAAATGACAAAGCCGCCGCCGTAGCCGAAGCACGCGGTGTTGATGTTGTGATGAATCGTTGCCCGAAAATCGAATATCAACGCCTTTTCGGAGAACTGCGCATGGGCGGCTTCGCGACCGGGGTCATATCGTCCAAGCTTTGAATGTTCAGGTGCCAGGCAGGGGCTTCAGTCGCGCGACTTGCTCTAGCCGTCGCTTTTCCAGAACGATTTCGCGCGGCACCCACTTGTATTTCGTATCTTCCGGCAGCGGAGACCAGAATAAGGTGCCACCGTACCGCCAGGGATCCAGTACGACACCATCATACATAGTTTCCCCTTTGCGGCTGATGATGGCGGTACTGTGGTCGATGCGGAACGGGTTATCTGCATTGGCGATGGCGCGATGCATCTCCAGCGTTTGGAAGCCTTCCTGATCCAGCCGCCGTTCGATGTCTTCGGCCCAATGCCAGCACAACCCCCGGGGGCGCAAACCCTTGTTGACCTTGGCGTTGTGAATCAGTGGGGGATCGGTGATTTCGTATTCCTGTGCTAACTGCGCGGTATAGGAATAAGCGATGCGCGCCGCGCGCTCTGCTTCTTCGGGGTCGATATCCGGGCCAAGGCTGCGAATTTCGGCCGCAAGCCGCTGAACCTCGTCTCCGGTTGACTGCGGTGCGACTGAACAGGCACCCAGTATTCCAAGCGCAAATACAAACGCCAAAGCTTTGATCATATCCGCGCCTTCAATCCGTGAACCTTGCCGAACCACATTACGAGATTGCGAGGGCAGGCGTCACCCCTTTGGTCGCGCTGCCTTTTCTTCCAGGCCGCTGACGCCCTGACGCCGCGCCAGCTCATCCAACACATCGTCCAAAGCGACGTCACGCGCGGCCAGCATTACGAGAAGATGATACAACACATCCGCAGCCTCAGACGTCAGTTTTGCCTGATCGCCTTTGACAGCCTCGATAATCGCCTCGACGGCCTCTTCCCCGAACTTCTCGGCGCATTTTTCCGGGCCTTTGGCCAGCAGCTTGGCGGTCCAACTGCTGTCTGGGTCAGTCTTTTTGCGGGCCTCAATGGTTGCGGCCAGATCTTGCAGGATGCTCATGTCAGCCTCATCGGAATGCCTGCGGCGGCCATATGCTCTTTGGCCTCGCGGATTGTGTACTCGCCGAAATGAAAGATCGAGGCGGCAAGAACAGCGCTTGCGCCGCCTTCGGTCACGCCTTCTACCAGATGGTCGAGATTGCCAACACCACCAGAAGCGATAACCGGAACGTCTACGGCGTCGGAAATGGCGCGGGTCAGAGGCAGGTTGAACCCAGCTTTCGTGCCGTCGCGATCCATCGAAGTTAGCAGGATTTCCCCGGCACCCTTGGCGACCACGGTTTTCGCGAATTCAACTGCGTCGATACCTGTGGGCTTGCGCCCGCCATGGGTGAATATCTCCCATTTTCCGGGGCTGACGGTTTTGGCGTCGATCGCGCAGACGATGCACTGGCTGCCAAACTGATCCGCCGATTCCGCGATCACATCCGGGTTCGCCACAGCCGCCGAATTGAAGCTGACCTTGTCAGCACCGGCCAGCAGTAGGGCGCGCACGTCTTCTTTGGTGCGCACACCGCCGCCCACGGTCAGAGGCACAAAGCACTGTTCGGCAGTCCGTTGGACCACATCGAACATGGTGCCTCGGTTTTCATGGGTGGCGTGGATATCGAGAAAACAGATCTCATCGGCTCCGGCCGCGTCATAAGCTTTTGCCGACTCTACCGGATCGCCCGCATCACGCAGGCCAACAAAATTGACGCCCTTGACCACACGGCCATCGGCGACATCCAGACAGGGAATGATGCGGGTTTTTAGCATGTGGTATCCTCTATAGCGGGCACCTCTAACGGCAAAGCCCCGCCGATGCCAGACTTGTGATTGCCGCACGGCGCAAAGCTGTGAAAACTGGGGTGAAATTCAATAAAGGAATTCCGATATGCACAAACTGATACTGGCAACGTTTCTGATTTTCGGAGGTACTCTGTCCGCTATGGCTGACGATATTATCAAAATCCCTACAGACAAATCTGTCGCTGAAGCACTGGATGCGCTCGAGGCAGCCGTTGGCAATGCGGGCGCAACCGTATTCGCCCGGGTCGACCATGCAGCCGGTGCCGAAAAAGTTGGTACCCCGATCCCCGCCAATCAGGTCCTGATCTTTGGCAATCCTGCGTTGGGCACACCCGCGATGCAGATCGACCCGAGGGCCGGCCTGTTCCTGCCATTGAAGGTTCAGGCCTATCAAGACGCTGATGGTCAGGTTTGGCTGGCCTATGAAGACCCCAAAGAGACAATGGACGAGTTGGACGAGGTCGAGAATTCGCCGGTGATCGACAAAATGCGCGGCGCATTGGCCAAGTTGACTGCTGCGGCCGCGCAGTAACCTAGTTCAGGGCGCGGATGGCTTCGGCCAGATCAATCGCGCCGTCGTAAAGTGCGCGCCCTGAAATCGCGCCGTCCAGTTCCACGCCGCAATCACGCAGAGCGATCAGATCGTCCAAAGAGCTGACGCCGCCTGACGCGATCACTGGAATTGACACGGCCCGGGCAAGGTCGGCAGTTGCCTCGATATTGGGGCCCTGCATGGCTCCGTCGCGGTTGATGTCAGTATAGATGATGGCCGCAACGCCCGCGTCCTCGAAGCTGCGGGCAAGATCGGTTACTTGCACGTCCGTTTCTTCGGCCCAGCCTTTGGTGGCAACCATGCCGTTGCGGGCATCGATGCCCACGGCGACCTTGCCGGGGAATTCACGCGCCGCCTCGCGCACCAGGTCAGGGTTCTCAACTGCCACAGTGCCCAGAATAACCCGCGCCAGTCCTTTGTTGATCCAAGTTTCGATGGTGGCCATGTCGCGGATGCCGCCGCCCAGTTGTGCGGGTACGTTGCAGGCCGCCAGAATCGCCTCGACCGGTGCAGCATTGACAGGCTCGCCCGCGAAGGCACCGTTCAGATCAACCAGATGCAGCCAGTCACAACCGGCATCAACGAAGGCTTTGGCCTGCGCCGCAGGGTCTTCGTTGAATACGGTTGCCTTGTCCATTTCACCGCGCAGCAGGCGCACGGCCTGGCCGTCTTTGAGGTCGATAGCGGGGTAGAGGATCATTTTGGGCGGCCCTATATCAGAGTTGTACGCGCTGGATATCGCACAAGCTGGATAGGGGATGCAACGCGACGTGGGGTTAATCTTGCCGGTTCGGTTGCTGCGCGACACAGTACCGCCATCTAAGGGAGAACATCATGAAACATTCAATCATTGCAGCGGCAGCCCTGTGCGTTTTTTCCACGGTTGCATCGGCTGACCCAGTTGACGGTCTGTGGAAGACCGAACCCGGCGACGAAGGCGGCTATCTGCACGTGACGATTGCACCGTGCGGCAGTGCGATCTGCGGTACCATCGACACCGCGTTTGATGGCAACGGCAATCAGCAACTTTCCTATGAGAACCTGGGCAAAAAGATCATCTGGGACATGGAGCCCGAGGGCAACGGCGCTTATGACAACGGCAAGATCTGGGCGCCGGACCGGGACAAGACCTATAACTCGAAGATGACGCTGGACAGCCAGAATGCGCTGACCGTCAAGGGTTGTGTCGCGGGTGGTCTGGTCTGCCGTGGTCAGACCTGGACCCGCGTTCAATAAGGGCTCAGGGGGCCCAGGTAAGGAAATTCCCGATCATACGCAGGCCCACATCCTGGCTTTTTTCGGGATGAAATTGCATACCAATCATCGTGTCGCGGCCGATCACGGCCGTGACTTCCTGACCATAATCCACATAGGCCAGCCGTTGCGCCGGATCGGTGACGCGAAAATGGTAGGAGTGGACGAAATAGGTATGGTCGCCCGACTTCACCCCGTCAAAGACCGGGTGATCACATTCGAGAACCAGATTATTCCAGCCCATATGCGGCACCTTTAGCGCGCTGTCAGAAGGAGCGATGCGCACGACGTCCCCGGCAACCCAGTTCAGACCGTCAGTCTCGTTGTATTCATGGCCTTTTGACGCCATCAGCTGCATCCCGACGCAGATACCCAGAAACGGTCGCCCCTTTTGCTCAACCGCCTCGACCATGGCGTCATAGATACCTTTGTGGCCCCGCAACTCGGCAGCGCAGGCGGGAAACGCGCCGTCGCCCGGCAGAACCAGACGATCCGCGCGCGCAACGACGTCTGCGTCCGAGGTCACAACCACCTCGCCCGCATTCAACTCACGCGCCATGCGTTGAAACGCCTTCTCTGCCGAGTGCAGATTGCCGCTCTCATAGTCGATAATGGCTGTCAGCATTTACAGCGCGCCCTTGGTGGACGGAATCGCATCGGCCTTGCGCGGGTCGGTTTCAACCGCCAGACGCAACGCGCGCGCGACCGCCTTGAACGCTGCCTCGGCAATGTGGTGGCTGTTGAACCCGTGCAATTGGTCGATATGCAGTGTGATGCCGCCATGGGTGGCCAGCGCCTGAAAGAACTCACGCACTAATTCGGTGTCGAACGTGCCGATCTTGGGCGTGGGCAGGTCGACATTCCAGATCAGGAACGGACGGCCAGACAGGTCCAGCGCGCAGCGTACCTGCGCATCATCCATAGGCAGGTGGCATTCGCCATACCGGCGGATGCCCTTCTTGTCACCCAACGCCTGCGTCAGCGCCTGACCCAGCGCAATCCCCGTATCCTCGACGGTGTGGTGGTCGTCGATGTGGTAATCACCCTTGGCGCGGATCGTCATGTCGATCAGCGAATGGCGCGCAAGCTGGTCCAGCATGTGATCGAAGAACCCGACGCCTGTCTGGTTGTCATACTGGCCGGTGCCGTCCAGATTGACCTCGACCGAGATTTCGGTCTCGGCGGTCTGACGGCTGATCTTTGCGCTGCGCATGGGCGAATTCCTTTTGCTACAGCCGCGCTTATAGACGCGGAGGGGCAGCACATTCTAGACCGCATCTGTCATTCCCGCCAAACTGTTGCAGGGGATTGCACCCCGGCGCGGCCCGTGCCAGCCTGCACGCAACCTGAACAACCAAGGCCCGGCCCATGTCCACCTGCGTCTTCATCCAAATCCGTTGTAAACCCGGCACAACATACAAGGTGGCCGAGGAAATCGCCCTGCGCGAAATCCATTCCGAGCTGTATTCGACCAGCGGCGAATACGACCTGCTGCTAAAGCTCTATATCCCCGAGACCGAAGATGTCGGGCATTTCATCAACGAACATCTGCTGGTGATACCGAATATAGAAAGGTCGCTGACTACGATGACATTCAAGGCGTTCTAGATCAGGCGACCGTCTCGGCGGGCGGGTCTATCGGTATGGTCCCGCTTAACAAAACGCCCCTGCGCGATTGACGGTCTGTTGCGCCCGCACGCAGGAAGCGCTGACATCCAAAAAGCACCATGAGCGGAACCGCCAGCGTTATCAGGTAGTTCTGTCCCATGGCTGCGGACCAGACAATCCCGGCGACGCACAGCGCCAACATTGCCGTGGAATGGATGCGCATTTGCTTGGCGCTTTTTGCGTCATAGGTCAGAAAGCCTTTGGCTGTGAACAGGGTCAACACAACGCCCGTTACGAAAACACTGCCCAGCACAAGTGAGTCGATATTGCCGATCAATAGATCAGCTGCGTTCCGGCTGCCGGACAGCACCAGAATTTCGATCAAAGGTGTTATGACCACCATGAAAATATTGATCCCCAACAAGATGGGATGTGCGCGCAGAACCCGTTTGACATACGCCAGGCACACAAGGGTCGCGAGCACGGTTCCGACCCACCCGGCCAGGCGCAAATCGTCAGTGGCACGGGACAGGATCAAAAAGCTGATCCCCGGCAGGTTCTCGAACATGTCCTGCAACAGCCGTTTTTGGTGTTCTCCCAGCATGCATAAAGTCCCTGCGCATAAGGTTGGACGTCGAAGCGGGGTTTCGAAACCTGGCGTTAGCCAAGTTCGAACGTGGTCACTCCGAAGATTCGGTTGAGGTCAATTTCCGGTTCGTGATCGGAATACATCCGGGCGGTTTCGAAGACTTTGGTCAACCCTAACTGTCTGGCCATTGCAAACGCGGCATCGTTGGGTTGTGGCATGTCGACAAAGACGTCGTGATCGTGATGATCTTGGGCTACAGCGGCCAGTAAGCTGGCCAAAAGTGCCTGCGCGATGCCAACCTCATCCGCAAAAAGTGGACCAACTTTGTAACCCGATCGGCAGGGGCGCAGGGTGGCATAGCCCTTTATCTGACCGTTCTCGGAATAAACGCGTGAAATATGATCCGATGCGCCCAGCCAGCTTTGCAGGAACGCGTCGCGCGGGGCAGGGAACAATTTACGATCATAGGCGCGCAGCGCGTTTGTGGCAGATTCCAGTGGTGCAACGCCGTTACCCAGCACCTGACCAAGTTCCGGTAGGACTTCACCGATGGTCCCGCCGAACCGATAATTGTTATAGGCAAAGGAAAAGCCTGACTTTCGGTAGTTGTCCTGCTGCTCGACCACGCCATCCAGCCCCATATTGCGCCCCTCGCAATGCGCTAGAGCATGCTGCGCGATCTCTAGCCCGTGACCGTGGTGACGAAACTCGGGGCGCACGATGTAAAAACCCAGGAAGGCAAACGCGTCATCGTAGTTCACCGCTGAAACCGAGGCGATCATGTCCCCATCAAGGAACCCGCCCAAGAACCCTTCCGGGTCAGTGGAGCGGAAACATTCCGCATCGCGCAAGCCCGGGTTCCATCCTTCGCTGCCTGCCCAATCGACGGCATACTGCAACTCTACGGCCGAAAGGGGCCGGATAGAATAATCTGACATCGTTAAAATCCTGCAATCGTTAATGCCAATACAATGGCGCAACATTCGGCAGGAAACCAGAAAAGTTTAGGAAACAATCGTATCTGGAGCGGGCGAGGCGATTCGAACGCCCGACCCTAACCTTGGCAAGGTTATGCTCTACCCCTGAGCTACGCCCGCATCAGATACATATGTGTCGGTCCTAAAGACCTCTCAATGGAGCGGGCGAGGCGATTCGAACGCCCGACCCTAACCTTGGCAAGGTTATGCTCTACCCCTGAGCTACGCCCGCGCCGTTGAGTGAGGAGGGATGTATAAATTCCCAAGCGGGGCTGCAAGCGGAAAAACGCATCTCTTGGAAAATTTCTTTTTTGGCGACGGAACTCTTCTGTGAATGCGTTGAAGGTTCAGAGAGTTGCAAAAAACGACGGAGGTGACAGGTGAAACCCAAAGAAAGATACAAAATCACGGCATTGGCCATTTTAATGACAATTGCCGCGATCTTATCGCATATTCCAGCAGAGCAGAGCGTCGAGCCAACTCAGGTCTGGACGTCGGCCCATACGATAGTGTCCAAACCTCTGACAGGCTGAACGCCTTTCGGCGTTTCAGCCGGAGAACAACTCAAAGCGCTAGAACAAGGTTGGCGACAGCAGCAATCAGCAAAACAGCGAATGTCAGAATCATGCCCATCTGACGCAGAATGACGATCTGCGGTGTTTTGCCGAACCCATAGGCGTGGAACACCCTGCCCGTCAGTAGGCCAAGGCCCAGAATGTTCACCAATACGCCCCCGGCACCCTGAAGCTCGACCATCGCGATCAGCAACAAGGCAAACGGCGCGTATTCCGCAAAGTTGGAATGCGTGCGAATGGACTTGAGCATACTGTCGTCACCAGAGTCGCCGTAGGAAATCTTCTGTGTCCGGCGCGTATTGATGACCCATCCGCTGAGAAAGACATAAACGATTGCCAGCAAAGCGGCGTAGATCGGTGTAATGGACAACATGGTTTCCTTCCTTAACTTACGAAAAAGGCCGCCCGGTTGTCCGAGCGGCCCGTCACTTGATCATGAAACTAGAGCGTTCACTCCAGTTCGACCAGCAGGTCCTTTGCGTCAATCTGGCCACCGGGCTGGACATGAGTGGCCTTGACCACCGCGTCACGTTCGGCATGGATGCCGGTTTCCATCTTCATAGCTTCGATGGTTAGCAACAGATCACCTTCTTCGACCTCTTGACCGGCGGATACGGCTACGGTCGCAACAACCCCCGGCATTGGCGCGCCGATATGGTTGGGATTGCCCGCCTCGGCCTTGGGTCGGGCCTGTGTGGATGACGTCACCAGACGGTTAGGAACCCGGATCACACGGGGTTGGCCGTTGAGTTCAAAGAACACTTTGACCTCACCATTTTCGTCAGTCTCACCGATCGCCTGACAGCGGATTTCCAGCGTCTTTCCGGGGTCGATTTCGGCCGTGATCTCTTCGCCGGGGTCCATGCCATAGAAGAAGGTGCGCGTGGGAAGGGTCCGGACCGGACCATAGACCCGGTGGCGGCCCATATAGTCGAGGAACACCTTGGGATACATCAGGTACCCGTTCAGGTCCTCATCATCGACCTCTTTACCTTCCAACTGTTTGGACAACTCGGCGCGGGTGGCCTCAAGATCGACGGCGGGCACGTCCTTGCCGGGGCGTTCGGTGTTGGGTGCCTCATCCTTCAGCACCTTCTTGATGATCGTATCGGGGAACCCGCCCGGAGGCTGGCCCAGATTGCCGCGCATCATATCGACGACCGAGTCGGGGAATGCCACATCCGTATCCGCGCTTTCCACGGCATCGCGAGTCAGGCCCTGGCTGACCATCATCAGCGCCATGTCACCCACCACCTTGGACGAGGGCGTCACTTTCACGATATCACCGAACATCTGGTTCACGTCCGCGTACATCTGCGCGACCTCGTGCCAGCGTTCCTCCAGTCCCAAAGACCGTGCTTGCGCCTTGAGGTTGGTAAACTGACCGCCGGGCATTTCGTGCAAATACACTTCAGACGCCGGGGCCTGAAGGCCGGATTCGAAGGCCGCGTACTGGCCGCGCACGGCCTCGAAGTAATCGCTGATCTCGCGGATCGCCTTGATGTCCAGCCCGGTGTCGCGATCGGTGTGGCGAAGGGCCTCGACCACGGTGCCCAACGTCGCCTGAGAGGTGTTGCCGCTGAAGCTGTCCATGGCGCAATCCACTGCGTCCACGCCCGCCTCGGATGCCGCCAGAATGGTGGCGCTGGCGATACCTGCGGTGTCGTGGGTGTGGAAATGGATCGGCAGCCCAACTTCTTCTTTCAGCGCGCGGATCAGAATCTTGGCCGAGGCTGGCTTCATCAGCCCCGCCATATCCTTCAGTCCCAGCACATGCGCGCCCGCGTCGCGCAGCTCTTTCGCCATGCCGACATAATATTTCAGGTCATACTTGGCACGATCGGGGTCCAGAATATCGCCGGTATAGCAAACGGTGCCTTCACAGATTTTGCCGTTCTCGACGACTGCATCCATAGCTACTCGCATATTCTCGACCCAGTTGAGCGAGTCGAACACACGGAACACGTCGATGTTCTGCGATGCTTGCCGGACAAACTCCTGCACCACATTGTCGGGATAGTTGGTATACCCAACCCCGTTCGCGCCACGCAGCAGCATCTGGGTCATCAGGTTCGGCATCGCCTCGCGCAGGTCGCGCAGTCGTTGCCACGGGCATTCCTGAAGGAACCGATAAGCCACGTCGAACGTCGCACCGCCCCAGCATTCTACGCTGAACAGTTGCGGCAGGTTCGCCGCATAAGTCGGAGCGACCTTGATCATGTCGATCGACCGCATCCGGGTGGCCAACAGTGACTGATGCCCGTCGCGCATGGTCGTGTCGGTGATCAGCAACTGCCGCTGGGCCTTCATCCAGTCGGCCACAGCGTGCGGACCTTTTTGTTCAAGCAGGTTGCGCGTGCCCATCTGCGGCTCGGCCTTCAGTGCGGGGGGCTTAGCCTCTTTCAGATCGGCGCGGGGTTCGGGGCGGTCCTTGGTTTCGGGATGCCCGTTCACGGTGATGTCCGCGATATAGGTCAGAACCTTGGTGCCCCGGTCGCGGCGGCGCTGAAAGCTGAACAAGTCGGGCGTCGTGTCGATGAATTTAGTGGTGTATTCGTTCGACAGGAAGGTCGGGTGTTTCAGCAGGTTGATAACAAAGTCGATATTGGTGCTGACGCCGCGAATACGGAATTCGCGCAGGGCGCGGTCCATCCGCGCTATTGCGGCCTGCGGCGTGGGGGCCTTGGCCGTCACCTTGGTCAGCAACGAGTCGTAATACCGCGTGATCACCCCACCTGCGTAGGCCGTGCCTCCATCCAGACGGATGCCCATCCCGGTGGCCGAGCGATAAGCAGTGATGCGGCCATAATCGGGGATGAAGTTGTTCTGCGGGTCCTCGGTGGTGACGCGGGTCTGCAGCGCGTGGCCGTTCAGATGCACATCCGACTGGCTGGCCGCTCCGGTGGCCTCGGCCAGAGTCTTCCCCTCGGCGATCAGAATCTGCGCCTGCACGATGTCGATACCGGTGACTTCCTCGGTGACGGTGTGTTCGACCTGTACGCGGGGGTTCACTTCGATGAAGTAGAACTTGCCGGTTTCCATATCCATCAGGAATTCGACCGTGCCCGCGCATTCGTAGTTCACATGGGCGCAGATCTTGCGGCCCAACTCACAGATCTCTGCACGCTGTTCGTCGGAAAGATACGGGGCAGGGGCGCGTTCCACAACCTTCTGGTTGCGGCGCTGCACCGAGCAGTCGCGTTCATAGAGGTGGTAAATCTCACCATGCTTGTCGCCCAGAATCTGCACTTCGACATGGCGGGCGCGGGTGATCATCTTTTCCAGATAGCCTTCGCCATTGCCAAAGGCGGCTTCGGCCTCGCGGCGGCCTTCCAGAACTTTTTCTTCCAGCTCATCCTCGGATTCGATGGGGCGCATCCCGCGTCCGCCGCCGCCCCAAGATGCTTTCAGCATCAAGGGATAGCCGATCTCGGCGGCCTCAGCACGGATCGCATCCATGTCGTCACCTAGAACCTCGGTCGCCGGGATGACCGGCACGCCTGCCTCAATCGCAACGCGCCTGGCACTGGCCTTGTCACCAAGGGCGCGCATTGTTTCGGCCTTGGGGCCGATGAAGGTGATGCCGTTTTGCACACAGGCATCCACGAAATCGGGATTTTCCGACAACAGGCCGTAACCGGGATGGATCGCATCAGCACCGCATTCCTTGGCGACGCGAATGATCTCATCAATGCTGAGATATGCTGCAACCGGGCCCATCCCTTCACCGATGCGATATGCCTCATCCGCCTTGAAACGATGCAAGCCCAGCTTGTCTTCTTCGGCGAAGACAGCGACGGTGCGTTTGCCCATCTCGTTGGCTGCGCGCATCACGCGAATGGCAATCTCGCCGCGATTGGCGATCAGGATCTTGTTAAAGTCGGTCATGTCAGTTCCCGGTCCTACTTCTTTGGCCGTGTTGATAGGCGGACAATACGCGCACGTATATCAGTCGTTCTGGGTAGAACCGGCATGTTAACGCTCGCAAACGCCTTCTGTTAGCGCTATCTTATTACACGCGCTGCGCTGCGGCATCAATCCAGTGTTAGGCTAGGTGGGATCTGCCCCAGATTTTCGGCGCCCAGTTGGCCCATATTCGCCTGTAGATCCTGCCGCAAAATGTCGATCACATGCGCTGGTCCATTCTGACCTAATGCGGCCAAACCGTACATGAAGCCACGGCCCAGCATGACAAAATCAGCCCCAAGTGCCAGCGCACGCAGTATGTCCAGCCCGCTTTCAACCCCGCTGTCGAAGATAAGGGGAAGGTCGGTCGCCGCCCGGATCGCTGGCAGGGCCTCAATACTGGATGGTGCTCCATCAAACTGCCGCCCCCCGTGATTCGAAATCCAGATCGCGTCAACGCCGGCCTTCTTGAGGGGCTCTGCGTCCTCGGCCCGCATCACGCCTTTGACGATCAGATTGCCATCCCATGCATCGCGCAGCCAGTGCACATACTCCATATCCGGCGATGTTCTGAGCAGATACCCGACATGCGCCGTCGGGGGCAGGTTGCTGGAGTTGTCGGTGTATTTGTCCAGTGTCCGCATCCTTGGCGGGCCACTACGTGCCATTGCCATTGCCCATGCCGGACGCTGCGCAATCTGCATCAGCAAGCGCGGGGTCAGTTTAGGTGGGTTGGTCAGGCCAGACCGCGTCTGGCGTTCGCGTCGTGACGCAACGGGAACATCAGCAGTCATTACCAGTGTCGAAAATCCCGCCTGTTTTACTCGATCCAGCAAGTCCCGGCGAATGTCGGGGTCTTTTGGCGGGTAAAGCTGAAACCACGCATTCTGTCCCAGATGAGGGGCCACATCCTCGGGGCTTTGCGTGGCGACGTTTGACAGGGTAAAGGGCAGGCCAGCCGTCGCTGCCGCCCGGGCTAACAACCCCTCGGCGTCGGGCCAGATCAACCCCGCCATGCCGATCGGTGCGACTCCAAACGGCAATGGATAGGTTTGACCCAAAAATCGACGCTGTGTGTCAAACTCCAACGGGCCATGCAGGATCGACGGCAGAAACCCCATGCGATCCAGTGAGACCCTGTTGCGTTGCAAAGTTGCCTCGGACCCGGTTCCGCTATCCAGATACTCCCACACGAAATGTGGTATCCTGCGTTGGGCGCGGCGTTTTAGGTCGGCAATTCCGGGATAGCTGCTGTGTAGGTCCATATGGATTGATCAGACCTAAGGCGCGATTCGGCAAGGACATTACCCTTTTGGCGCGTTTGGTTTCACTTTCTGGCACCCGTAAATCTGACGGTAAACATCGGACACAAGCGTTGAAAGAAGGCCAATGTTCTGTCGGACCACCATACCAATCCGAGTAGAATTGGTGTGAAGTCAATGCGGAATGTCTTGTGAACAAGGCGTGAACAAACTCTTTCCCTCGCGGCGTAACCAGCGTAGTTTGAGGATATGAGCAGTTTCGACGAAATGGACGCCTTCGAAGGCGCATCGCTGTCTGCGCGGGCCATGGCCGCGCGGCCTATGCCTTATCTGGACGAATTGAATCCAGCGCAGCGTGAAGCTGTCGAGCGGTTGGATGGTCCTGTGCTGATGTTGGCTGGTGCCGGGACAGGTAAAACCAAGGCGCTGACGGCGCGGATAGCCCATCTGCTCAGTACTGGACGCGCGCGACCCAACGAAATTTTGTCGGTCACTTTCACCAATAAGGCCGCGCGCGAGATGAAAGAACGTGTGGGCCGCCTGCTAGGACAACCCGCCGAGGGGATGCCGTGGCTGGGGACGTTTCACTCGATCTGCGTCAAGCTGCTGCGCCGTCACGCGGAACTGGTCGATCTGAAATCGAATTTCACCATTCTGGATACGGATGATCAGCTACGGCTGCTCAAGCAACTAATCCAAGCGGCCAATATTGATGACAAACGCTGGCCCGCGCGAATGCTGGCGGGGATTATCGACGATTGGAAGAACCGTGCTCTGACACCCGATAAGGTGCCCGCTGCAGATGCGGGGGCGTATAACAACAAAGGTATTGCGCTGTATGCCCAATACCAAACCCGCCTACGCGAGCTGAACGCGGTCGATTTCGGTGACCTCCTGTTGCACATGGTCACGATTTTTCAGACCCACGCGGATGTTCTTGAGCAATATCAACGCTGGTTCCGGTACATTCTGGTGGACGAGTATCAGGATACCAACGTCGCCCAATACCTGTGGCTGCGGCTGTTGGCCGGGGCGCATAAGAATATCTGTTGCGTGGGCGATGATGACCAGTCGATCTATGGCTGGCGCGGGGCCGAGGTGGGCAACATCCTTCGGTTCGAAAAGGATTTCCCAGGCGCGTTCGTGGTGCGGCTGGAACAGAATTACCGCTCGACCCCGCATATTCTGGCCGCAGCTTCGAACGTCATTCGCGGCAATGAAAACCGTCTGGGTAAAGAGCTGTGGACGGATGCCGAAGACGGCCACAAGGTCAATCTGATCGGCCACTGGGATGGCGAGGAAGAGGCCCGTTGGATCGGTGAGGAAATCGACGCCTTGCAGGGTGGAACGCGCGGAATTCGTCCTATGAATCTGGATGAGATCGCCATCCTTGTCCGTGCCTCGCACCAGATGCGCGCCTTCGAGGATCGGTTTCTGACCATTGGCCTGCCCTATAAGGTGATCGGTGGCCCTCGGTTCTATGAGCGGATGGAGATTCGCGATGCCATGGCCTATTTCCGGCTGGTGGTCAGCCCCGGCGACGATCTGGCGTTTGAGCGAATTGTGAACACGCCGAAACGAGGTTTGGGCGACAAGGCGCAGCAGACGATCCAAATGACCGCGCGTGAACACGGTGTTTCGCTGGTCGATGGCGCGCGGATTGCGGTCGACAATGGGCTAATTAAGGGTAAAGGTGGCAAGGCGCTGCGCGAGTTAATCGAGGGGCTGGCGCGCTGGAACGCGATGACGCGCGGCCCGAGGATTGAGGTCGAGGATGATACGGTCATCGACAACGGCGCACCCCTTCGTTTTGGTGAGCCTGAAGTATCGCATATCGAACTGGCGCAGATCATTCTGGATGAATCCGGCTATACGGCCCATTGGCAGAATGAAAAGACGCCCGAGGCACCGGGGCGGTTGGAAAACCTCAAGGAACTGGTCAATCAGTTGGACAATTTCGAGAATCTGCAAGGATTCTTGGAACATGTCAGTCTGGTTATGGATAACGAGCAGGACAGCGACGGCGCCAAGGTCTCGATCATGACGCTGCATGCGGCCAAGGGGTTGGAGTTTCCAGCCGTGTTCCTGCCGGGCTGGGAGGATGGCTTGTTCCCGTCACAGCGGTCAATGGACGAATCCGGTATCAAGGGGCTCGAGGAAGAGCGGCGCTTGGCCTATGTGGGAATTACCCGCGCCGAAGAAGTTTGCACGATTTCCTTTGCTGCAAATCGGCGGGTGTTCGGGCAATGGCAGAACTCCATGCCTTCGCGATTCATTGATGAATTGCCGGAAGATCACGTGGAAGTTCTGACGCCTCCGGGTCTTTACGGTGGGGGGCAGGTTACGGCCAGCATCGAAAGCCGAGCAGCCGAAGCGAATGTCTATAATTCCCCGGGCTGGAAAAGGATGCAGGCGCGTCAGGGGCAATATGGGACGTCTCAGCCCCGCGAAAGCCGGAACACTGTGATTGATGCGACAGCGGTGGCCAGTTTCACCTTGGGTGAACGGGTGTTTCACCAGAAGTTCGGCTATGGCGCGGTGATCGGAATTGAGGGTGACAAGGTCGAAGTCGATTTCGACAAGGCCGGGGTGAAGAAGGTCGTCTCGCGTTTCTTATCTGCCAAGGATGACGTGCCGTTCTGAGTTTTTGCGAGGCTCTGCCTCGCGCTCCGAAGTATTTTGAACAGAAGAAGCAGGGGGCGTTTGCGTCCCCTTTTTTGTTTTTGGGCAAAGAAAAACGGCGGTTTCCAGGGAGGAGGAGAGGAAACCGCCGTTCTTTGCAACATCGAGACAGGGAGGAGGAGAGTCCCGATGTATCCGAACCCGGGTTTGATCCCGGTATGTGTAAGTCGCGACGACACCAGGGAGGAGGAGAGGTGTCGTCGCGCTCTTTCAACATCAGGGCAGGGAGGAGGAGAGCCCCGATGTATCCGTCTCCGGGTCTGATCCCGGTATCTGTAAGACGCGGCGACGTCAGGGAGGAGGAGAGACGTCGCCGCGCGCTTTCAACACCGGGAAAGGGAGGAGGAGTACCCGGTGTGTCGGTTTCCGGCAGGTTGGGCCGGTATTTAGTGCAGCGGCATCAGGGAGGAGGAGAGATGCCGCTGCTGTAATACAGGTCCTAAAGGGAGGAGGAAGGACCTGATCTCGGTTATGTCGTGCCGCGATTAACGCGCGGCGAATTCTTCTGCGGCCTGAAGTGCCAGCCGGCGGATCATCGAGCGGTGCAGGCCCAGATCGGTCAGTTCGCGGTTCGAAAGTTCAGACAGTTCATTTACGGTCTGACGATAGACGCGGTGACGCGCGTACCGGGCCTTTGCGGCCTCGATCAACGAAGCCAAGCCGGTTGCGGGCGCGTTCTTCAGCGCAGTATGATGTGTTGCTACAGCCATGTGCGTAACCCGGTTTGTATGTTGTCGCCGGAGTGTTCCAGCGCTTGCTTGGTTACAAAAATAGGCAAATGCTGCGCCTGCACAATAGCCTACGTAGTCATTGCTGCTATGCAGCAAACGCATGGATATCAACAAGTTGTAAACCTTGCGGTGAAAGTGCCTTTAAAATATGACTTTTGGCCGCTTGCGCATGAGGGGCATCGCCTCGGCGCGATTTCAGGGTGCATGGGTTTGCCCCTTGAATGGGCGGCATATTCCGAAATTTGTGCATATTGTAAATCCCGTCTTGAGAGTTGAGGCGCGGGCTGCGAGAAATTTAGAGCTATGGGAATTCGTGGGCCGCGCCGTGGGCTGCAGTTGAATTTAGGTGGTGCAGCCATGACTGAGGCTGGGTGATTCGACTAATTTTGTGCGGTGTTGCCGTGTGGTTGGGCTGGGAATCACAAAAATTTAAAAATTTTTGGGAAATCATGGGATAAATTGGGTCAGCGTGAACTCAACTATATATGGTGTATATTTTCTGCAAACAGACAATTTGTGGTGCAATTAGTGGTCTTTCCTTTTGGTTGCGGCCTTATTAGGATGGGTCTTCAGTCATGAGTGGGCGAATATTCCTATTGATTTCCATGAATTCCCATGTCATCCCTTATGCATCCGATGAGGACGAGGCACATGGGGCACCAAACGACCCCGAACCAATAAAATTCAGGTTTCATACAGGCATCTCGCTTTCATCACTCAAGAGATCCGGCGCGCGGGCGAGCAGACATCCCCCCAGGTGGCGCGCGCAGCTGGACTTCCCGCTCAGCGGGTCAATGCGGCGGGTTGATCAGTGGCAGCAGATCAACCCGCCGTTTTTCATCCGGGGGGAACGTGAATTTTAGGTGGGGCGCAAGCGAAAGGGACAGTCGTCTTGGCGCGCAGGTTTAGAGGTGAAAGCCACCATAAGGTGGACACGAAGGGCAGGGTCTCGATCCCGGCCTCTTTTCGCCGTGTGCTTGAATCCTGTGACCCCAATTGGCAGCCCGGCGATAATCCAGAGCTTGTTATTGTCTACGGCGATCACCGCCGGAAGTTTCTTGAATGCTATACGATGCGGGCGATCGACGAGGTTGATGACAAGATCGACGCGCTGCCGCGTGGTTCGATGCAGCGGAAACTGCTGCAACGCATGTTCCACGGTCAGTCTTTCCCGACCACGGTGGATGAGACAGGTCGTCTGGTGTTGCCTGCTAAGTTGCGCAACAAGATCGGACTTGAGGGCGAGGCGTTCTTTATTGCCGCCGGGGACACGTTCCAGATTTGGAAGCCCGAAACATATGAATCGGAAGAACTGGCTTCGGCCGAAGAATGGTTGGACGAACAGCCAGGGGACTTTGACCCTCTGGAGTTCCTAGACGGCACCGGGGATGCGTAACGGCATGGCCGGCGCTGAAACCCCCACCGAAAAACCCCACATCCCTGTCCTTCTGCGTCCGTTGCTTGCGACCGTGGCGCCTGTCTCGGGCACCTGGCTCGACGGCACCTTTGGAGCGGGAGGGTACACGCGCGGCTTGCTGGAAGCCGGGGCCGAGAAGGTTATCGGTGTGGACCGTGATCCGCTGGCATTTGAGATGGCCGCTGATTGGGTGGGTGGATACGGTGACCGACTGGTGATGCAGCAGGGTGTGTTCTCTCGCATGGATGAATACGCACAGAATCTGGATGGGGTGGTGTTGGACCTTGGGGTCTCGTCCATGCAGTTGGATCAGGCGGAGCGTGGTTTTTCCTTCATGAAAGACGGTCCGCTGGATATGCGGATGAGTCAGGAAGGCGAGAGTGCTGCCGATTTGGTCAACACAGCGACCGAGGCGCAACTGGCCGACATCCTTTTCCATTTTGGCGAGGAACGCGCTAGCCGCCGGATTGCCAAGGCGATTGTGAAGGCGCGGGCCGAGGCACCGATTACCACAACACTGCGGCTAGCTGAGATTATCGAATCCTGCCTCCCGCGTTCGAAGCCGGGTCAATCGCATCCGGCGACACGCAGCTTTCAGGGCCTGCGGATCGCGGTGAACGCGGAATATGAAGAGCTTTTCCAAGGGCTTATGGCTGCGGAACGTGCTTTGAAGCTGGGCGGGCAACTGGCCGTTGTTACATTCCATTCTATCGAGGACCGCATGGTCAAACGGTTCTTTCAGTCGCGTGCTGGCAAGACCGGGCGTGCAAACCGCTATGCGCCTGAGGTGGAGCAGGACCAGCCTCAGTTTACGCTTAAGACGCGCAAGGCTGTTGGACCGGATGAACAGGAATTACAGGAAAATCCGCGCGCGCGCTCGGCCAAGCTGCGTGTCGCTGTGCGGACCGAGGCACCGGCGGGGGAAATTGATGCCCGCGCCATTGGGATGCCGCAACCTGGGGGAAGGGCAAAATGAAAAGTGTTTTGTATGCGTTGACTGCCTTGGCCGTGTTCGGATTGGCGCTTTGGGCGTATCAAGAGAACTATCGCACCCAGCAGGTCGTTAAGGAAACGCAGAAGTTGCAGCGCGAGATTGGCGTGGCTCAGGTCCGGCTTGCGGTTTTGAACGCGGAATGGGCGTATCTTAATCGCCCTGATCGACTGCGCGAACTGGCCGATCTGAATTTTGAACGTCTGGGTTTGCTACCCCTTCGTGCCGAGCAGTTCGGGCGCGCTGACCAGATTGCATATGCAGAAGACCCTGACTTGCCGATCGTAGACCCGTTTGAGCTGCAGTCGCTGACTAACATTCAGGCTTTGGGCGAGGTGCAGATCCCATGACGCGCACGCCCCTCCGACCTCTGGCCCGTATCCTTGATGCACGCGCGCGGGGGGAAAACCCCAAGGCCATCGAACGTGAAAATATCAGGAAGCGCCACGAAGACATGAAGGATCACGCCCGCGCCCGTGCAGAAGGGCGGCTTCTGGTGCTTGGCCTGTTCTTTTTCTGTGCCTTTGCAGTGGTTGGGTTTCGCATGGGGATGCTGGCAACATCCGAGGCGCAAGAGCCGCTGGCCAGCGCCCCCGGTGCCGCGATTGCCATGCAGCGGGCCAATATCGTCGACCGCGAGGGGCGTATTCTGGCAACCAATCTGGACACCTATTCGGTCTATGCCCAGCCGCCCCTGATGATCGACCCGGTGGCCGTCGCTGATCAGTTGGTCGCGATTTTCCCTGATCTGGAAAAAGAACGTCTGGTCAAGGATTTCACCGGCGACCGCAAGTTCCTGTGGATCAAAAAGCGTATCTCGCCGGAACAGAAACAAGCCGTTCACGACATCGGTGATCCCGGCATCCTGTTCGGCCCGCGTGAGATGCGGCTGTACCCTAACGGCAAGCTGGCCGCGCATATTCTTGGCGGATCGGGATTCGGGCGTGAAGGCGTCAGCGCAGCCGAGGTGATCGGTGTTGCCGGGGTCGAGAAACAGTTTGATGACTATCTGCGCAACCCGGCCAATGGGAACAAGCCGCTGCAACTGTCATTGGACCTGACCATTCAGGCTGCGGTCGAGCAGGTTCTGTATGGCGGCATGAATATCATGAACGCCAAGGGTGCCTCGGCCGTTTTGATGAACGCGCATACGGGTGAAGTGATCTCGGCGGCGTCGTTGCCGTCATTTGACCCAAACGACCGTCCGCGCCCGCCGACCTCGGGGTTTGATCCGTCTGACAGCCCCTTGTTCAACCGCTATGTGCAGGGCGTGTACGAGCTGGGATCGGTTTTCAAGATCTTCACGGCCGCGCAGGCGGTGCAACTGGGGCTGGTGAATTCTGAGACAATCATCGACACGTCTGGGCCTATGCGGATCGGACGCTTTCCAATTGGTGAGTTCAACGGCAAGAACTATGGCAAGATCAGCGTCGCGGATGTGATTGTTCACAGCTCGAACCGGGGGACCGGGCGGCTGGCGTTGCAGATCGGCGCGCAGCGTCAAAAGGAGTTCTTGCGCGCGCTCGGCATGTTCGAACCCACACCGTTTGAGATTGTCGAAGCCGCGGGTGGCGAGCCCCTCAAGCCCAAGAAGTGGGGCGAGCTGAGTACCGTTACCATTTCCTATGGTCATGGGCTGTCGACCAGCCCAATGCATCTGGCAGCCGGTTACGCGGCGATCGCCAATGGCGGGCACTACGTCAGTCCAACGGTGTTGCGTAAGAACGGCCCTCAGTATGGTCCCCGTGTGCTGTCACATGGTGCCGCGCTTCAGGCGCAAAAGATGTTGCGCAAGGTGGTCACGGACGGGACGGCCAGTTTCGGGGACGTGGCGGGGTATGATGTCGCAGGTAAAACCGGCACAGCCGACAAGCCGAAGCCACGCGGCGGTTACTATGACGACAAGGTCATCGCGACGTTCGCGACGATCTTTCCGGCCTATGATCCCAAATACGTTCTGATCGTCACGCTGGACGAGCCGTCCATCGTTGCCTACGGCGAAAAGCGCCGGACGGCGGGCTGGACAGCGGTGCCCGTGGCGGCCGAATTGATTGGTCGTGTCGCGCCCTTGCTGGGCTTGCGTCCCCGGCTTGAGCCTGAGGCGCGCGCTGCTATAACGCTGACCTCAAATTAGACTGTCCGGCAAGAGGTGGGCGATGGGCACAAGGACAAAGAAACTCAGCCAACTGGCCCTGACCGCCCGAGGTGGCGCAAACCCGGAAATAACCGGGTTGGCCGTCGATAGTCGAGAGGTCAAGGACGGCTACTTGTTCGCAGCCCTTCCCGGAACGCGGGTTCACGGGGGCGAGTTTATCCAGTTCGCCCTGCGGATGGGCGCTGCGGCCATCCTGACGGATGCCGAGGGCGCTGTGATCGCGGCGGATGAGTTGTCGGGCTCGGATGCGGCGCTGGTCGTCGTTGAAGACCCTCGTCAGGCGCTGGCGGGATGTGCGGCGCTTTGGTTTGGCTCTCAACCGCAGACTATCGTTGCCGTGACCGGGACAAACGGCAAGACGTCGGTCGCGACCTTTGTACGTCAGATCTGGATGGAGCTGGGCCACGCCGCGGTCAATCTTGGCACAACCGGTGTCGAAGGTGCCTGGACCGCGCCTCTGGCCCATACCACGCCAGAGCCTATAACCCTGCACCGTTGTCTCGCAGAAGCGGCAGAAAACGGTGTGACCCATGCCGCGATGGAGGCGTCGTCGCACGGTTTGGAACAACGGCGCCTGGACGGGGTGAACCTGACTGCGGCGGGCTTTTCAAACTTCACGCAGGACCATCTGGACTACCACGAAACGTTTGAGGCCTATTTTGCGGCCAAGGCCGGTCTGTTCGATCGCGTTCTGCCGCAGGACGGAACCGTCGTTATCAACATGAGCGACCCCAAAGGGCTGCAAGTCCGCAAGATCGCCGAAGACCGGGGGCAGGATGTGCTGACCGTTGGTTTGGGTGATGCAGACCTGTGTCTGATGAACCAGCGTTTCGATGCCACGGGTCAGGACCTGCGCTTTTCGTGGAAAGGAAAGGTCTTTCAAACGCGCCTGAACCTGATTGGGGGATTTCAGGCCGAGAATGTCCTTTTGGCCTGCGGGCTTGTGATCGCGGGCGGAGATGATCCCGAGCGCGTTTTTGAAACCTTGCCGCACCTGACAACCGTGCGTGGACGAATGCAACTGGCTGCAACGCGAGAGAATGGGGCGGCGGTGTTCGTGGACTACGCCCACACGCCGGATGCGGTTGCGACTGCGCTCAAGGCGATGCGCCCGCATGTCATGGGTCGGCTGATTGCAATCGTTGGCGCGGGTGGCGATCGGGATGCGGGAAAGCGCCCTTTGATGGGCAAGGCCGCGGCGAACAACGCCGATGTGGTATTTGTAACGGATGACAACCCGCGCAGCGAAGACCCCGCAGTGATCCGCGAGGCCGTGATGCAAGGGGCACCGGGTGCAACCGAAGTCGGAGACAGGGCCGAGGCCATTCTCCGCGGTGTCGATGCCTTGCAACCCGGCGACGCGCTGCTGATTGCAGGCAAAGGGCATGAAACAGGCCAGATTGTTGGCGATCAGGTGCTGCCATTTGACGATGTAGAACAGGCCAGCATAAGCGTCGCCGCACTTGACGGGAGGGTCGCATGACTTTGTGGACCGCATCCGAAGCCGCCGAAGCAACCGGTGGGCGTGCTACAGCGGATTGGACAGCAAACGGCGTGTCCATTGACACGCGAACGCTGCAGCCCGGCGATCTTTTCGTAGCGTTGACAGCGGCGCGCGACGGGCATGAGTTCGTTGCGCAGGCATTGGAAAAAGGGGCAGGTGCAGCGCTTGTGTCCCGTGTGCCCGAAGGTGTGCCCGAAGATGCGCCGCTGCTGATCGTGGACGACGTTCAGGCAGGGTTGGAGGCGCTGGGGCAGGCCGCGCGTGCGCGCACGGATGCGCGGGTGATGGGCGTTACGGGCAGCGTCGGGAAAACCTCGACCAAGGAAATGCTGTCTACTATCTTGGAAGCGCAGGGAAAAACACATGCCAGCGTTGCCAGCTACAACAATCATTGGGGTGTTCCTCTGACATTGGCCCGGATGCCGCGCGACACCGACTACGCGGTAATCGAGATTGGCATGAACCACCCCGGAGAGATCGCGCCCTTGGCGCGGCAGGCCCGCCCGCACGTGGCATTGGTAACGACCGTGGCGGCTGTCCACCTAGAGGCGTTCGAGTCCGTTGCCGGAATCGCCCATGAAAAGGCTGCGATTTTCGAAGGTCTGACCAAAGGTGGCGCGGCGATCGTCAACGCGGATGTGGAACACGCAGAAATTCTACGCGAGTGTGCAATGGAAAACGGGGCTGGGGTCGTAGAGTTCGGGCGATCCGCTGTGGATTATGTGCTGAAAGATGTCACGCAGGCCTCGGATTCGGTACATGCGTCGGCGACCGTGGGCGATGTCCCATTCAAGTTTGACGTACAATCTGCCGGCACGCATTTTGCGATGAACGCGCTGGGGGCATTGGCCGCCTGTGTAGAGATGGGCGTTGAACTGGACGACGCGATTACTGGGTTGGCCCGGTGGTCTCCGGTCAAGGGGCGCGGGGTGCGAGAGCAGATTGCGCTGATTGCGGGCGGTCAGGTCGAATTGCTGGACGACAGTTATAACGCCAACCCGACCTCGATGGAGGCCGCGCTGGATGTGCTGGCCGCGTCGCAGGGTGACCGTAGGATCGCGTTCTTGGGCGATATGAAAGAGTTGGGCGCACAAGAAGCCGAAATGCACGCCAATATGGCCCACGTGGATGCCATGCAACGTGTTGATCGTGTTCATTGTATCGGCCCACTGATGAAGACGCTTCACGACGCTTTGCCGGACGAAAAACGCGGCCTCTGGTTTGAAACCAGCACTGAAATGGTCGCGCGTTTGCCAGAGCTGATCCGAGCCGGTGATACCGTATTGGCCAAAGGCTCTCTGAGCATGGCTTTGGCGCAGATTGTTGACGGTTTGCGGAAAGTGGGGCAAGGGAGCGCGCCTGACCCATGATCGCCGCACGAGAAAGGTTTTAAGATGCTTTATTGGTTGACCGGCCTGTCGGACGGGGGGGATTTCTTTAACCTCTTTCGGTACATCACGTTCCGTGCAGGTGGGGCCTTTATGACTGCGTTGATCTTTGGGTTCCTGTTTGGAAAACCGCTGATCAATGTGTTGCGCCGCAAGCAGGGCAAGGGTCAGCCGATCCGGGATGACGGTCCCGAGGGGCATTTCTCAAAGGCCGGAACGCCAACCATGGGCGGCCTGCTGATAGTCGGGGCGCTTGTGACGTCTACTCTGGTCTGGGCGCGGTGGGACAACCCCTATGTCTGGATGGTGCTGTTCGTAACTTTGGCTTACGCAGCCATTGGTTTTGCCGACGATTACGCCAAGGTGTCCAAGCAGAACACTAAGGGCGTTTCGGGTAAAATGAGGCTTGCTCTGGGGATCATTATTGCGGTTCTGGCTTCGCTATGGGCGACTTTGCACCATCCCGAGGCTTTGCAGAACCAGCTTGCCGTGCCGGTTTTCAAGGACACGCTGGTCAATCTGGGGATATTCTACATTCCGTTCTCGATTATCGTGATTGTGGGTGCGGCGAATGCCGTGAACCTGACCGACGGGTTGGACGGGCTTGCGATCATGCCTGCAATGATCGCGGCATCGACGCTGGGGATCATCGCGTATGCGGTAGGCCGGGTCGACTTTACCGAATATCTGGACGTGCACTATGTGCCGGGAACGGGTGAAATCTTTATCTTTACCTCGGCGCTTTTCGGCGCAGGGCTTGGGTTTCTTTGGTATAATGCGCCGCCTGCCGCCGTGTTCATGGGTGATACCGGGTCACTGGCCTTAGGGGGCGCGCTGGGTGCAATCGCAGTTGCCACCAAGCACGAATTGGTACTGGCCGTTGTCGGCGGTCTGTTCGTCGTCGAGGCACTGAGCGTGATCATTCAGGTCCTGTACTTCAAACGCACCGGTCGCCGCGTATTCCTGATGGCGCCGATCCACCATCACTATGAGAAAAAGGGGTGGGCGGAACCGACGATCGTGATCCGGTTCTGGATCATTTCCCTGATCCTGGCGATGATTGGTCTAGCGACGCTGAAGGTCCGGTAGCCCTCCCGCCAGGTTCGGCGGACCTTCGGTCCACCTGCCACCTGTTGGGCCCGGCTCGCGCTGGCGCGCGAGCCTGTCTATCCCCTTGCCAATGAGGGGGTCTTCTGCGCAGGGTGGCGCCCAAGCCAAAGTCAAAAAAGGGTGGGCAGCATGATCCCGGTCAAAGGGTTTTCAGGACATAAAGTTGCGGTTCTGGGACTTGGTCGGTCAGGGCTGGCCGCCGCACGCGCATTAAGGGCTGGCGGCGCAGAGCCGGTCTGTTGGGATGACAACCCAGCGGCCCGCGAGACGGTGGAAGGCGAAGGTTTTGCCTGCGCCGACCTTTTGCGCCATGGCGCGTTTGACGACATCGCCACGCTGATCGTCTCGCCGGGTATTCCGCATCTTTATCCTGACCCGAACCCTGTGGTGGCCGCTGCATTGGATGCGGGCGTGCCGGTAGACAACGACATCGGGCTGTTCTTCCGCTCTTTCGCGGGTGCGGAATGGAACAACTACGATATGCCTCCGCGCGTGATTGCGGTTACGGGGTCGAACGGTAAATCGACCACGGCCGCTTTGATCCATCATATCCTTACCGAAGCGGGGCGAGAGGCTCAGTTGGCGGGGAACATCGGGCGGGGTGTTCTGGATATTGAGCCGGGCGGGGATGGCTCTGTCGTGGTGCTGGAACTGAGCAGCTATCAGACAGAACTTGCCCGCGCTTTGACGCCGGATGTAGCGGTGTTCACCAATCTTTCACCGGATCATCTAGATCGCCACGGCGGGATGGGCGGGTATTTTGCGGCCAAGCGCCGGTTGTTTGCCGAAGGCGGACCAGACCGCGCTGTGATCGGCATCGACGAAAAAGAAGGAGCGTTTTTGGCCGGTCAGCTTGCCGAGGGGCCCTCTGACGACCGGGTGATCCGCGTATCGGTCGCACGCAAATTGACGGGCCCCGGATGGCAGGTCTTCGCGCGCAAGGGGTTTTTGTCGGAATATCGCAAAGGTCGGCAGGCCGGGTCGATTGACATGCGTGGGATCAAGGGACTGCCCGGTTCCCATAACCACCAGAACGCATGTGCGGCATACGCAGCCTGTCGTGCGTTGGGCTTAGCCCCCCGCGTGATCGAGGACGCACTGCACAGCTATCCCGGCCTGCCGCACCGCAGCCAGATCATCGCCGAAGCAGATGGCGTTACTTTTGTGAACGACTCCAAGGCCACCAACGTGGACAGTGCTCTGAAGGCGCTGAACGCATTTGGAAAAATCCGCTGGATTTGCGGTGGGCTAGAGAAAGAGGGCGGATTGTCGGCATTGAACGCAGCATCGGACAGAGTCATCAAAGCCTATGTGATCGGGCGCGAGGCGGCCGGGTTTGCCATGCAGCTTGACGCGGAAACGCTGGTTTGCACGACGATGGCCGAGGCCGTAGCGCAGGCCATGTCGGACGCCCAGCCGGGTGAAACTGTGCTATTGGCCCCAGCGGCGGCTAGTTTCGACCAATACGACAGTTTCGAGCGACGCGGAGAAGACTTTGAGGCGCAGGTTCGGCAGAGGCTGTCAGAATAGAGGTTTGCAATTGATCGCCGGTTGAGCGAAGCTGAGTTGCTATCAGCTTGACGCGCCAAGATTATTGGTTTTGCCTGCCTTCAAATTCAACGTGAGGTTATGATTATGCCATACCGTAAATTCTCTTTGATCCTGCCCGCTATTTTGGTGGTTGGAGCCTGCTCCAATGTCGGTGCCAATTACCAGCCGGTCGTCGATGGACCGGTTGGGCCAAACTACAACGCGGATCTGGCCCAGTGTCAGGCGCTTGCACGGTCTCAGCCGACAGTGGATAGCCGGACGGCTGGCGCTGCTGCCATCGGCGCGGCGGGTGCTGCCGGCACCAAGGCGATCATTGACGACAGCGCCAGCGATCTAGGACGTGCCGCCGTAGCGGGTGCGCTGGTAGGTGCGGGTGCGAGCGCGATTAATAATACTCAAAATCAGGAAGTGATCGTGCGCAACTGTATGCGCGGACGTGGGTATAACGTCGTAGGTTAACGGTCCGCGATCGCAGTTCCGGCGGCGTGGCCCGATGACCACGCCCACTGGAAGTTGTATCCGCCCAGCCAGCCTGTGACATCCACTGCTTCGCCAATCGCATAGAGGCCGGGGACATCCCTGGCCTCCATCGTTCTGGACGAAAGGTCGTCGGTGTCGATCCCACCCAACGTGACCTCGGCGGTGCGGTAGCCCTCGGTGCCAGATGGGGTCAGTTGCCAGTTTGATAGGGCTTTGACCAGTTCAATCAGAGCGGCATCGGATTGGTCGGCCAGATTGCCTTGCATGGGGATGATGCGGCTGAGGAATTCCACCAGACGACTGGGCAGGTGTCGGGCCAGTTCGGTGGTCAGAGCTTTGCGCCCTCCGGCCTGCCGCTGATCGCGCAGCACGTCAAACAGAGCGAGATCAGGGATCAGATTGACGCTGATGTCTTCGCCCTCGCGCCAGTAAGAGGACAGTTGCAGGACAGACGGTCCGCTGAGGCCGCGATGGGTGAACAGCAGCGCTTCGTCAAAGCTGGTGCGCGTGTTCGACAGTCGGGCAGGCAGGGAAACGCCTGAAAGCTCTTTGAATTTTGCGTCCGAAAACGTGAATGGCACCAGCGCCGCCCTTGTATCAGTAATGCCCAACCCGAATTGTCGCGCGATGTCATAGGCCAGCCCGGTCGCACCCATTTTGGGGATCGACTTGCCGCCCGTGGCCAGCACCAGATTGGCGCAGGTCAGGGAAACGCGCTGTCCTTCGCGATCGACGTCAAGGGCGAACCCGCTTTCCGTCTTGCGAAGGTCCCTCAACTCGGCCCGGACCCACAATTCGGCCCCTGCATTCGCCATCTCATCCATCAGCATCTGAATGATCTGTTTTGAGGAACCGTCGCAGAACAACTGCCCTAGCGTTTTCTCGTGCCACGAAATCATGTGCCGCCCGACCAGATCGATGAAATCCCACTGGGTGTACCGGGCCAATGCGGATTTGCAAAAATGCGGGTTCTGCGACAGGAAGTTGCCAGGACCTGCGTACATGTTCGTAAAGTTGCAGCGCCCGCCGCCCGAGATACGGATTTTCTCACCCGCGGCCTTCGCATGGTCGATCGCTAATACGCGCCCACCGCAATGGGCGGCGCACATCATACCGGCTGCCCCGGCACCAAGGATGATCGTGTCAAAGTCCATGTGTTGCGCATGGCGCGGATTACCTGGGATGGCAAGGGGGACTTGGTGCATGCCATGTTTGTCGCGGCCCTTTCTTTGATGCTATGAGCTGTCGGGTATTCTCTGCACCGATGCGTGACGTATTCAGGAAAGGTCCAATATGCCCCAGACAATAACAAAGGGAATCAAGGCACTGCTGGCCGAAGCGAATGCCGTTGTTTCGTCGGTTTCGGTTGAGCAGGCCCAAGCCATGCTAGACAGTGACGACCACGTTCTGATCGACTTGCGCGACTTTCGCGAATTAAAACGGTCTGGCAAGATCCCCGGAGCATTCTCATGCCCCAGAGGGATGCTCGAGTTTTGGATCGACCCCGAAAGCCCATATCACAAGGACGTCTTTGATCAGGACAAGACCTACGTGTTCTATTGCGCCAGCGCGTGGCGGTCGGCGCTTAGTGTCAAAATCGCGATGGAGATGGGGCTAAAGCCGGTTGTTCATATCGAAGGTGGGTTTACCGCTTGGGCCAAGTCCGGTGCACCGGTTGAAGAAGTTGAGTAGTCAGATTTAGGCGAACATCATTCCGCAAACCCCCGTCCCGGTGGGACTTTGCTGACGGCGGTTTGTTTTTGCTCAAACCCCTCATTTTACTGGCCCAAAGGCAAAAACCGGGATAGACTCTCAATCAGATCCCGAAAACGGGACGTGAACGAGGCAGAGAGTGGCGGTATCTCATGACTGAGATGGTGTATGGCGCGGTCCGGGACACGCGCGGGGAACCGATTCTTCCAAAGTGGTGGCGCACGATTGATCGCTGGACCATGTCCTGCGTTCTGATCCTGTTTGTCATCGGCTTGTTGCTGGGGCTGGCCTCGTCGCCGCCGCTGGCAGGGCGCAACGGATTCGATCCGTTTCATTATGTCGAACGGCAGGCGCTGTTTGGCGGGCTGGCGCTGATTGCGATGCTGCTGACCTCGATGATGTCGCCGACGCTGGTGCGCCGCTTGGCAGTGCTGGGCTTTCTGGGCGCGTTTGTCGCGCTGGCCTTTCTGCCGGTTTTCGGCACCGATTTCGGCAAGGGCGCGGTGCGCTGGTATTCGCTGGGCTTTGCCTCGCTGCAACCATCCGAGTTTTTGAAACCCGGTTTCATCGTCGTCGCCGCATGGTTGCTGGCCGCGTCGCAAGAGATCAACGGCCCTCCGGGGCGGTTGTGGTCTTTTGCGCTGTGCATGGCGATTGTGGCGATGCTGGTGTTGCAACCGGATTTCGGGCAGGCGTGCCTGATCCTGTTTGGCTGGGGCGTGATGTATTTCGTGGCCGGTGCGCCGATGCTGCTGCTGGTGGGCATGGCGGGGGCCGTGGTGCTGGGCGGGATGCTGGCCTATTCGAATTCCGAACATTTTGCCCGCCGCATTGACGGGTTCCTGAACCAAGAGGTCGATCCGACCACTCAGCTGGGCTATGCCACCAATGCCATCCGCGAGGGCGGGCTGTTCGGCGTTGGCGTGGGCGAGGGGCAGGTGAAATGGTCGCTGCCCGATGCGCATACGGATTTCATCATCGCCGTCGCAGCCGAGGAATATGGCTTGGTTCTGGTCCTGATCATCATCGCGCTTTATGCGCTGATCGTCGTGCGCTCGTTGCTGCGGCTGATGCGCGAGCGCGACATGTTCATCCGTCTGGCAGGGACAGGTCTGGCCTGCATGTTCGGCGTTCAGGCGATGATCAACATGGGGGTGGCCGTGCGTCTGCTGCCCGCCAAGGGCATGACATTGCCGTTCGTCAGCTATGGTGGTTCCTCGCTGATTGCGGGTGGAATTGCGGTTGGCATGTTGCTGGCCTTTACCCGCACCCGGCCACAGGGCGAACTGGGCGACATACTGCGCGGACGAGGTTGATGACAGCACCTTATCTTCTGATTGCGGCGGGCGGCACCGGGGGTCACATGTTCCCGGCACAGGCGCTGGCCGAGGCAATGCTGCACAAAGGCTGGCGCGTCCGTTTGTCAACTGATGCGCGCGGTGCGCGTTATACCGGTGGCTTTCCTCATTCGACCGAGATTGTCGAGGCCAGTTCCGCCACTTTCGCGCGGGGCGGTTTGGCCGCCAAAGCGATGGTGGGCCCAAAGATCGCGGGCGGCGTGACCAGCATGGCAATGCAGATGATGCGCGACCGACCTGACGTGGTTGTCGGCTTTGGTGGATACCCCTCAATCCCTGCGTTGGGGGCGGCAACGTTGCTGAAAATCCCGCGCATGATCCACGAACAGAACGGTGTGCTGGGCCGCGTGAACCAGTTGTTTGCCAAGCGCGTGGCGCAGGTGGCTTGCGGTGTGTGGCCCACGGACCTGCCAGACGGCGCGAAGGGGGTCCACACCGGCAACCCGGTCCGCGCCGCCGTGTTAGAGCGTGCAGCGTCGGGGTACATCCCCCCCGGCGACTACCCGATGTCTGTGCTTGTTATGGGCGGCTCGCAGGGGGCACGTATTCTCAGCGACGTTGTGCCCGGTGCGATCGCGGCATTGCCCGAAGCCCTGCGGGCCCATATCCGCGTGGCGCATCAGGCGCGGGATGAGGATGGCGAACGTGTCGCCGCGTTTTATGCCGATAACGGAATTCGCGCCGAAGTCTTGCCATTCTTCGATGACGTCCCGCGACGCATGTCCGATGCGCAACTTGTCATAAGCCGCTCGGGTGCCTCCAGCGTTGCCGATATCTCGGTAATCGGGCGGCCTTCGATCCTGATCCCTTTTGCCGCTGCTGCCGGAGATCACCAAACCGCCAATGCTCGCGGGTTGGTGCAGGCCGGTGGCGCGATCATGATCCCAGAAAACCTGCTTGACGTTGCTGCGTTGAGCGAGCAAATCACCGCAGTTCTGACAAACCCCGAAGCCGCGCAAAAGATGGCCCACGCCGCCCTCTCGACCGGCGCGCCCGATGCGACCGAGCGTCTGGTGCACCTCGTCGAACAGTTGGCGCAGAAGGAGACCACATGAATCCAGCAACTAAACTGCCGCAAGACGTAGGATCGATCCACTTTGTCGGGATCGGCGGGATTGGGATGTCGGGGATTGCCGAGGTTCTGCTGAACCTGGGCTACCGTGTGCAGGGCTCGGACCTGAAAGCGTCCAAGATCACTGACCGTCTGGCCGGTTTGGGGGCCGAGATTTTCGTGGGCCAGCGCGCCGAAAACCTTGAAAATGCGGCCGTTGTGGTGGTGTCTACTGCGATCAAGGCGGGGAATCCCGAATTGGACGGTGCCCGTGCGCAGGGCCTGCCGGTGGTGCGCCGTGCCGACATGCTGGCGGAGCTGATGCGCCTGAAGTCCAACATTGCCATCGCCGGAACCCATGGCAAAACAACCACCACCACCATGATGGCTGAACTCATGGTCGCCGGAGATTTCGACCCCACCGTGATCAATGGCGGCATCATTCACGCCTATGGCAGCAACGCGCGGATGGGGCAGGGCGAATGGATGGTGGTCGAAGCCGACGAATCGGATGGCTCGTTCAACCGTCTGCCCGCGACCATTGCCATCGTCACCAATATCGACCCCGAACATATGGAGCATTGGGGCGATTTCGATAAACTTCGCGATGGGTTCTATGAGTTCGTCTCGAACCTGCCTTTCTATGGGCTGGCGGTCTGTTGCACGGATCATGCCGAGGTGCAGACGCTGGTGGGTCGTATCACCGACCGCCGCGTGCGCACTTATGGGTTTAACGCGCAGGCCGATGTGCGGGCGGTGAACCTGACCTATAAGGGCGGCGTCGCGCATTTTGATGTTCATCTGCAATATGAAGACACGGTGATCGAAGGCTGCACGCTGCCGATGCCGGGCGACCACAATGTCTCGAACGCTCTGTCCGCCGTGGCCGTTGCCCGCCATCTGGGTATGAAAACCGCGGAAATCCGCGAGGCTTTGGCCAATTTCGGCGGCGTCAATCGCCGTTTCACCAAGGTGGGGGAAGTCGACGGTGTCACCATTATCGACGATTACGGCCACCACCCGGTTGAAATCGCCGCCGTACTAAAAGCTGCACGTCAGGCTTCCGAAGGCCGCGTAATCGCAGTGCATCAACCGCATCGGTATTCACGCCTGTCAAACCTGTTTGATGATTTCTGCACCTGTTTCAATGACGCCGACGTGGTCGCCATTGCCGAAATCTTTGCCGCCGGAGAAGATCCGATCGAGGGGGCATCCCGCGATGATTTGGTGCAGGGCCTGATCCGCCACGGCCACCGCCATGCCCGCGCGCTGCTGGATGAAAACGATCTGGAACGGCTGGTCCGCGAACAGGCCCGTCCGGGCGACATGGTCGTCTGTCTGGGGGCCGGTACGATCAGCGCATGGGCCAATGGTTTGCCGGAACGGTTGCTGCGCAAGCAGGCTGGATAAGGTAATGGACTCTGCCGACGCGCAACCTTAAAGAGCGTGGTCGGACTCGCCAGAAAGCGTCCTTGGAGGGGCGAATGGTTTATTCAGTGGTATTTGCAGGATTGTGGGTGGTGGCCTCGACCGTCGTGGCCATGCTGCCGATGCGTCTGCAATTTCCACCCGGCGTTGTTCTGTTCGTGGCGGCACCTGCACTGATCGTCTGGTTAGGCCATGATTTCGGCTGGTTCTTTTCAGTGCTGGCATTTGCTGCCTTTGCGTCAATGTTCCGCAATCCCATCCGTCATTACTGGCACCGTTGGACAGGGCAGGAGGTAGAAGAGTGAACTTGTCTCTTGCTCTTGCTTTCATGTGGGGGATCGCTGCGAATGTGCTGGCGATGATCCCAAGCAAAGACAACCACTGGACCAGGGCTTATGTTCTGATTGCTGTTGGCATTCCGATCCTTGGCTATGTGACTTTGCAAAATGGTCCCTGGATTGGCTTGGTCGTTCTGGCGGCGGGAATGTCCGTGTTGCGCTGGCCGGTGATCTATCTGGGGCGGTGGGTGCGCAAAGTACTTGGCGCGACGCTCTGACCAATACAGCTTGCGTTGCAGGTTCAAATCCGCGAATTAGCAGGCATGACAGCTCTTCCCACGCCACGCGGCAAACTCTCTGAAAACCGACCTTTGAATGATCTGACATGGCTGCGCGTCGGCGGGCCGGCGGACTATCTGTTCCAACCAGCCGATTTGGAGGACCTGCGGGATTTCCTGCGGCGGCTTCCCGGAGACATGGCGGTTTTTCCGATGGGTGTCGGCTCTAACCTCATTGTGCGCGACGGGGGGCTGAGGGCGGTTGTGATCCGTTTGGGGCGGGGCTTCAATGGCATTGGCGTCGAAGGCAACCGAGTAACGGCAGGGGCTGCTGCGCTGGATGCGCATGTTGCGCGCAAAGCGGCGGATGCGGGGGTTGATCTAACGTTCCTGCGCACCATTCCCGGGTCTATCGGTGGTGCTGTGCGGATGAACGCGGGGTGTTATGGCAGCTACACGGCGGATGTCCTGCGCAATGCGACTATCGTGACCCGTCAGGGCGACGTTGTGGACCTGACCCCTGACGAGCTGAACTTTAGCTATCGCCAGTCGGACCTGCCCGAAGGTGCGGTGCTGATCTCGGCGACGTTTGAGGGGCCTTCCGCTGATCCGCAGGTCTTGCATGATCGCATGACCGCGCAACTTAAGAAACGCGACGAAACCCAGCCCACCAAAGACCGCAGCGCGGGGTCCACTTTTCGCAATCCGGCGGGGTATTCCTCGACCGGCCAAGCCGATGATGTGCATGATCTGAAGGCGTGGAAGGTGATTGACGATGCGGGAATGCGCGGCGCGGCCAGAGGCGGCGCGCAGATGAGTCCCAAGCATTCGAATTTCATGATCAATACTGGCACCGCAACCGCCGCCGACCTTGAAGGTCTGGGTGAAGAGGTGCGAAAAAAGGTTTACGAAACAAGCGGCATCACGCTAGAGTGGGAAATCATGCGGGTCGGTGATCCGCAGACAGATTAAGACCCCAACCGTCAGACCAAAACAGGCAAATTCAGGCGACGGATCAAGGGTATAAACGTATACGGACCACCAGATAAGGTCCGGGGACATTGAGGCGCTAAGTGGGTAAGTCGAGCAGGACACACCCCAAAGTGGCGGTATTGATGGGCGGCCCCTCGGCAGAACGCGAGGTGTCACTCAGCAGCGGGCGCGAATGCGCAGCCGCCCTCAGGGGAGAAGGCTTTGAAGTGGTCGAGCTGGACGCGGGTCCCGACCTTTACGCGCGCCTTTTGGACATCAAGCCAGATGTTGTTTTCAACGCCCTGCATGGCCGCTGGGGTGAGGATGGCTGCGTGCAGGGACTGCTGGAATGGATGCGGATACCCTATACGCATTCCGGCGTGCTGGCCTCGGCTTTGGCGATGGACAAACAGCGCAGCAAGGAAATTTACCAGACCGAGGGTCTGCCTATCGTACCCAGCGTGATCGTGCCCAAGGTCGAGGTTGTCGAAGTTCACGTGATGGAGCCGCCCTACGTGGCCAAGCCCAATAACGAAGGGTCCAGCGTAGGGATCTACATCGTTCACGAAGGGTCCAACGGACCGCCGAAACTGTCGGATGATATGCCCGAACATGTCATGGTCGAGAAATACGTGGCCGGGCGTGAATTGACGGTGACGGTGGTGGGGGATCGCGCCCTTACAGTGACCGAAATCATGACGGATGGCGGCTGGTACGACTATGACGCCAAGTATAAGCCGGGCGGTTCGTGGCACGTACTGCCTGCTGATATTCCGCAAAACATTTTCCAACTTTGCATGGAATACGCAATTAAGGCCCACAATGCTTTGGGTTGCCGGGGCGTAAGCCGTACCGACTATCGCTGGGATGACAGCATGGGCGCGGATGGGTTGTTCCTGCTCGAGACCAACACGCAACCGGGCATGACGCCAACATCTTTGGTGCCCGAGCAGGCAGAACATTGCGGTATGATGTTCGGACAGCTTTGCGCTTGGATGGTGGAGGATGCCTCATGCGACCGTTAAGAGCCACTCGCGCACCTGTCATACTCCGGTCAAAACCGTTGTCGGGGCCGGATGCGGATTTCGCGTCGGGCGAACATCACGATGTTGAGCCGAAACTGCGTTTGCAAGGCGCAAAGCTGTTTGGCCGCAAGTCCCGTCGCTTTGACCCCGCGCCGTCACGCCTCAGCTACCGGATACAGCGCTGGATGCTGACACCGGGTGTGCGGCGTGGCCTGAAGGTTGGGTTGCCGATTTTTGCGATCTGCGCGGCTGTTGGCCTCTATTTCAGCGCGGCAGAGCGGCGCGACGCATTGGTGGCTTATGCCAACGATATCAAGACTTCTATCCAGCAACGCCCCGAATTCATGGTCAACCTGATGGCGATCGACGGGGCAGGCCCCGGTCTGGCGGATGATATCCGTGCAGTGGTGCCGTTGGATTTCCCGATCAGTTCTTGGGATCTGGATGCCGATCAGATCCGCGATACGATCACGGGGCTGGACCCTGTCAAATCGGCGACCGTGCGCGTTCGTCCGGGTGGAATCCTTCAGGTGGATGTTGTCGAGCGCCAGCCTGTTGTCGTCTGGCGTACGCGGGGCGGTATCGAGCTGCTGGATGACACCGGCGCGCATGTCGAGCGAATTGTCTCGCGCAAGGACCATTCCGGCCTGCCTTTGATCGCGGGCAAGGGTGCCGATGCCCATGTGCCGCAAGCGTTGGAACTGTTGGCGACTGCGCGCAGCCTTGGCAACCGGGTGCGCGGGCTTGTGCGTATAGGCGAACGCCGCTGGGATCTGGTGCTGGATCGGGGTCAGCGCATCATGCTGCCGACAGAACGCCCCGTCCGGGCGTTGGAGCGCGTGCTGGCCGTAAACGAAGTTCAGGATCTGCTGGAACGCGACGTGGCCGTGGTCGACATGCGCCTGGGTCAGCGACCAACCATCCGAATGACCAAAGCTGCCAGCGAAGACTGGTGGAATACAAAAGTAGATGTAAGTAGCGGGCAGTAACGATTATGATGACCGACCTTTATCAGTCTCAACGGGCCATGCGGCAAATGCGCAGACAGGCAATGCAGCGCGGTGTGGTTGCCATTCTGGATGTCGGCAGCTCAAAGATTGCCTGCCTTGTGCTTCGGTTTGACGGCGCCGGTCGCCTGAACGAAGACAGCGGGATCGGATCGCTCGCCGGTCAGTCCGGCTTTCGCGTGATTGGTGCTGCAACGACCCGGTCTCGTGGCGTGCAGTTTGGCGAAGTCACGGCCATGCAGGAAACTGAGCGCGCCATTCGGACGGCGCTGCAAACAGCGCAGAAGATGGCCGATATCCGCGTGGATCACGTGATCGCATGTTTTTCGGGGGCCAATCCCCGATCTTACGGTTTGGACGCTCAGGTTGATCTGGAAGGGCAGGTCGTGACTGAGGCCGAGGTTGGTCGCGTTCTGAATGCCTGCGACGTTCCCGATTACGGTACGGGGCGCGAAGTGCTGCATGCGCAGCCGGTGAACTTTGCTTTGGACAACCGCTCTGGCCTGATCGACCCACGCGGTCAGATGGGGCAATCGCTGGCCGTTGACATGCACATGCTCACCGTTGACGCCGTTGCAATCCAGAACATCGTGCGCTGTATCAAGCGTTGTGATCTAGAGCTCGCCGGGATCGCGAACTCGGCCTATGTGTCGGGTGTTTCGGCCTTGGTCGAGGACGAGCAGGAACTGGGCGCGGCCTGTATTGACATGGGCGGTGGCACGACCAGCGTGTCGATCTTCATGAAGAAACACATGATCTACGCCGATTGCGTGCGTATGGGCGGTGATCACGTGACCTCGGATATCTCGATGGGGCTGGGTGTTCCCGCGCATGTGGCTGAACGTATCAAAACATTCAATGGGGGGGTTCATGCGACAGGCGCAGATGATCGTGACCTGATCGACATCGGTGGCGATACCGGCGACTGGGAGCACGATCGCCGGACCGTAAGCCGGGCCGAATTGATCGGGATCATGCGTCCTCGTGTGGAAGAGATCCTGGAAGAGGTCCGCATTCGTCTGGATGCTGCGGGGTTCGAACACATGCCCAGTCAGCAGATTGTGCTAACGGGCGGTGGTAGCCAGATCATGGGCCTGGATGGGCTTGCGACCCGTATTCTGGGTCAGCGCGTCCGCTTGGGGCGCCCCCTTCGCGTTCATGGGTTGCCGCAATCGGCAACCGGGCCGGGATTTTCGTCGGCGGTGGGCCTTAGCCTGTTCGCGGCGCATCCGCAGGATGAATGGTGGGACTTTGAAATCCCGGTCGATACCTATGCGGCGCGCCCTTTCAAGCGCGCAGTGCGCTGGTTCCGTGACAATTGGTAAGGTCCTGATCGCGGCGCTTGTCGCTGCGATTCCCACTACCCCATCGGCCCAGACTCGCATCACGCCTGAGGCGTTTCTAAGCGCGGTCGAGGGCAAAACCGTCAAGTTCCACGACTACCCGAGCGGCGATCTGGTGGGGACCGAAGAATTCCTCAGCCCGACTCTCTCGGTTTGGCGAATGGAGGGCAGGGGTTGTGTCTATGGTCAGATTACAACTCCTGACGGGCAGATCTGCTTTCTCTATGACGATGATGTCGACGGCATTCCGGTTTGCTGGTGGCCCTTTGCGCACGAGGATCGGCTGATGGTTCGTCTGGCCACATTCGCCTATACTGAAATCCAAGAAGTTCGTGATATTTCCGAAGACGGTCTGAACTGTCCAAGTGCCCCAATTGGCTAAAGAAATGTGTTGCGGACGCCGTTGAAATCCCGCAAAATATCCACAGGGCCCGTCAGAGGCCCCGCGGCAGGACCTGAGCAGTTTTCCGCACACAGAAGATGATGGATTTTCAGGTGACGCGCCCGTCAATTGCGGTGTGCCGGTCGCATTTTTTGTGGTGCTTTGAGTTCAATCCGCAACATCTGGCAATCAATGCAAAATACGGCGGTGATCCGCCTTATTTCCTCCATATTTTGTGGATTCTGGCGATTTTTGGCGTGACCTTTGGCGTTTCGGTCGGTAGGATTGTTGAAGGATAGGTAAGAAAAACACCGCTTTGGCGGATCATATAAACAGGCGGACAGAGCATGACATTGAATCTTTCGATGCCCGGGCACGACGAACTGAAGCCTCGGATTACTGTATTTGGCGTTGGTGGCGCAGGCGGTAACGCTGTCAATAACATGATTGAAAAACAGTTGGATGGCGTGGATTTCGTGGTCGCCAATACCGACGCACAAGCACTTCAGCAAAGCCATTCCTCGGCGCGGGTGCAATTGGGCGTCAAAGTGACCGAGGGTCTGGGCGCTGGCGCGCGGCCTACCGTTGGGGCTGCGGCTGCAGAGGAAAGCATCGAACAGATCGTCGATCATCTGGCGGGCGCACATATGTGTTTCATCACCGCCGGCATGGGCGGTGGAACCGGTACAGGCGCTGCTCCGATCATCGCTCAGGCTGCGCGTGAGTTGGGCGTTCTGACTGTTGGCGTGGTAACCAAACCCTTCCAGTTCGAAGGGGCCAAGCGGATGCGTCAGGCCGAAGACGGTGTTGAGGCGCTGCAAAAGGTCGTTGACACGCTGATCATCATTCCGAACCAGAACCTGTTCCGTTTGGCCAATGAAAAGACCACGTTTACCGAGGCGTTCTCGATGGCCGATGACGTTCTGTATCAGGGCGTGAAGGGCGTGACCGACCTGATGGTGCGTCCGGGTCTGATCAACCTCGACTTTGCCGACGTCCGCGCCGTGATGGACGAGATGGGCAAGGCGATGATGGGTACGGGCGAGGCGACCGGCGAAGATCGCGCGGTTCAGGCGGCCGAGAAAGCAATCGCCAACCCGCTGCTGGACGAAATCAGCCTCAAGGGTGCCAAGGGCGTGCTGATCAATATCACCGGTTCGCACGACCTGACCCTGTTCGAATTGGATGAAGCCGCCAACCGCATCCGCGAGGAAGTGGACCCCGAGGCGAACATCATCGTTGGTTCGACCCTGGATACCGCGATGGAAGGCGGCATGCGCGTTTCGGTTGTCGCAACCGGTATTGACGCCAGTGAAAAGCACGATGACGTCCCCGTTGCTCGTCGTTCGATGTCAGCCCCACTGACACGCACAGTTTCGGCAGAAGAACCGCTGCAAGAAGAGACCCCCGTCGCAGCGGAAGAGGTCGTCCCTGAGCCTCAGCCCGAAGTGAACCGCGAACCGTCTTTGTTTGAAACGACCGAGGAACCGGCGGAACCACAGTACCAGCCGCGTGCTGAACAAGACGATGATGGCCTGCCCCCTCCGGCCTATCAGCCGCAGGTCGCTGAGTTCGAACCGACTCCCGAGCCGGTTGAACCTGCTCCGGAAAACTATGTCGCGCCTCAGCCTCAACCAGCGGCGGGCACCCCGTCGCCCGAGGCCCTGCAGCGCCTGCAAGCCGCAGTTCAGAACGTTCCGGCGTCCGAGCGTGGCCACCCAGCGCCGCGCCCGACGGCACCGCAGTCCGCACCTCAGCCGACGGCCCATACTGAGGCTGATCGTCCCCGGTTTGGCTTCAACCGTTTGATCGACCGGATGACCGGTCACGCGGCCGATACACCGGCGCAACCACCGCGCCAACAGCCGGTTATGCGCCAATCTGACGCTACGGCACCAGCACAGGATGAGGCCGATCCCGAACAGGATCGCATCGAAATTCCGGCATTTCTGCGGCGTCAAGCGAACTGATCGCGGTAACAATATACGTTTTAGGGGTCGCCACTTGGCGGCCCTTTTTAATTTAAATACAGTGCCTTAGGTGGGTATAAGCAGTCTTTTGCCGATCTGTTACATACATGTTTCATTCAGTTACAAAGAGTGAGTTGAGCCTTTTGCCCGTGTTCCTTAACTGAATGTCCAACACGGCCGGGATGGGCCGGACACCACTCACCGAGGTTCACTTTGCAACATACGCTCAAAACTCCGATCACGTTTACAGGCGTCGGGCTGCACAGCGGCAAACCAGCGACGATGGTCCTGAAGCCAGCGGCCGCCGGTCACGGCATCTGGTTCAAGCGGTCGGATATTGAACTGGGCAACGCGCTGATCCCGGCGATCTACGACGTGGTGGAACGCACTCCGCTATGTACCCGTCTAGTGAACGACGCGGGTGTGTCGGTGTCGACCATCGAACATATCATGGCAGCTTTGGCCGGGTGCGGTGTTCATAACGCTCTGATCGAGATTGACGGCCCCGAAGTTCCGATCATGGACGGATCGTCGATCGACTTCGTGCGCGGCATCATGACCAAAGGCGTGCGTCGGCAGGCGAGCCCGGTTCTGGCCTACGAAGTGCTCAAGCCCGTAACAGCGACCCGCGAAGGGGCAAGCGCCTCAATCGCGCCCGCCGATGGCCTGATCATCGACTTCCACATAGATTTCGAAGACGCAGCGATTGGCAGTCAGACCAAGACTTTGGATATGCGTAACGGATCCTTTGCGCGCGAGCTGAGCGATTGCCGTACGTTCTGCCGCCGCACAGACGTAGAAGAAATGCGCGAGAACGGTCTTGCGCTTGGCGGAACATTGGAAAACGCCGTGGTTGTTCAGGGGGACGAAGTGTTGACCCCCGGCGGACTTCGCCACGCTGATGAAGCCGTCCGTCACAAGATGCTGGACGCTCTGGGTGACCTTTATTTGGCAGGAGGGCCGATCCTGGGTCATTTCACAGGCGACAAGTCGGGCCATGCGATGACAAACACCTTGCTGCGCAAACTGTTTGAAACGCCGGGGGCCGTTCGTCCGATCCTTTGCACGCCCGAACAGGCCGCGCGTCTGCCGGGGCAAGGCCTTGTGTGGGACGAAATCCCCGAAGTCGCCTGATTGGATCAACTCTGTCGACAATTGCGCCAGAGGGCTTACTAAGGCGTTTTGCCCCGCAATTATATGTGCTAAACCAAGGCCAAATCCGGGGTTTGCCCCAATAATCAAGACGACAAGGATAGGCGGAATGGTTGGCACCAAAGCGGCAGTCAGATTCGCAGCGGCGATTCTTCTGGCAGCAGTTTTGACGGCTTGCGGCAGACAAGGCGCAGACCGCGATCAGAACCTGGAAGGGTTCACTCCGGAACAGATTTTCACGCGCGGCGAATACGAGCTGTCGCAGAATCGTTCGGATGATGCGGCGTGGTACTTCTCGGAAGTTGAACGTCTGTATCCTTATTCCGATTGGGCCAAACGCGCGCTGATCATGCAGGCGTTCTCATACCATTCGGACAAGAACTATGAAGAAAGCCGGGCGGCGGCGCAGCGGTATATCGACTTTTACCCCACGGATGAAGATGCGGCCTATGCCCAGTACCTGCTTGCGCTGAGCTATTATGATCAGATTGACGAGGTCGGGCGTGATCAGGGCCTGACATTTCAGGCGCTTCAGTCCTTGCGCACGGTCATCGAAGTTTACCCCGACAGTGAATACGCAACGTCGGCGGTGTTGAAATTCGATCTGGCTTTTGACCATCTGGCCGGAAAGGAAATGGAGATTGGCCGGTATTACTTGCGCCAAGATCATTATTCCGCAGCCATCAACCGGTTCCGTGTTGTGGTTGAGGATTTCCAGACCACGTCGCACACCGCCGAGGCGCTGTATCGTTTGATCGAAGCCTATCTGTCGCTGGGTCTGGTGGACGAAGCGCAGTCGGCCGGTGCGATTTTGGGATACAACTATCAGTCGTCCGAGTGGTACGACGCGGGCTACAAGCTGTTGACCTCGCGTGGGCTGGACCTGAAGAGCCGAGGAAATAATTGGCTCAGCCAGATCTATCGCCAGACGATCAAGGGTGAGTGGTTGTAATCGCCATGACCAAAGGCGTGGGACGCTAAGACCCGATGCTGCGCGCCCTCGATATCCGCGACATGCTGATCATCGACCGGTTGGAACTGACGTTTCAACCGGGTTTGAACGCGTTGACCGGCGAGACAGGGGCAGGCAAGTCAATCCTGCTGGATTCGCTCGGCTTCGTTCTGGGGTGGCGGGGTCGGGCCGAACTGGTGCGTCAGGGCGCTGTTCAGGGCGAGGTTGTGGCCGAATTTGAACTGTCCCCGGACCATCCGGCCCATGCAATCTTGGCGGAGGCCGGATTGCCAGCCGGAGAGGAATTGATCCTGCGCCGCGTAAACACAGCCGAAGGGCGCAAGACAGCCTGGGTCAATGACCGGCGCTGCTCGGGCGAGGTGCTGCGGTCGCTATCTGAGACTCTGGTGGAGCTGCATGGTCAGCATGATGATCGCGGATTGTTGAATCCGCGCGGTCACAGGGCCATGCTGGACAGCTATTCGGGCGCTGGTGAGCAGCTTGCCGACGTTCGCACCGCGTGGTCTGAAGTGTCGCGCGCCCGCAAAGCTCTTGCCCAGACCGAGGCTGCTTTGACAGCGATGCGCGCCGAAGAAGAGTTTCTGCGCCATTCGGTAGCCGAACTTGATCAGTTGAACCCGCAACCGGGCGAAGATGCTGATCTGGATGCACGTCGTCGATTGATGCAGGGTGCCGAGCGCATCCGTGACGACGTTGCCCGCGCTTTTGATTTGCTGGGCGGCGACGGCGCAGAGGGCGCGATGTCTGACGCCGTGCGTTGGCTGGAAGGTGTATCCGATAATGCTGGTGGGCAGTTGGAGGAACCGATTGCCGCGTTGGGCCGTGCCTTGATCGAACTGGGTGAGGCACAAGACGGTGTCAGTGCCTGTCTTGACGCGCTGGAGTTCAACCCGGCCGACTTGGAGCTGACCGAAGAGCGTCTTTTTGCTATTCGCGCGCTGGCCCGAAAACACGACGTTGCCCCCGATGATCTGAGTAGCTTTGCCGAGACTTTGCGCGATCGTTTGAACCGGCTGGAAGCAGGGGATGCAGATCTGGCCGATCAGCGCGCTGCGGTTGCGGCCGCGCAGGAGCGCTATGACGCTGCTGCTTCGGCTCTGAGCGCCGCTCGGCAAAAGGCTGCCGTCGAGTTGGACGCAGCCGTAATGGCAGAACTGGCACCGTTGAAAATGGAGCGTGCGGTGTTTCGGACCGAAGTGACCCCAGGTGACCCCGGCCCCGAAGGTATTGACGTGGTTGCCTTCACGGTTGCCACCAACCCGGGCGCCCCGTCCGGTCCGCTGAACAAGATCGCGTCCGGCGGGGAACTCAGCCGATTTCTGCTGGCACTCAAGGTGTGCCTGACCGGGGAAGACAGTGCGCACACCATGATCTTTGATGAGATTGATCGGGGTGTGGGCGGTGCCACGGCAGATGCTGTTGGCCGTCGACTGGCGTCTTTGGCGCATGGCGGGCAGGTTCTTGTGGTGACGCATTCACCGCAGGTTGCCGCCCGAGCCGCGCATCACTGGCGGGTTCAGAAACATGTCACGGACGGTCAGACGCTTTCGACGGTGATCCCGCTGGCTGATCCTGACAGGGTGGACGAAATCGCCCGAATGGTTGCCGGCGATACCATAACTGACGAAGCACGCGCCGCCGCCCGTGCCTTGTTGGACGCATAGCTGCTCACACCCGCGCGATCCGCCTTTTATATGTGCCCACCGTGGCTTAGTAAGGCATATGAATTGATCCCCGAGGGCACATGACTCAGTCGACCCGTACCGTTTTGCGCAACCAGCTCAATCAGGCTCTGGCCGCGATGAAGGATGCGTGGCGGGTGATGCGGCGTCGGGGCCCCAGCCAAATTCAGTTCTGGTTCATTGCTTTGGCCATCGGGATCGCGGCTGGCTTCATGGCGCTGGGATTTCGCAAGGCAATCCGGTCACTTCAGGCCTATGTCTATGACACCGAAGACATCCTGCTGCTGCATAGCCATGCGGAAAAGCTGCCGTGGTTCGTGATCCTGATCACGCCCATCATTGGCGGTCTGGTTGTTGGCATCATCCTGCACAGATTCACCGATGACGGGCGCGTTCGTTCCGTCGCCGACGTGATTGAGGGTGCGGCGCTTACGGATGGCCGGGTTGAACGCAAGGCCGGGATCGCGTCCTTGTTCGCGTCCCTGATTACACTAAGTACGGGCGGATCGACGGGCCGCGAAGGTCCGGTGGTGCACATGGCCGGTGTCATCTCGACATGGGTCAGCGACCGTATTAACGCCGACGGCATTACCGGGCGCGACCTGTTGGGATGTGCGGTTGCGGCCGCAGTATCGGCCAGCTTCAATTCTCCGATCGCGGGTGCGCTTTTCGCGCTCGAGGTCGTCTTGCGGCATTTTGCGGTGCATGCATTTGCGCCGATCGTCATCGCGTCGGTCGCGGGCACGGTGATCAACAGGTTGGAATATGGCGACGTCACCGAGTTCGTTCTGGAAACGCCCGGCTCGCTGCAATTCTATGTCGAGTTACCCGCATTTCTGATCCTTGGCCTGATCTGCGGGCTGGTTTCCCTGCTGCTGATGCGATCAATCTTTTTCGCCGAGGACTTCGGCAACCACATTCAGGCCCGATTGTCCCTGCCGCGTTGGTTGCGGCCAGCCGTGTCGGGCGCGATGCTGGGGCTTCTGGCGATCTGGTTCCCGCACATCATCGGGGTTGGATACGAAACCACGGTCCGTGCCTTGACCGGAGATTTGGTGCTTTCCGCTGCTATTGTCTTTGCCGTGGTCAAAACCGTTGCGTTGGCCATTACGATGGGCGGACGGATGGGGGGCGGGGTGTTCTCGCCTTCGCTGATGATCGGCGCGTTGACCGGGTTGGCCTTCGGCCTTGTCGCGACGGGTCTACTGCCGGATGTATCTGGCACGCATACTCTCTATGCGTTTGCGGGGATGGGGGCCGTTGCCGCCGCGGTGCTGGGTGCGCCGATATCGACCACGATGATTGTTTTTGAACTGACCGGAGACTGGCAAATCGGTCTGGCCGTAATGGTTTCGGTGTCCATGTCGACCGCGCTGGCCTCGCGCTTAGTCGACAGATCGTTCTTCCTGACACAGCTTGAGCGCCGCGATGTCCACCTGGCCGCTGGCCCGCAGGCTTATCTGTTGGCGATGCTCCGCGCCGGATCAGTGATGCGCCCGATCGGTGATCCACGGTCAATCACCAAGGACGAAGCACAGGAGCTGATAGAACAAGGCCTGTGCGTTCAGGCCAGCGCCACGTTAGAGGCCGCGATGCCTTACTTCGACCGGGTGGACATCCCGTGCATTCCGGTCGTCGTGGTGGATGAGGACGGCTGCGAAAACCCTGTTGGTGCCCTGTATCACATTGACGCGCTCAAAGCCTATAATCGGGCTTTGGCGGCGACGGCGGCCGAGGAACATTCTTAACCGGGATACACAGTCGCGGCGTCCCCCAGATAGTTGTCCCACGCAAACCAGTACGAGATATGTCCCGCGACGCGTGGCAACCGGGTGCCGTCAGGCCCGATCAAGGCCTCTTCGGTCATTGTCCATTTCCGGCCCGCCTGATCAACCAAACCGCTGTCAGACGCCGTGAATTGGTTTGACTTCCTCTCGTAGGCCCGGACCGCGCGCTTGTCTGGGTTTCCGACCAAAACCAGCGCCTTGTTGTCGATTGCGTCATTGATCACGCGGGTCTTGCTGAACGCGTACAAAGGCCAGGCCCGCGCCGCGCCAAATTGACGAATGGCGAACACATAGTCCTTCTGCTGATGTCTGGATTGATCGACCAGCGCCGGGAACATCAACTCGGGCGATGCGAAGTAATCGCGATAGACTACGCCCGATCCATAGTTTCTGCGGTGCCCGGTTTTGAGGGACAGAACCTTGGTGTCCGGGTGCGAGGTTTTCCAGCTTTGCCATGTGGTGATCACAACTGGTCGCTGCTTCAGTTCAATCCCGCTGCTGACCAAGGGGCCAACAACCGGTTTGCCGGTGTACTGGTTCCATAACGAGTGTGTCTCGCGGTCGAACATCAGCTTGTTCGAGCGGTATAGAAAACCTGATGAGCCAAAGACCAGAGGCTTGCTCCGCCCGGCCACTTGCGTATCAAATAGAATTCCAGAACCACACAGCGTACAATAGGCCAGCGCGACAGGTACGCCGCCGATGACTTCATTGAACATTTCGTGCCAGCCCATAATCCGTAACGGATAGGCGCGTGTGTCTCCGTTGATCGAGACCCCGAAAACCAGATCGCTGTCTTTCAGGTATTCCGCCCGAGACACCGGCACCAGTGTCGGATTATCCAGAGATGGGATACCATCCTTGTGAACCCCACCCCAAGTGATCTCTTCCAGCCGGATTTTCATCTTCTCGGGCTGAAGGTATTCAGGGCGCAGAAAATCGTCGAAATTCGGATCGATTCCCAATAGCACCTCGCGCTTGAATGGGATCAGCGACGGATGTGGGGTCAGTTGCGGGTTGTTCTCTTGCCACAGCATCCAATCGAACCAATCGGTTCCGATAGTCTCGCCCGTAAGATCGCGCATCACGCCGGTGATCTCGTTGCTTCGCTGCCGCCCGTACCGCATCGCGGTCAGCAGGGCAGGGACGACATCCGGATTTCCACGGGCGACCAGATAAGACATACCTTCGGCAAACTCGGAGTTGCTGCCATACAGGGTGGAACGCACCGCCTGCAAAACAGGATCGGATTGTGACCACAACGCTGTGGGCAGGGCAAGCCCGGCCCCAAATGCTCCGACGAAACTGCGGCGGGTGATCGACATGGCGTCCTCCGATGGTGTGTTGTGCCATTTTGCCCGCAAATCGGTTCACTTGCATTGAACAGGCGCGTGAGGAACGCGTGAAGTTTGTTCGATTTGGGGCGTGGTTGAAGTCTATTGACCGCAATCGTTCGCGGGAATTGGCAAGCCGGGTTGATACTGTTGAAGTTTCCGGTTTCTATGAGCCCGAGCAGCACCCGCAGTAATGGCGGATAACAAAAAAACTTGGTTGAGGTCAGGCAATGAGCATTGTGAAACGACTGTTGAGTAGCCCCGTTATCACGGTGACGTTGGCAGGTTCGCTGGGCCTGATGATGTGGGAAGTCCACCAACTGCGCACAAGTCATGTTGGGATAACTCATTCCGCTCCGATCTGGTCTGGGGATCGTGTTGCGCAAGTCGAAACCATTTTCACCGCCCTCAACATGAAAGAACTGGACGTCCCCGTGGACCGTGCGGGCAGCGGTGGTGCGTTGACCAGTTTGGGAAAAGACTTGATCGTCATGACCCATGAAGGCGGGTTTTTCGAAGTCAGCGGCGACGAAGCCGTGACGCTTGATATTGCGCCGCCGCCCAACGGGTGGGAGACCATGCTTGATTTCGAAGAGGCCAACCCGGATTACAACTTTGCGCATTTTTACTTTCGCTATAACGACGTAGACGTCGTCGACGGTAAGCTGATTGTCTCATTCACCGAGTGGGTAGAAGCCGACAATTGCTATCGAACGACCTTGTCCACTGCTCCGCTGAACGGCACCTCTGCCGATGCGGTTTCAATCAGTTCGGATGACTGGACCATTCTATACGCAACGGATCCCTGTCTTGCGCCCAACCCGGACGGGCGCGCGATTCAGGGCCATATGGCAGGCGGTCGGTTCCGTGTCGACGATGATGGAACATTGTATCTGGCCGCTGGCGACTATGCGATGGACGGAACCTATTCGCCGGTGGCGCTGTCGCAGGATCCTGACCAGATGTACGGCAAGGTACTTGCCGTCGATACGGCAACAGGTGAGCACCGCGTTCTCAGTCAGGGTCACTCGAACATGCAGGGGATCGCGTTTGATGCCGATGGCCGATTGTGGACGGTCGAGCATGGCCGTCGCGGAGGGGATGAGTTGAACCTTATTCGTGAGGGGTCAGATTACGGGTGGCCGCAGGTTTCGCTGGGTACGCGGTACAATAAGTTGCCTTTGCCGGATACGCTTGATTACGGACGCCACCCGGAATTCCAGCTTCCAGCCTATTCGTGGTTGCCCTCGGTCGCCGTAAGCTCATTAGCGCCAGTGGACGATTTCCATCCGGCGTGGGACGGTGACATGCTGGCGGGGTCCTTGGCCGGAAACAGCCTGTTCCGCATTCGCACGAACGGCGAAGGCATCCTGTTCGCCGAGCGCATTCCGCTTGGCTTTCGCATCCGCTATGTCCATCAGCATGGAGACACGATCGCACTTTGGACCGACCAGAAAAAGGTGCTGCATCTGACGGTTGGAGAGTTTGATCCAAGCTACCAGTTCGCTGTTGCCAAAATTGGCGATCTTGGTTTGTCGAACAGAACCGCCGGCGCAGTCGAAACCGCATTGGACGGTTGCGCCGAATGTCACGGTTTTGGCGTACTTCCTAGCGCAAGCGCCCCGTCATTGGGCGAGGTCTACGGCAGAAAGATCGCGGGTCTCACAGATTTTGACTATTCGCAGTCGCTTTCGTCGGTCGGAGGAGAGTGGACGCGCGAGCAGTTGGTAGCATTTCTGGACAATCCGCAATCTGTGGCCCAGGACACCTCGATGCCTGACCCGGCGCTGGACGACCCAGAAGTAATTAACGCCTTGGTGGATATCCTGATTTCTCTGCGCGAGCAGGCTGAATAACCTCTGATTTTTGTGTGAAAGAAGGACTCGGGCGCGTCTGAAGCAGCACGGATTTTTGCTTGGAAACAGCAATCGCCGCAAAGTTGGGCTTTGGGCTTTCTTGCGTGCTTAAGAACGCACCGAACCCGTTGTGGAACATGTTCGACGCCCCTTGGAATGGCTTGTTTTCTTGATTCAAACAGTAATTTTCAGCTAGTATCGGCAAAGTTGGCCCGGATAATTTATTGAGTTCAATTGGTATTCGTTCTTCTAAACCGGGTATCCGACACTACGAATACACGTAATTTCAAACGACTAGACGACAAATATACGAACTTGCACCAAGGCTCATGAGATTTGGGGGCAACTTATTATGTTTTTACTGCGTCTCGCTTTGTGTTCATCAAATTACACTACTGCCTCTGCGCGCGCATGGTGTCCGGCGCTTTTGCGGCCGCTTGGCAGAATTTGGGCCATCTATTGCCTGTGGAAGTTCCGAATACTCCGCTCTGAACCTTTCAGATGCGCAGAGTACCCTTTGGTTCACGCCCGTGTTCCGATGAATTGCCGGGGCGGAAAGCGAATTCTAAATCCGGTTTCGTGTAGAAAAGGGTCTTTGCATGCGCGTTTTTGATGCCGCATTGATCGGCGCTGGCCCTGCTGGTTATGCCGCCCTGACCGCGATGAAGGGTTTTTCCGGATCGTTGGTTGTTGTTACGGGCGCGACGTCCAAACCCTTTGAGGGGGGGCCGGCCAAAATAGTTTCGGTTGCTTATGAACGGCGCGAGCCCGCCTATTTGGCCGAACGAACGGCAGTGTCCGGAGATGCCCCTCCAATGTTTGTTGCCGCAGAAATTGGTGGTTTGGCCAATTATTGGGGAAAACAGCTTCAGGTCTATTACAGGGATGACCCTTGGGGACAGGGACGATTCCTTGAAAACTGGCGGGCTTACCGCGAAGCGTGCGACGCAGTACAATCCGATTTTGAAGTGGTTGGCGGCGTTCGTCGGCAGAAACTGGAAAACGGATTTGAAAAAAGCGCACCGCGTCTTCTGACGGGAACCAAGGACGAGCCCGGGTCTGGATTGCGCGCTATGGCAAATGCGGTGGAAAAGCGCCTGCGTGAAATGCCGGATGTCGAAATCCGCAACGGCCGCGTACAGCGTATAGAAACCGAACAGGAACTTGTTCGGTTAGAGCTTGACGACGGTACCCGGATTAAGGCTCGTCGCGTGTTTCTGGCTGCCGGTGTTCTTGGCACGGCAACTTTGCTGGCACGTAGCCTAAGGGCAGCGACCGAGATCAGATTTCGTGATCATGCACCTTACACGATCAATTGCCTCAGGCTCGCCCGTATACTTGGGTCGCCCCGCAGCTATACGAACCGAGGGAATTTCAACGCGCTGACGCTCAAGTGGAAACAAGACGGGCTTTGTAAGCTGTTTGCCTCAGTCTACACGGTGTCCCAAGCCCCGCTGAGTATGCTAACGACTAGGTTTGGTCTGGGGCCTCACTTCCGTGGTCGACGCATTGGACGCATTATTGATTTTGTCCAGCCAGTGCGGATTTGGACACCGAAAACGCTGGTTCAGTTCCACCATTTACCGGGCCAGGACCGGATAGAGGCGATACAGACGCCGAAACCAGATATGGACGAATACTTGCAGCATCTTCTCGACTGGCTCGCCTCTCATGGCGTGCGAAGCGCATTGGGCATCACTGACCCCGGTCAAGGGTTTCACTATCACAGGCTGACCCTTGGGCAGCGTCATGAGCCCGTGGATCAGGTCGTGCGATCTGCTTTCGACGGGAAGGTCCGTGTGATCGACGCATCCTGCCTGCCTGAGATTGGTTGCCCTCCGCATACGTTGACCTCAATGGCGCAGGCGTTTGGGCGTGTCCGTCATGACATGGCGGCTGTCGCGGCGGTGAAAGAGGCGATCTAGATCTGTTCGACCTTGACCGACTCGATCTTGTAAAAGGCAACGTAGCCCTTGATTTCGACGGCTGATGGGATTGGGTCTTCGTAGCTCCTTGCTGCGTTTTCAGTGACAGAGGATTTGTTCACAATCGAAAAATGCGTGGCATCGCCCTTGTGCGGGCAATGCGTGCGTTTTTTGGTGCGATCCAGAAACGCCATGGCAATGTCTGAGCGAGGGAAGTAGATTACAGGGTCAAGATCGCCTTCCAAAAGCTCCAGCGCATTTGTGCTTTCACCAAGGACAGCGCCTCCGGACCGGACGCTCCATTTCCCCGGTGCTTTACGGATTGTGATCTTGGTCATACGTATTCCATCCCTTTGTTCTGGGCTTCTCCTCTGCCCGGTGTTTGTAACAGTCCGGTGTCAGACCGGCCCGGTTGCGGCATCCAACCACAGCTGCGCCTCTGCGCCCAGCCTAGGCCTGATTTTTTCCGCAACGTCGCGGTGATAGGCGTTCAGCCAATCGCGTTCGTCAGTGGTAAGCATCTCGACCACAATCAACCGTTGGTCAATCGGGACAAAAGTCAGAGTACGCCAGTTCAGCATCGCGCGTTCGGCATCACCACCGGGCAGGGCGGGCGCCTCTTGCACAGCCACCAGATTTTCGATCCGGATTCCGAAAGCGCCCTCGCGGTAGTAGCCAGGTTCGTTCGACAGGATCATACCGGGTTGGAGCGGGACAGAACTGACACGCGACAGACGCTGGGGGCCTTCGTGAACGCTTAGATAAGCGCCGACCCCGTGGCCGACCCCGTGATTGAAATCCTGCCCCGCCGCCCAGAGCGGCGCGCGCGCAATGCATTCAATGTCGCGCCCTGCCAAACCAACGGGCCAGCGCAACATGGACATGTTAATCATGCCCTTCAACACGCGGGTGAAGCAGGTTTTTTCCTCTTCGCCGACCTCTCCGACGGCGATGGTCCGGGTGATATCTGTCGTACCATCCAAATACTGGCCGCCGCTGTCCAGAACCAGTATGTGTCCGTCTTTTAGCAAGCTGTCGGTTTCTTCGGTCACGCGATAGTGCATGATCGCACCGTTGGGGCCGGTTCCGGCGATCGTGTCGAACGAGATGTCCTGCAGGGCGTTGTCCCTGCGTCGGTTTTCTTCCAGCCGGGTAACGACTTGGGTCTCGGTCACTGTGCCGGGGGTCTGTGCATCCAGCCAGCACAGGGTTTCGACAACCGCTACGGCGTCGCGCAAGTGCGCTTCGGCGCTGCCAGCGATTTCGGCCAGGTTCTTGCAGGCCTTGGGCAGGGCGCACGGGTCGCCGCCGTCAATCATCCGATCTGACAAGATATCCGCTACGGCTTGTGGCAACGTGCCCAGATCGACCTGTACCTTGCCATCAAGCGCAGCGAGGCTGTCCAAGAACGCGTTCGGTTCGTGGATATTCACCCTGTCACCCAGAGGAATGACCAGTTTTTCCTTGGCCATGAACAGATCCACCAGCCCATCGGCATGTAGAATCGCGAATCCGTGTGCCACAGGATTGTAGCCGATATCTGAGCCGCGAATGTTCAACAGCCACATGATCGAGTCCGGCAGGGTAATCACAGCGGCCGAACATCCTGCATCGCGCAGGCCCGTGGCCAAGCGTGTGATTTTGCTTTCTGCGGTTTCTCCAGCGAATTCCAGAGGGTGAGCCTTGACGGGATTTAATGGCGGCTCCGGTTGGTCGTTCCAAACACGGTCGACGAGGTTATCGCTGCGCATCAGTTCGATACCACTGCCGGACAACTCTTTCTGGGCGGCTGAGATCTGCCCGGCGGCGTGCAACCAAGGGTCAAAGCCAACTTTTCCCCCGTTCGGCAGTTGTTCCTTCAACCACGCACTCAGGCCGACTTCGGGCCAAGGCACCGGGGTGAAGTCGGACGCGACCTGTGCCTTGACCTGAGTACGGTAGCGTCCGTCAACAAACACGCCTGCGATGTCTGACAAGGCAACACAAAATCCGGCTGATCCGGTAAATCCGGTCAACCACGCCAGACGCTCGTCCCGTGGGGCGACATATTCTCCCTGATGCGCGTCCGCGCGCGGGATCAGGAAACCATCCAACCCCGCTTGCGCTAGCTCCGTCCGCAGCGCAGCCAAGCGCGGTGGGCCTTGTTCCGGACGTGCGGTCACGGCAAAGGATTGAAACATGTCTCACCTCATTCAGATCGGAGTGCACTCCGTTTAGTTTTAGGATTAGGCGCGTTAGCCTACTTTCCTCATCCCCATGACCCTGGCGCGCGCCCTTGGGTCGCTGTCAAACAGTGCTGCCAATTGCTCGGTCATTGCTCCGGCCAGTTGTTCGACGTCCGTAATTGTAACCGCGCGGTCGTAATAACGCGTCACGTCATGGCCGATCCCGATAGCAAGCAGTTCGACCATCTTGCGCTTCTCAACCATTGCGATCACGTCGCGCAGGTGTTTTTCCAGATAATTTGCAGGGTTAACGCTGAGAGTTGAGTCATCGACTGGCGCACCATCGGAAATCACCATCAAGATCTTGCGCTGTTCACGCCGGGCCATCATCCGACGATGCGCCCATTCCAGCGCCTCGCCGTCGATGTTTTCCTTCAGCAGACCTTCTTTCATCATCAGGCCAAGGTTGGGGCGTGCGCGACGCCACGGAGCATCCGCGCCCTTGTAAATAATATGGCGAAGGTCGTTCAGCCGCCCGGGTTGCTGGGGGCGACCATCGTTCAGCCACGCCTCGCGTGCCTGACCACCCTTCCAGGCGCGGGTGGTGAAGCCCAGAATTTCGACCTTAACATTGCAGCGTTCCAGCGTCCGCGCCAGAACATCAGCGCATATCGCTGCGATCGAGATCGGTCGCCCGCGCATCGACCCGGAATTATCCAATAAAAGCGTCACGACGGTGTCGCGGAACTCGGTATCCTTCTCGATTTTGAAACTGAGCGGAGTTGTCGGGTTCGCGATGACACGTGCCAGACGTCCAGCATCCAAAATGCCTTCCTCACGGTCGAATTCCCACGATCGGTTCTGCTGCGCCTGCAGGCGGCGTTGCAGTTTGTTGGCCAGACGGCTGACCGCGCCCTTCAGCGGTTCAAGCTGTTGATCGAGATAGGCGCGCAGCCGTTCCAACTCGGCGGGTTCGGCCAAATCCTCGGCCTCGATCTCTTCGTCAAAGGTGTTCAGGTAGACTTTGTAATCAGGGTCCGCCTCAGAGGCCGGAGGCGGGGCGGGCGGCTCTAGCGGGGCCTCGCCTTCGGGCATCTCTGCCTCTTCGCCCATCTCGTCGTCGGCCATTTCGTCCATCGAGACCTGGGCCTGAGATTGGTCCTGCTGCTCTTCCTGAGATTGCTCAGGGGTGGCATCGGCTTCTTGTTCATCCTGATCGTCCTGGCCGGTGCTATCAGGATCGGGCTGTTCTTCTGCGTCGTCCTCGGCCTGATCTTCCTGTTCTTCGTCCAGCTCGTCAGGGTCATCCCCCAATTGGTCGCCGTATCCCAGATCCTTGATCATCTGACGGGCAAACTTTGCAAACTCTGCCTGATCCGAGAGAATATCATCGAGGCTTTCAAGCGTTCCCCCAGCTTGTTCTTCGATGAATCCGCGCCAAAGGTTCATGATGTTATCTGCTGCCTGGGGCAGGTCACGACCAGTCGCCAGATGTCGGATCAGATAACCTGCCGCAACGGCCAAAGGCGCATCAGCAGGTTGTTTGCACTGGTCATACCCACGGCGGATAGCTTCGTGTTCAATTTTGACGTCGATATTGGACGCGGTGCCGGGCATGTCCCGTGCGCCCATCGCCTCGCACCGGGCGGTCTCCATCGCTTCGTACAGATCGCGCGCCATATCTCCCGGAGGGGCATAGCGTGCGTGCGTTGCATCGTCGTGGTATTTGCGTTGCAGCGCCAGTGCATCGGCGGTTCCGCGCGCCAGCAGAACCTCTTCGCGAGTCATGCGGCGGCTGACTTGCGGCAGGCGCATAGATTCACCCGACATGCCCGACGGATCGACCGTGTATGAGACGTTCAGCTCGGGATCATCGGCCATCACTTTCGTGGCTTCGGCCAAAGCTTTCTTGAACGGATCAGCGGGGTTATCGATTGGTTTGCTCATCGGCGGCAGGTCCGGTTGTGTTCTGTCCCGGCAACCTAGAACCATTCCGGGGTCTTGACCATAGGGCCAGCCCTGTTTTCATGCAAACAGGGTTACAACAGGACGGCGCGGCACTCGGATATCCGGTGCTCCAATTGGAGTTCAGCCCCAGCGGCGATCCGGGCATCAAAGCTGTAGTCCATATCGGCCAATAGATACGCGACCTCAACCCAGCCACGCACACGCCAGCGTTTGGGCTGATGCTCCTCAACGCCTTCGGACAGTGCCCAAGGCAACACCGCTTCGAGCATCTGGTCAAATTGAACGCGAAGGATCTCTGCCGAATTCGCTTTGCTACCCAAGCGGGCCTTTTGTCGCGCAGCCAATGCTTCGAGCCGTCCTGAACATACGGCAAACAACTCTGCCCGGTCAGTGGGCTTGGAAGGGAGGGCCGCAACCGGCGAGGGAAACGTAACTGCAATCGTGACCACGATTAAAATAAATCTGAAACATGACATGTGGTGAATGTAGCATGGATATTGATTGTATATACTTTAATTATACAAAATACATCGCGCTACGTGATCAAAACACAACATTGATATATGGTTTTAACCAATGTGATCGCTAAATCGGGGCCCGATAAGGCGGAAAATTTGACTAGGTTGCTCCCACGGGGGAGTTGTAGCCGTATTCCTCACAGTATTCATTCAGAAGCGCCCGGGCTTGTGGTCCGATCACTTCCCACTGTTCTGCGTCGATCTGAGGTTTTTCGTGATGCTTGCCCTTATACAGCTTCTCGGCGTTTACAGGGCCGATATCCAGATTGTCCTTGTGAACCTTGAAACCTTTGTCCTGAAGAAAGTCGATCAGGGCCTCAGAGTCGGTTTCAATTCGGAATACAAAGTCCGGGTTCTGCCCACGAATGATGGACGCCCACAAGCAAAGCGACGCGATAGCCCGTTCGATATCAGTCTCAAAACCGTTCAGATCAATCCCTGTTTCCGCAAGAATGTGGGTCCGGCGAAACTCGTATGATGCAGGGGCATGTGCGTTTTCGCGAATAATCGAGGGAATGGCCGTGGCCGGATCCCGAACCGTCTGGATCATGAATTGCCACTTTAGGGCTTTGCGCGTTTGGGCGGCCGGGTCAGCGGCCCAAGGGTTTTCCGCCGCGTCCACCGCAAACATCCACGAACTAATGCCGTCCTTACCGTCAGCTTCGTGACCGACATCCAAGCCGGACTTGGTACACAGTTCGGCCACGAAACCAGTTCCGGTTCGAGGATGACCTACGCATAAAATTGGTCGTTGATATACATGCTGAACATGGTGCTTCAACCGACGCTCAAACTCGGCAAGTTCAGTGCCCCGATTGTGTTTCTTCAGGTATTCCAAGCGGTTTTTCTTGGGGTGAATGTAGGAATCCGTTGCGCCTTCGGACCAGGACAAATCCGAAGCAACAGGCGGGAAAATCGTGAGAGAATCCTCGGGCGTCGCAACCTCGCCATGCAAAAACAAATCCGACGTTGTGTCCACACGGTCGAAGCGATCAATGAGCTTTGCGGCAAACCCCGAAGTGAGCGCATAGCACGGGTTCGACATTCTGACCTTGTGATTTGTGCGGAACCGCTTGAAACGACCATGATCCTTGGACAATGCCCACCCAAGTCGCAACATCATTGTTGATCTTGGGGTGAAGTCGATGTTTCCACGCTCGATCCCGTGCCAGAGCTTTCGCAATACACGCGACGTCCAAGGGTGGAGCACAATATCATCTTCCATCACGAGGACCCGACCGTCCTGCTGACTGGTAAGCCGCCATATGTCCAAGTGACTGGCAAAGTTTGCGACCTGCTGAGGAATCAGCACGTTGTTAGGGCAATCGCAATCGTTCATCCCGCACCGAAAACACGGCGGGAACGTCGCTATGCGTTGTTCTTCATAGAGCGATTGAACGGCTGGATGGTCCGGCGTAAAAGCGTCATGCCATTCAAATGCAGTGATCCCGTACTCTGCCAGATGAGAAGGGATACGATCACGACGTTCCTGAGCCTCGGGAAGGCTCAGGACCATGATCCGGTCGATAATGCCCTCAAAGACACCGAGCCCGGTGGACGGACGCGGGTCAGATCCGAACAGCATTTACGACTTATCCCAATGAGGCGTTTGCCGCGCTTTCAGGCAGTTCTTCGTCAAAGCAGCGCTGGTAGAACTCGGCAACCGTCTGACGTTCAAGTTCATCACATTTGTTCAGGAAAGACAGGCGGAACGCGTAGCCGACATTGCGGAAAATCTCGGCGTTTTGCGCCCAGTTGATGACCGTTCGGGGGCTCATGACTGTGGACAGATCGCCATTCATGAAGGCGGTTCGTGTCAGGTCTGCAACAGTGACCATCTGGCTAACGATCTTGCGTCCTTCCGCCGTGTTATAATGAGGGGCCTTGGACAGAACGATCATCGTTTCGGCGTCATGGCTGAGGTAGTTCAGCGTTGCGACCAGAGACCAGCGGTCCATTTGCGCCTGGTTGATCTGCTGGGTGCCGTGGTACAGACCCGTCGTGTCGCCCAGGCCAACGGTGTTGGCGGTTGCGAACATGCGGAAATACCGGTGCGGCGTCAGGATTTCGTTCTGATCCAACAGGGTCAGGCTGCCGTTGGCTTCCAGCACGCGCTGCAGCACGAACATCACGTCCGCGCGCCCGGCGTCGTATTCGTCGAACACGATCGCAACCGGATTGCGCAGGGCCCAAGGCAGAATACCTTCGCTGAATTCGGTGATTTGAACGCCGTCGCGCAGTTTGATCGCGTCTTTGCCGATCAGGTCGATCCGGCTGATGTGGCTGTCGAGGTTAACGCGCACGGCGGGCCAGTTCAGACGTGCGGCAACCTGTTCAATATGCGTCGACTTACCCGTGCCGTGATAGCCTTGAATCATCACCCGGCGGTTGTGGGTAAATCCTGCCAAAATCGCCAGCGTGGTATCAGGGTCGAACTTATAGGTCGGATCAATCTCGGGCACCCGCTCGGTCACTTCGTAGAAGCGTTTGACCTGCATGTCGGTGTCGATGCCGAAGACTTCGCGAACCGAAATCTCTTCTGATGGTTTTGCGTTTGCGTCAATCGGCCAATCCATGCCTGTCGTCCTTATCCTGATACCGCAGCCTCACGAGGGGCCTTCGACACTGTGTGTGGTGCAACATATTGAGAGCAAGGGCAAGGGAAAGCCGCCTGTGCGGTGGCGCAGGCAGGTGTTTCTTCGATGCTGGCCTGAAAGTCGTGTATTTTTCGTCACTGAGAAATGTCGCTGAGGGCCTTTGGGGCTGTGTCGCTTCACCAGCCCAGGGCGAGTTTGACATGTTTCCCAACCATTCATTCTGAGCCGGTCATCGGTCGTCTGTCGGGACGTTTTGGCAGTTATCGGATGGCTCTGCGGCAATCACCCGAATAGTCGCCTGCGCGCCTTTGATTTGCGTTAATTGACAATTAAGGTGATAATACATGGTGTTTTTTGTATGAGTGCAGAGTGTTGGTCATGGGTTCCAAGATCAAAGCCTCTTTTGATCGCTGCGTCATGTCGGGCGGTGGTCGGACTGTTTTGATACCTTGTAGGGGCAGGGGCGCGGTCCATGCCATTTGACGTGCTCCTTCATAATGTCGGGACCACCGGTGGTGGAGACTATATCGTTCGCAACTCGACCCAGACCGCGATCATTGATGGCCAGACAATTTCGTTTGATGGGGGAACGACCTTTCAGCCCTATACCTATCTTGGTCAAGGGAACTATCGGGGCACAGGGGAATCCGGTGAATTTATCCAAGTTGGCGGCAATATCTATGCCTGGGATACCGATGATCCGACTGGCCCAATGCAAACCGGAAACTGGAAGATTGATGAGGGCGATCTCGACCCAACGGACCCGCCATGCTTTGTGGCGGGAACATTAATCGAGACAGATCGGGGTCCACGCCCGGTAGAAGACCTGAAAATTGGGGAATGGGTTCGCGGGGCAGGGGGACAATCTCTACCCATTGTCTGGATCGGTCAGCGAACCCTTACTGCGCAGACCTTGCGTATACAGCCAAAGTACCGGCCAGTGCGGATCCAACGGGACGCGTTGGGTGCGGGATTGCCCAACCGGGATCTATATGTGTCACCCCAGCATCGGATCGTTCTCGAGGGGTGGCGGGCCGAATTGCTGTTTGGTGAAGAGAGCGTATTTTGCGCCGCTATTCATCTGGTCAACGGAGATACGGTTCATCAAGTGCAAGCAGATAAGCCGGTGACGTACTATCACATCGCCTGCGAGGAACACGCTATACTGACTTCCCACGGTTTGCACAGCGAAAGCCTGTATCTGGGGGATCGCGCGCTAAAGTCCTTTCAGCGCGAGGACGTCGCCGAATTGCTTGCGTTATTTCCCGAACTGGAAGGTACCAGATCAATGCTAAAAACGCGGCTGCGTTGCCTCAAGCGGGCCGAAGCCAACGCATTGCAAGGTTTGTTTTAGCGATGTGCCGAATTACTTAAAATTCCGGCTGTCCTTGATCTGATCCCAGGCCCAGACGACTTCTTGCAGTTGTTCTTCCTGGGACCGGTCGCCGCCGTTCATATCCGGGTGCAGTACTTTGATCAGTTTTTTGTAAGCCTTACGCACCTCGGCTTTGGTCCAACTGTCATTGGCTTCCAGAATCTCAATCGCGCGGCGTTCAGTGGGGGGTAGACGGCGGCCACCGCCGCCGGAAGTACGGCCAGGGTTCTTGGTGGCGTTTGCGCCCAGAACCTGATGCGGGTCTTCTATGCCCAAACGCGCCCATGCACGGGCTTCGGGGTCACCCATGGGCTTGGTTTCACGTTCCCACACTTTGTCCTTCGACCGCTGCGCGTTCAGTTCGGCCTCGGTCGTGCCGTCGAAGAAGTTCCACTTCTGGTTATATTCGCGCACGTGTTGCTGGCAGAACCAGAAGAAATCATCCAGTACATCCGGCGCTTTGGGCGCGCGGAATTTGCCCGCCTCTTCACAGCCTTCATGGTCGCAGATTCGCACCGATGTCTCAGACGCGCCCGACATCCCCCGGCGCCCGCGCGGGTTCTTTTTCTTGGCGTTGGAGACGGACATATCGAATCCGAAAGGGTCTGATTTCGTCATGCTGTGATCCTTAAGAACGCGTCTTCTCGACTCGGAGGCAGCAGTTTAGTCTAAGCAGCCGAAAGTAGAAGAGGGGGGCGGTAAAATTTTTACCGCTAGGCGTAAAAATGACTGTGACCGACGAAATTCGAACCTGCCTGCAAGTTGCCTTTGATCCGCATGAGCTTGAGGTAGTTGACGACAGCGAAAGCCATCGTGGGCATTCGGGGTATCAAGAGGGCGGCGAGAGCCATTTCAACGTCCGTATCCGCGCGGCCGCTTTCAAGGGGCAATCACGCGTCGCGCGTCACAGGGCTGTGCATAAAGCGCTCGGCGATATCGTGCCACGTATTCACGCGCTGGCGCTGGATATTGGGGAGTAAATGCGCCAACTCGTTTATTGAGGAGGGGGAGATGGAAGACACAGAGACAACCATAATTCTCGAGTCGACTTTGACTTGTCCCGCTTGCGGACATGCCGAAACGGAAACTATGCCAACAGACGCGTGCCAGTGGTTTTACGAATGCAAATCGTGTCGTGAAATCCTGAAGCCGCTGGAAGGTGATTGCTGTGTCTATTGCTCCTACGCGACAGTGCCATGCCCGCCGATTCAGGCGGGGCAGGCGTGCTGCGGATAAGTTCGAACTTGGCTAGGGTTTATCTTGTTGCTCGGGTGCTTCTGCCCCTTTCAGCGACAGTGGGGGTTCTTTCACCTCTTCGGCAATTGGGGCTGGGGCAACAACGGCCTCGGGTCCGGGCAAGGGCTGCGCCAGCGGTACACCCTCGGGCGTTTCGCTTGGGCCACGGGTTGAGACAAAGTTCACTTCAATTTCGCGCCGAAAGACCAAAACATTGCGCCAGTTCACGGTAGAACTGGTCAGGCCCGAACGCTCTTCGCTGGGCAGTAATTCCGCGCGCTGGTATTCCCAGCCGTCCTGACCCATCTGGTTCAGCACCTGTTCAATCGAGACGGCAAACCGGTCTTCGGCGGTCTTGGCCCCTTTCGCTTTGCCGCCTTTTTGCGGGGCGGCGACAACTTTGTATTCGTAGCGCGGCATCGGTTCTTCCTACCTGTTCGTTCCCGGCAATCTAGCATGTTGAGGCTATTGGGAAAGTCATCTTCGCGCAGTCCGCAGCGTGTGTTGCCACGCCACAGCGCAAAAGAAAGGCGGCAGAGGGGATGCCCCTTGCCGCCCTTGCACTAATTTTCGATGACTTAGCCGCCCAGTTTCTTGCTCACCAGCTCGTTCACAGCCTTGGGGTTGGCCTTGCCGCCGGTGGCTTTCATCACCTGACCCACGAACCAGCCTGCCAACTTGGGGTTCACCTTGGCCTTTTCGACCTGCGCAGGGTTGGCGGCGACGATCTCGTCCAACGCAGCCTCAATCGCGCCGGTGTCGGTGACCTGCTTCATGCCGCGCTCTTCCACGATCTGCGCGGGGTCGCCGCCTTCGGTATAGACGATCTCGAACAGGTCCTTGGCGATCTTGCCTGAGATGGCATCCGAGGAAATAAGGTCGATGATCCCACCCAACTGTGCCGGAGACACGGGGCTATCGGTGATATCGTGGTCTTCTTTCTTCAACCGGCCGAACAGTTCGTTGATCACCCAGTTTGCGGCCAGTTTGCCGTTGCGGCCCTTGGCGACTTCTTCGAAATAGGAGGCGCTTTCCACCTCGGCAGTCAGGACCGAGGCGTCGTAATCCGTCAGGCCAAACACCTCGATAAAGCGCGCTTTCTTGGCGTCGGGCAGTTCGGGCAGTTTGGCAGCAATGTCGTCCACCCACGCCTGCTCGATCTCAAGCGGCAGCAGGTCGGGGTCGGGGAAATAGCGGTAATCATGCGCTTCTTCCTTGGATCGCATCGAGCGTGTCTCGCCCTTGTCCGGGTCGTACAGGCGGGTTTCCTGCTCGACCTCACCACCACCTTCGACAATGGCGATCTGACGGCGGGCTTCAACCTCAATGGCCTGTTGAATAAAGCGCATCGAGTTCATGTTCTTGATTTCGCACCGTGTGCCCAGATGCGAGAAATCCTGTGTTTCCTGATATTTCTCATACGCACCCGGCAAACAGATCGACACGTTGACGTCCGCCCGCAGGTTGCCGTTCTGCATGTTGCCATCACAGGTGCCCAGATACCGCATGATCTGGCGCAGCTTGGCGATATAGGCGGCGGCTTCTTCAGGGCCACGGATGTCGGGGCGGCTGACAATCTCCATCAGGCAGACGCCGGTCCGGTTCAGGTCGACAAAGGACATATGCGGGTCCATGTCGTGGATGGATTTACCCGCGTCCTGTTCCATATGGATGCGCTCGATCCGAACCATGCGCGCGGTGCCGTCGCCCATTTCCACCAGTACTTCACCTTCGCCCACGATGGGGTGGTAAAGCTGGGAGATCTGATAGCCCTGCGGCAGGTCGGGGTAGAAATAGTTCTTGCGGTCAAAGGCCGATTTCAGGTTGATATCCGCCTTCAGGCCCAGCCCGGTGCGCACCGCTTGTTCAACGCAGTATTCGTTGATGACCGGCAGCATCCCCGGCATCGCGGCGTCCACAAAGGCCACGTTCGAATTCGGCTCGGCCCCGAATTGGGTCGATGCACCAGAAAACAGCTTGGCGTTGGATGAGACCTGAGCGTGCACCTCCATCCCGATGACCAGTTCCCAATCGTGCTTGGCCCCGGCAATGGTTTTGATTTTGGGCATTTCGTATGTCAGGTCGAGCATGGAGCGCCTCTATTTCCGCAGAAGTCTAAGCCTGCGTATTAGGCGCGCTGCGCCAAAGGAGCAAGGGGGAATCAGTGACCTGACAGGTGCAGACCCGAAGGCGTAAAGGTGACGTCCATGCCGCTGCGCAATTCTTCACGGAACAAATCGCCAATCGCACGCAGGGCATCGCGGTGACCACGCGCCGCAAACCTCTCGGGCGAGTTGATGCGGACCGAGTTGTTGAACCCATTCGCAGCATGCGCCCAGATCAGCGGATGCAGCTCGGTCATGTGGTCACGGATCAGCCAGTTCGCAGCCTCATGAATTTGCGCGCGTACTTCATCGGCTTTTTCGTTCAGGCCAAGCCCGTTCTGAATGGTGATGGCGCAATAAGCGGCCAACATGTTGACGGTTTCCTGATCGGGGCGTTGACGCAGGATGTCACGCAGCCCTTCCAGGAAATATTCCACGTCCAGCCGGGCACATGCCTCTGGATCAAGGGCAATCGCGTCGAACTGCGCCCAGGTATATCCGCCAGCACCCCAGATTTCGTGTGTCCGTGCGGCGTTGCGAAGGGCCTGAACCTCAAGCTTTTCATAGCTGCCGAACCAACGCGGCAGCAGGTGGGTGCCCATAGCACGCATGTGACGCTGATTGTGCGGGTCCAGAGTAATCAGACGCTCGTATTTGTCGGCCACCCGGATGTTCGACTTACGTTGCCCGGCCAGCAGAGCGCAGTCGGCCGCAGCAACAAGCGGGCTTTCGGGTGCGGCCTCGCGGCATTTCGGAAGGATTGCTGCCGCCCGGTCGAAATGTGCAGCGCAGCGCGATTGGTGCAAGGGCGGCAATTTCGCGTCTACGGAGGTCCCGCGCCATGCCCAGGCCAAATCAATATGTGCAAGTGCAACAACCAGTGCGATCATCGGATCGCCTTCGTGCTCTCGCATTTCGTCTTCCAGTTCGGAAATGCCACACAGCACGTCATAATCAGACAGCGCTTTCCAATCAGAAAGCGCGTGCTCAACCGCCAGAACAACGTCGGCGCGGGCACCAAACGCCAGAAGGTCTGCAATCGGCATACCGTCAGGCGCAGACTCCCGAGCCTCGTCCGCGGCCCGCATTTGCCGCGACAGCTCGGACCAGCGGCCCTGACGCGCCAGATGACGCCCGGCTTCGATCGTCTTGCGACCCACCAGATCCTCGGCCTGAAGCTCTGCTACAGGGATATTCAACTGCCCCTGATCAGGCATTGCCGCAGCGACCTCAGGCGAAAGCGCCAAGTCGGACGGCATCGGCAGAGAAGAAGCCTGTGCGTTGGATGAAGAGGTGCGAAACAACCGGAACATAGTGAAACTCGGAACTGTAAAAACTGGTAACTTAGGAACCAAGCTTCTCTGGAATTTGCATCAAATTCAAGATTTGGGGGGGTATTTGTGTCGTTTTGGTGAACAGTGAGACTTTTTTCCCGGCATTGCCGTCAGAATACACTGAAGTGATGCCGCTCCACTCGGATCCCGGCCCGCTCAAAGATGGACTCAAACTCTGCGTGTGGGGGGATCGACTCATCCGGCAGCCGAATTCGTTTTCCCGAGATCGTAATCAACGAAACGCGCACGGAAAAATCCCAGCGGGTGTCAAAGCGGACATAGTCAATTTCCGACAATTTCACCTCGGCTGTTCGATTGCCGGTGAACCAATTCAGCTTGTTCTGATCAAGCGACAGGCCCGCGCTGGTATCCCGTACAACGTCCCAAAGGGCCGGCAGCGTTGGAAGCGCCAGCAACCCAATCAGCCACCAGACGGCGTCAAACAGGATCACCAGCGAAATCAACGCCGCATACACAAGGATCAGAATCACGACCGTTCGGGGTGTTCGGTTATGACGTGTATAAGTGAACGGTGTCATGCGCCCAGAATACGCGAGACCATTTCGGTCGTATCACGCGACAAGTCCGCTGTATCGGCAATGCGCCTCAGGTGCGTGCGGATCAGGTCCTGACGGCCCGCGTCATAGCGTTTCCAAGTCTGAAAGGCCGAGCACATCCTTGCGGTGGTTTGCGGGTTGACCGGATCCAGCTTGATCAACCAGTCGGCCAGCAACGCATACCCAGCGCCGTCTTCGCGGTGGAAGCCAGCGTGATTCATCGCCAAAGACCCCATGACCGCGCGGAATCGGTTTGGGTTTTTCCAGTTGAAATCTGGATGCTCAGTCAGTTTGCGTGCTGAATCCGCAGCGGATTCAGGTGCGGCCATCGCGACCTGTAGGCCGAACCATTTGTCCACCACAAGCCGATCGTGCTTCCACTGATCGTAGAAGGTGGTCAATTCAGCCTCACCTTTGCCAGCGCGCAGTAGGCAGGATAGGGCGGAAAGTTTCAGGGTCATGTTGTCAGCGGTCTCATAGCTGACAGCGGCCTTGGCTCCGCCATCCAATCGCGTGGTCAGCGCCAGTGCCGCCCCACCCAGCGCACGCTTGCCTGATTGATCGGCGTCAGGACTAAAGGGCGCATCAATCATGGTTTCGCTGTGCAGGCGCGGTAGCAAGTCCTGCACGTGTTGCGCCGAGACCTGCCGCAGGGTTTCTACTGCGGTCCAGATCGCCATTGGATCAGGTGTTAAACCGCGTTCGTGCAGAGCTGCCGCCAGTTCCGATTGTGTCGGCAGGCCCAGCATCAGTGCACGATAGGCCGGGTCAAGATCACGATCGCGCAGCACGGCCAGCAGCCCGTCAAGATAGTCGGCATCAGGCGACGCGCCGGCTTGGATCATCGCCAACAGAGTGTCTTCGGCCAACGAACGCCCGGCCTGCCAGCGGTTGAACGGGTCCGTGTCATGGGCCAGCAGGAAGGCGCGTTCGGTATTGCTCTGATTCTGTTCAAGAATGACCGGGGCCGAGAAATCCCGCAGGATCGAAGCCGTCGGTTTGGCGGCCAGCCCTGTGAAGGTAAAGCTCTGGCTGGCCTCTGTCAGTTCCAGCACCTCGGTCGCGCGGACCTCATCCCCGTTGGGGCTCAGCAGGCCCACGGCCACCGGGATCACCTGCGGCAGTTTCTCATCCTGCCCCGGGGTCGGTTCGGTGCGTTGCGACAGGGTCAAAGTATAGGTGCCGTCTGCCCAATCCTCGGCCACGGTCACGCGGGGGGTGCCGGATTGGCTGTACCAGCGTTTGAACTGTGACAGATCACGGCCCGTCGTATCCTCGAACACTTTGATCCAGTCTTCGATGGTGCAGGCCTGACCGTCGTGGCGATCAAAATACAAGTCCAGCGCCTTCGCGTACGCCTTATCCCCGACCAGCCGTTTTAGCATCCCGATGACTTCGGCGCCTTTTTCATAGACGGTGGCGGTGTAGAAGTTGTTGATTTCCTGAAAGCTTTCGGGTCGAACCGGGTGGGACAAAGGCCCGTTGTCCTCGGGGAATTGCCGTGCGCGCAGGTCAATGGCGTCGTGGATGCGTTTCACCGGGGCTGATCGCATGTCTGAGGTGAACTGCGCATCGCGGAACACGGTCAGCCCCTCTTTCAGGCACAGTTGGAACCAGTCGCGGCAGGTGATGCGGTTGCCAGTCCAATTGTGGAAATACTCATGGGCAATGATCGCCTCGATCCGTTCGAAATTCATGTCGGTTGAGGTCTCGGGGCTGGCCAGAACGGCGGAAGAGTTGAAGATGTTCAGCCCCTTGTTCTCCATCGCGCCCATGTTGAAATCGTCGACGGCCACGATGTTGAACACGTCCAGATCGTATTCCCGGCCATAGACGTCTTCATCCCATTTCATAGATTTTTTCAGCGCTTCCATACCAAAAGCGCATTTACCTTCGTCGCCGGGACGTACCCAGAGGTTCAGTTCGACGTCCCGGCCCGACATGGTGGTGAATCGGCCGGGATGCGCGATCAGATCGCCCGCGACGAGCGCGAACAAATAGGCGGGTTTAGGCCATGGGTCGGTCCATTCGGCCCAGCCTTCGCCTTTGCCGCTTGGGTTGCCGTTGGACAGTAACACCGGAAGATCGCCGTTGATGCGCACGGTAAAGGTGGACATCACATCGGGACGGTCGGGGTAGTAGGTGATCTTGCGGAACCCTTCGGCCTCGCACTGGGTGCAGTACATGCCGTTCGACATATACAGCCCCTCAAGCGCGGTGTTGTTGCCGGGGTCGATCTCAACCTCAGCCTCCCAAACAAAGGGTGCATCGGGGGCAGGGGCGGTCAGACCCTTGTCGGTCACCTCGGGCGTGACATCGATGCCGTCAATGGACGCGCGGATCAGGGTCAGGTCTTCGCCGTGCAAAAAGAATGTGCGGTCCGTCGCCTCAGGGTTGGGGCGGAACGCAATGCGCGAGGTGACGCGGGTGGCGTGTGCGGCCAGATCAAAGGTCAGATGCACGCTATCCACGATGTAGCCGAACGGCGTGTAGTCTTTCAGGTAGATCGTTTGGGGGGCAGCGTCGCGCATCGGGACCTCGCATCATTTGATAACTGGCGCGACGTTATGGTCTGAGGCGATGGGCTGCAACAGCGGCTTCATTGCCTTCTCGTATTTGAAGCAGCTTCGTGCAACGCCGAAGGGTTTAAATGTGACGTCGAAAGTTGCCTATCGGAAACAATCGTCCTAAATGCAGGCTGCATACAATGGCGCACAATGGCGGAGAGACACCAAATGAGCAGCAGACAGGCACGCAGCGGACTTCAGGTCGATACGGTTCTGGCCGAATTCATCGAGGGCAAGGCCCTGCCGGGAACCGGTGTATCCGCCGATACGTTCTGGGATGGTCTGTCGCGGATGGTAGCCCAGTTGGGACCGAAAAACCGTGCCTTTCTTGCCAAACGAGAAGAGCTTCAGGGCCGGATCGACGCATGGCACGTGGACCGCAAAGGTCAGGATCATGACGCCGACGCCTATCAAGCCTTCTTGCGTGAGATCGGTTATCTGGTCGAAGAAGGCGAAGAATTTCAAATCAAAACCGCCAATGTCGACCCTGAGATTGCCACCATTCCCGGCCCGCAACTGGTTGTGCCAATCACCAATGCCCGCTTTGCGCTGAACGCCGCCAATGCACGTTGGGGCAGCCTGTACGATGCGCTGTATGGAACCGACGCGATGGGTGATCTGCCCGCCGCTGGAGGGTATGACGAAGCGCGCGGCGCCCGTGTAATCGCGTGGGCCAAAAGCTTTTTGGATGATGCTGTGCCGCTGACCGTAGGGTCGTGGGCCGATGTGTCCGATCTGCGCGTCGAAGGCGGTGCGCTGGTACCCGCGCTGGCTGACGCTTCGGCATTTGTTGGCTTTGGTGGTGAGGCTGAGAAGCCCGATTTCGTACTGCTGAAGAATAACGGGCTGCATGTGAAAATCGTCGTCGATGCCTCTAGTAATATTGGCGCGGCTGATCCGGCTGGAATTGCTGACGTTCATCTGGAATCGGCGCTGTCCACGATTATGGACTGCGAGGACTCGGTCGCCTGTGTGGATGCCGAGGACAAGGTCGTGGCCTATGGCAACTGGCTGGGTCTGATGAAGGGTGATCTGGCCGAAGAGGTAACCAAGGGCGGCACCACCTTCACTCGGAAGCTGGCTGATGACCTGACCTATACCACCGCAGGCGGCGAACAGGCCGTGTTGAAAGGCCGCTCGCTGATGCTGATCCGCAATGTGGGCCACCTGATGACCAATCCGGCCGTTCTGGACGGTGATGGCAATGAGATTGGCGAGGGCCTGATGGACGCGCTCTGCACCACGCTGATTGCGATGCATGACCTGCAGCGTGAGGGCGGAAACTCGGTCAAGGGGTCGGTCTATGTGGTCAAGCCAAAGATGCACGGCCCTGCCGAAGTGGCCTTTGCGGTTGAGATTTTCGATATGGTTGAAGACATCCTTGGCCTGCCGCGCAACACCGTGAAACTGGGCATCATGGATGAGGAGCGTCGCACCTCGGCCAACTTGCGGGAATGTATCCGTGCTGCGAAATCGCGTGTGGCCTTTATCAACACCGGCTTTCTGGACCGCACGGGGGATGAGATTCACACCTCGATCGAGGCAGGCCCGATGTTGCCCAAAGGCGATATGAAAGCGACACCGTGGATTGCGTCTTATGAGGATCGCAATGTCGATATCGGTCTGGCCTGCGGCCTGAAGGGCAAGGCGCAGATCGGCAAGGGTATGTGGGCGATGCCCGACCGGATGGGGGACATGTTGGATCAGAAGATCGGCCACCCGAAATCCGGCGCAACCTGCGCTTGGGTGCCGTCACCGACCGCCGCAACCCTGCACGCCACGCATTACCATAAGGTCGATGTTCTGGCCCGTCAGGATGAGCTTGCCGCCGGTGGAGCGCGCGGCACGCTGGATGATCTGCTGACGGTTCCGCTGTTGGGCGGGCGTAACCTAAGCGATGATGAAATTACGCGTGAGGTCGAGAACAACGCACAGGGCATTCTTGGTTATGTGGTGCGCTGGGTCGATCAGGGTGTGGGCTGTTCGAAAGTGCCGGACATCAACGATATCGGCCTGATGGAAGACCGCGCGACTTGCCGGATTTCATCGCAGGCGCTGGCCAACTGGCTGCATCATGATGTGGTCAGCGAGGAGCAGGTGATGGCCGCGATGCAGAAGATGGCCGCCGTGGTGGATCGTCAGAATGAGGGCGACCCAAGCTACCGCCCGATGGCTCCTGATTTTGACGGTATTGCGTTTCAAGCGGCCTGTGATCTGGTTTTCAAAGGTCGGGTGCAGCCCTCGGGCTATACCGAGCCGGTCCTGCACGCCCGCCGTTTGGAGCTGAAAGCCAGCTTGGGTTGAGTGGATAGAATGGGAACGAGGGGGCTGTCTGCCCCCTCGCGCTCCCCCGAGGATATTTTTAGCCAGATGAAAGGGATCAGGGTTGGTTGTTACATTGCGTAAGGCGCGCACCATTGTGCGCAAAGCTTTGGAAAAGGGTCGTGAGTTGGAATTGAAACCGCTTTCGGTTGTAGTTCTGGATGCCGGCGGGCATGTGATTGCGTTTGAACGCGAAGATGGTGCCGCGCCAGGCCGCTTTGCGATTGCGCAGGGCAAGGCCTATGGCTCGGTCATGCTGGGCATGGCGGGCACGGCGCAGATGGCGCGGGCCGAGGCGCAGGCTTATTTCATGGCCGCCGTGAACGGAGTGTATGGCGGGCAGGTCGTCCCGGTTCCGGGCGGCGTGTTGCTGCGCGACAAGAAGGGCGCTGTGATTGGGGCCGTTGGTGTGACCGGCGATACCTCGGACAACGATGCGGTTGCGGCGATGGCCGGGATAGAGGCCGCTGGTCTGGTCGGCGAAGTCTGATTGGTTGAAATATTCCGCGAGCAGCAGATGCTCTTTGATCTGCGGAATTCGCGGAACGACGCCAAAATGGGCAAGTGCCGTAACAGGTGCCCTAATGTGCAGGGGTGAACATGTACTTGCGCTGATACACAGGGGGTGTGCTATTGCACGCTTTTGACCCTGGGGATAGCTTTCGTGAAACGCGCAACAGATTAGGAAAGCGGAATGTCTCGGCCCGTCGTCGGTATCATCGGCAACTCTTACCTTATGAACGATGAATACCCGACCCATGCGGGCGGGACGATGAATTCTGAAGCCGTGGCGAACGTGTCGGGTTGTCTGCCGCTGCTGATCCCGGCTGATCCGCGCTATGTCTCGGTCGAAGAATTGCTTGAGGTGTGCGACGGCTTTCTATTGACGGGTGGTCGGCCCAACGTTCACCCGGAAGAATACGGTGAGCCCGAGACCGAAGCGCATGGTGAATTTGACCGTGCGCGTGACGCGATCACCCTGCCGCTGGTGCGGGCCTGCGTCGAGCGAGGGCAGCCGTTCTTTGGTATCTGCAGAGGGTTCCAAGAGGTCAACGTCGCAATGGGCGGGACGTTGTATCCGGAAATCCGCGAACTGCCAGGTCGGATGAACCACCGTATGCCGCCCGATGGAACGCTGGAAGAAAAATTCGCGCTGCGCCATATCGTGACCCTGTCCGAAGGTGGTGTGTTCCATCGGCTTATGGGCGCTTGTGAGGTGATGACAAACACGCTGCATGGGCAGGGTATCAAAACCGTGGGACATAGGATCGTGATTGAAGGCCATGCGCCGGATGGGACGCCAGAGGCGATCTATGTCAAGGATGCGCCGGGCTTCACCCTGTCGGTCCAATGGCACCCAGAATGGGATGCTGAAAACGATCCCGTGTCGCGCCCATTGTTCAAAGCGTTCGGAGCAGCCGTTCACACGTGGTCTGAAGGGTCCGGCGCGAGGCTCATCCAGCAGAGCGCATAATTCGTGCGCCGGTCCGGGAGGGAAGAACCAGACCGGCGCAACGCGATCAAACCAGCAGATTGAACTGATTGATCAGGGGTAGCGTCCGCGCGCGTTCACCTGTCAGGTCAAAAAGCGCATTTCCCAAAGCTGGCATGGACGGAGGTGTTCCAGGTTCACCAACACCACCCAGACGCGGGTTGGTTTCAAGAACCCGAATTTCGGTGAGCGGAGCGTTGTGCATCCGCAGGGCGTCATAGTCGGGGAAGTTGTACTGTTCGACTTCACCGTCCGAGAAAGTAATCTCGCCCGTTACCGCCGCCGACAGTCCATAGATCATGCCGCCGACCATCTGTGCCTTGACTGTGCCAGGGTCAAGCGCGAGGCCGACGTCACAGGCGATCCACGCCTTAGCGATGCGGATGGTGCCATCTTCGTCAACAACTTCGATCACTTGTGCGACCGGTGTCCCAAAGCTGTAGGTCATCGCAACGCCGCGCCCGACGCCATCGGGGGTCTGGCCGGTCCAGCCGGACATGTCCTTGACGGCCTGCAGAACACCTGCGCTGGGCGCGTGTTCGCCCTTGGCCAGTTCCAGACGAAACTCCAGCGGGTCACGTCCTGCGGCATGGGCCATCTCATCCATGAACGTCTCGTGGAAGAAACCGTTGTGGCTGTTGCCGACCGAGCGCCAGAACCCCACCGGCACGTCCAGATCGGCAATGTGACCGCTGATGCGATAATTCGGCACCGCATAAGGTTGGTTGAACAGACCTTCGACCAGCACCTTGTCGGGGCCGCCGCCCGGCATACCGGTATACCGCTCGACGGCCTGCTGGGTGCAGGATTGGGCCGCAACCTTGCCGTCGATCAGGACCGCTGTACCATCCTTGACCGCACCCCGCATCCGCGCCAGCGCGCCGGGGCGATAGAAATCGTGGCGCATATCTTCTTCGCGGCTCCAGGTGGTCTGGACCGGAACGTTGGGCATGGCCATCGCGACCTTGGTGGCAATCTCGGCAAAGTCCAACTCTCCGCGCCGCCCAAAGCCGCCGCCCAGATAGGTGGTGTGAATTTCGACGGCATCCTTGTCCAGATTGGCGGTGTTTGCGGCGCGGATCAGCAACAGGGTCGGGGCCTGATTACCGCACCACAGGTCCAGCTTGGTGCCGGTGAACAGCGCGGTGGCGTTCATCGGCTCCATCGTGGAATGCGCCAGATAGGGCACGCGGTATTCGGCGGTGATCTCGGTCGCGCCGTCGGGCAACACGTCCACATCGCCATCGTCCCGCATGGTTGAGTTTGGCGCGTCGTCAAACGCCTGGGCGATGGTGGTGAACAGGTCTTCGGTCTCGGACGGGTAGGGGGCGTCAGCCCAATCAACGTCGATCGCCTCGACCGCCTGAATAGCCAGCCATGTGTTGGTGGCGACAACCGCCACTCCATTGCCCAGATCCACGACTTTTTCAACGCCGGGCATGGACTGGGCCGCGCTGGCATCAAAGCCGTTCATCTCGCCGCCCAGCTTGGGATTCATCCGAACCGAAGCGAATTTCAGACCTTCGGGGCGCACGTCTATGCCGAACTCGGCGGTGCCGGTGGATTTACCTACGATATCCACGCGCGGCAGATTCTGCCCCAGCAGACGCCAGTCCGACGGATCGCGCAGTTCCGCATGAGGCGGGTCGATCCGGCCTGCGGCTTCGGCCAGTTCCGTATAGGGGATGCGTGTGCCATCCGGTGCGATCACCACGCCCGCTTCGGTTTTCAACTGCGCACGGTCAACGCCCAACCGGTCCGCCGCCGCTTGTTTCAATGTTTCCCGCGCGGTTGCTCCCGCCTCGCGCATACGCTCAAATCCGTCTTTCATCGAGGTCGAGCCGCCGGTGACTTGCAAGCTGAGGGTTTTGCCGAGGATACCAAGGGCTTCACCCAGATTGTGCTGGAAGTCGGAGATGTCATATCCCTTGTTCGGCAGACCTTCGCCAACCAGAGCAGAGTTATAGTAGGCTGCCGCAGCAGGACCATGCAGAACGCGGATATCGTCCATCTCGACGTCCAGTTCTTCTGCGATCAGGGCAGCCCAGGTGGTCATCACGCCCTGTCCCATCTCGGCGCGTGGGGCGAACAAGGTCACGCCCTGCTGGTCAATCAGGATAAACGGGCTGAGTGCGGTTTCACCTTTTGTCGGCTTCAGCGGGTTCGCTACTGGGCGGGTAACGTAATACGCACCAAATGCAACGCCGCCGACGATAGCTGCCGAACCGATCAGGAATGTTCGGCGAAAGATTTTACCAACAGATGCCATTGCTCACGCCTCCTTCAACTTGGAAGCCGCATCGTGGATTGCGGCCCGGATGCGTGGATAGGTTCCACAACGACACAGGTTGCCCTGCATCGCGTCGTCGATGTCAGCATCTGTCGGAGAGGGGTTCTCGGCCAGCAAGGCCGCCGCTTGCATGATCTGACCCGATTGGCAGTAACCGCATTGCGCAACCTGATGGTCGACCCAGGCTTGCTGGATCTTGGCCATCGAGTCCGGAGTGCCGAGACCTTCGATGGTTGTTACGTCGCCCCAGACATCAGACAACGCTACCTGACAGGACCGCACGGCCTCGCCGTCGATATGGACAGTACAGGCTCCACAGGCGGCAACACCGCAGCCAAATTTGGTACCGGTCAGGCCGACCTCATCCCTCAGAACCCAAAGCAGGGGAACATCGTCAGGCAAATCCACCTGATACGACGTACCGTTAACGTTCAAATTGGTCGCCATGGTGTTCCCCTCTTGGCTTTGCTGACGTGCTGACATATTTAATACGAGATGTCAGTCAGTCAACTGACAAATGAAACAAAAAATGTCAAAGGTTCACATGAGAGACTTTGCGCTCGACGAAAAAACCCGGGCTATCCTTGAATCCGCTCTGCGGGTCTTTTCGACCTATGGATTCAAGAAGACCTCGATGGATGACATAGCAAAAGGTGCGGGGATGTCGCGCCCAGCTTTGTACCTGTACTTCGAGAACAAAGAAGCCATTCTGCGAAAACTGACAGAGCTGCACTACGAGGAAAAGAAAGCAGCCGTTGCCAAGGCGCTGAATGCGGACGGTCCGGTGTCACAGGTTTTCGGAAACGCGATCCGCGTTCAGACGGACGGGATGGCAGAGATCATGTCTTCAGCACATGGGCTCGAACTGCTGGACGCGGGTATTTCCATGGCATCTGACATTGTCACGCAAGGCGAGGCGCGGTTGCTGGAGCTTTACGCGAACTGGCTTGAACGCGAGGTGGAAAACGGGCGGATACGCCTGTTCGACAGCCCGCGAGAAACGGCCAGAATGATTGGCGCTGCTCTGCGCGGTAACAAGATCGCCGCCACGGATTACCAGCAGTTCGACCGCATGAACTTGAACTTTGCCACGATTGTCGGAGCTGGGCTTGCGCTCAGGTAACCCGCTGGCGTTTCTTGTATTCCGGGGTGTCCCACAACCGGTTCGCCATAATATCGGCCAGAATGTCCACCGCGCGTTCAACATCCTGCTCGTCGATAAATAACGGCGTAAATCCGAACCGCATGATGTCGGGCGCACGAAAATCTCCGATAACTCCGCGGGCGATGAGCGCCTGCATAGCCGCATAGCCTTCTTCAAAGCGGAATGAGACCTGGCTGCCGCGCTGCTTTGCGTCGCGCGGACTGGCAAGGCGCAGCTCGGGGCAGGTGGCTTCGACCCGGTTGATAAACAATTCAGTCAGCGCGATGGACTTGGCGCGCACGTCTGCCATGTCAGCCATGTCCCAGATATCCATTGCAGCGGACAGGGCGGTCATCTGGATGATCGGAGGGGTGCCTACCCGCATTCTCTCGATCCCGCTGCCAGGGCGATAATCGAGATCGAAGGAAAAGGGGGCCTCATGCCCAAGCCAGCCTGACAGCGCTGGGCGAACACGGTCAGTCAGGCGTGGTGCAACGTAGATGAACGCAGGCGCTCCCGGGCCGCCATTGAGGTATTTGTAGGTGCATCCCACCGCAAAGTCGGCATTGCAGCCAGACAAGTCCACAGGAATTGCCCCGGCAGAGTGGGCCAGATCCCAGACCGTGATGGTTCCGTTGGCGTGTGCAAGTTCCGTCAGCGCCTTCATGTCGTGCATCCGGCCCGACCGGTAATCGACTTCGGTCAGCATCAAAACGGCCACGTCCTCGGTGATGTTCGCAGCCACATCCTCGGGTGCGACAACGCGCAATTCATAGTCCGGCCCCAAAGAGCGCAGCAGCCCGTCCACCATATAAAGGTCGGATGGGAAGTTGCCTTTGTCCGACAGCACGACCTTGCGATCCGGGCACAGTTCCAGCGCCGATGCCACTGCCTGATAGACTTTGATCGACAATGTGTCGCCGGTTACAACGCTGCCGGGCTCTGCTCCGATCAGTCGGCCGATGCGATCGCCCAATCCGATCGGAAACCCCATCCATCCGGCCTTGTTCCAGCCGGTGATCAGCATCTTACCCCATTCTTCGGTCATCATCTCAGCAACTCGCGACGTCGCTGCCTTGGGTACGGGGCCCAGCGAATTGCCGTCCAGATACACCACGCCATCCGGCAGGTCGAACATAACCTTGGTTGCTTTGAAGTCAGTCATTGGCGGGCCTTCGTCTTTGTGTGTCGACCAAGGGCTAGCCCATCCGACCTTGTCTGTCTATCGGCGTCGGTGAGGGTGAAAGGTGAGATAAATTTCCTGCGACTTTCTGCGATTTTGCGATTCCTGTCGGAAAGCGATAGATCATCATGCAAAAGCGACATTTAGCCTCGCTACCGAGCAGAAAGTTACTTAACCATGCGCAAAATTGACATACCTCCGGTCTGGTTGTTGGGCTGCGCGGTTCTGGCGTGGCTACAGGCCCGATACCTGTCGATGGGATTGTCGCTGGACGGTGGCTTTACGGATTTGCTGAGCGGCATTCTGATCGGAGGCGGGCTTATCCTTATCCTGCTTGCCATTACCGAGTTCCGCAAACACCGGACAACAGTTATCCCGCATGAAACGCCCAGTTCGTTGATTCAAAGCGGTATTTTCAAACGCAGCCGCAATCCGATCTACTTGGGTGACGTTCTGATTCTGACGGGGCTGCTTCTGCGCTTTGATGCAGTTTTATCGCTGGCACTGATACCTGTTTTTGTCTGGCTGCTGGAACGGCGTTTTATTCTGCCCGAAGAAGATAGAATGCGCAGAACGTTCCGCGCAGACTTCGCGCGATACGAGCGTAGCACGCGCCGATGGATCTGAGGACTCACGTAAAATGACACCACGTTAATATTGCTGCGCTTGCGAAATAATATTGCGCAGGATACATGGATGCTTGATGAACAATACCGACCACCCGCTCAATGTGAGTGAAAATTAGGGGGATAATGCCGGTGAAGATAGGAACACCAAAAGAGATTATGGACGGTGAAAACCGGGTCGCGATGACTCCGGACTCAGCCGTTCAGCTTCAAAAACTGGGCTATGACTGTGCCATTGAAACCGGTGCGGGTGCTGCGGCTGGATTCTCGGATGCAGCCTATGAAGCCGCAGGCGTTGAGATTGTCAAAACCGCTGCGGCCCTATGGAAGGCGGCGGATATTGTTGCCAAGGTACGTCAGCCGAATGAAACTGAGCTGAAGCGCCTGACCAAGGGCAAGACCTTGATTTCGTTCTTCAACCCGGCGGGCAATGAAGAAGGGATGGAACTGGCCAAGTCCAAGGGCGCGAACGTGATCGCCATGGAAATGGTTCCGCGTATTTCGCGTGCGCAGAAGATGGATGCACTGTCCTCGATGGCGAACATCGCGGGTTACCGTGCCGTGATCGAGGCCGGCAACAACTTTGGCCGTTTCTTCACCGGTCAGGTCACAGCTGCGGGTAAAGTCCCGCCTGCGAAGGTGCTGATCGTTGGTGCCGGTGTGGCCGGTCTGGCCGCGATCGGCACGTCGACCTCGCTGGGTGCGATCACCTATGCGTTCGACGTGCGCCCCGAAGTGGCCGAGCAGGTCGAATCCATGGGTGCCGAGTTCGTTTATCTGGACTTTGAAGAGCAGCAGCAGGATGGCGCAGCCACCGGCGGCTATGCGTCGGTCCAGTCCGAAGAATTCCGCAACGCGCAGCTTGCCAAGTTCCGTGAACTGGCCCCTGAAATGGACATCGTGATCACCACCGCGCTGATCCCGAACCGCGAAGCGCCCGAGCTTTGGACCAAAGATATGGTCGAAAGCATGAAGCCGGGTTCGGTTATCGTTGACCTTGCGGCGGAAAAGGGCGGCAACTGTAAGCTGACCGTCGCGGATGAGAAGATCGTGACCGACAATGGCGTGACGATCATCGGCTATACCGACTTCCCCAGCCGGATGGCGGCGCAGTCTTCGTCGCTTTATGCGACCAATATCCGTCACATGATGTCGGACCTGACGCCCGAGAAGGACGGTCAGATCAATCACGACATGGAAGACGACGTGATCCGCGGCTCGACCGTAACGTTTGAGGGTGAGATCACCTTCCCGCCGCCACCGCCGAAAGTGCAGGCCATCGCGGCGCAGAAAAAGCCCGAGGTCAAAGAACTGACCCCGGAAGAGAAGAAGGCGCAGGAGATTGCGGCGTTCAAGGCGCAGACCAAACAGCAGTTCACCCTGCTGGGTGTCGGCGGCGCGCTGATGCTGCTGGTTGGTCTGGTCGCTCCGGCCAGCTTCATGCAGCACTTTATCGTGTTTGTGCTGGCCGTGTTCGTGGGCTTCCAGGTTATCTGGGGCGTGGCACACAGCTTGCACACCCCGCTGATGGCGATCACGAACGCGATCTCGTCGATCATTATCGTTGGGGCGCTTATGCAGATCGGGTCGGGTTCGTTCCTGGTCATTCTGCTGGCGGCGTTGTCTGTCTTTATGGCCGGGATCAACATCTTCGGCGGCTTTCTTGTCACCCGGCGCATGCTCGCCATGTTCCAGAAATCTTAAGGAGGCCGGGTAGATGATTGGCTTCACCACTGCCGCTTATGTTGTCGCGGCTGTCCTTTTCATCCTGTCTCTGGGCGGGTTGTCGAACCAGGAAAGCGCCAAACGCGCTGTCTGGTACGGCATTGTCGGTATGGCGCTGGCGGTTTTCGCCACGCTGGTTGGTCCGGGTTCCGGCCTGTGGCTGCTGTCGCTGTTGCTGATCGCAGGTGGCGGTCTGATTGGTTCCTACGTGGCCAAACGCGTGCAGATGACCGAGATGCCGCAGCTTGTGGCCGCGATGCACTCGCTGGTGGGTCTGGCGGCTGTGTTCGTTGGTTTCAACGCGCATTTTGAGATCGGCAACGTTGCGCAGGTCATGGCGATTGCTGACAGCGCGAAAGAGGCGGACCTGTCCGATCTGGGCGCATTTGCCAAGCTGATCGCCAAGAAAACGGCGGCGGAACTAACCATCCTGCATGTGGAACTGTTCCTGGGTATCTTCATCGGTGCGATCACCTTTACCGGTTCTGTCGTGGCTTATGGCAAGCTGGCGGGCAAAGTGACATCTGCGGCGACCAAGCTGCCTGGCGGTCATGCGCTGAACGCGGCGGCGGCGGGTCTCTCGCTGATCTGTCTGATCTGGTACACCGCGTCGGGTGGTCTGTTCCCGCTGATCCTGATGACGCTGGCGGCGCTGTTCATCGGCTATCACCTGATCATGGGTATTGGTGGTGCGGATATGCCGGTGGTTGTGTCGATGCTAAACTCGTATTCGGGTTGGGCTGCGGCAGCGATTGGTTTCAGCCTTGGCAACGACCTGCTGATCGTGGTCGGTGCGCTGGTCGGATCGTCGGGTGCGATCCTGTCCTACATCATGTGTAAGGCGATGAACCGGCACTTTGTCAGCGTGATCCTGGGCGGCTTTGGCGGCACCTCGGGCCCGCAGATGGAAGTTGAGGGCGAGCAGGTGGCGATTGACGCCGATGGCGTGGCCGCTGCTTTGAATGACGCTGACAGTGTGATCATCATTCCAGGTTATGGTATGGCGGTTGCGCAGGCACAGCAGTCGGTTTCCGAACTGGTCCGCAAGCTGCGTGCCAAGGGCAAAGAGGTGCGTTTTGCGATCCACCCCGTTGCGGGTCGATTGCCGGGTCACATGAACGTGCTGCTGGCCGAGGCGAAGGTGCCTTATGACATCGTTCTGGAAATGGATGAGATCAACGAGGACTTCCCGGAAACGGATGTGGCCATCGTAATCGGCTCGAACGACATCGTGAACCCTGCGGCGCAGGAAGACCCCAACAGCCCGATTGCCGGGATGCCGGTTCTGGAATGCTGGAAGGCCAAGCAGGTGTTTGTGTCCAAACGTGGTCAGGGAACTGGCTATTCGGGCATCGAAAATCCGCTGTTCTTCAAAGAGAACACGCGCATGTTTTATGGCGACGCGAAGGCTTCGTTGGACAAGCTGCTGCCGATGATCGACTGATCTATCCTTATAGGTAGATTGGAAAGGGCGCCGATGGGCGCCCTTTTCTTTTTGGTGAATGATGGGGGGCTTTGCCCCCCACACCCCAGGATATTTCTGGCCAGATGAAGCGGGCGAGATGTGGTATCTTTGGGGAGAAGGTATTCGCGAATGGGTAGGTTTTGCAGAAAGTAAATGGCATAGGCGGCGTGTTCTTTCGCGCTCGTGATCCGGAGGCGCTTGGACGGTGGTATGAAGAGCATCTTGGTGTGAACCAGCTCAACCCGCTGCCTTGGAAACAGAGTGCCGGGTATACGGTCTTTGCGCCATTCGCGCAGGATACGGATTATTTCGGGCGCACCGAACAGCAATGGATGATAAATTTTCGAGTGGACGATTTGGGCGCGATGATCGCGCAGCTTGAGGTCGCTGGAATCCCTGTGGAGACTCGGGCCGAATGGGACAGCGAGGTCGGAAAATTCGCCAGACTTCACGACCCCGAGGGCAACCCGATCGAGCTGTGGCAACCAAATCAATGAGATAGCGGATTTGTATACCGTTGTATCCTTGTAAGCATATGAAATAAAAAGAGAATTGATGTATTTTTGAGGTGTCGTATAGTGCGCTGGTCAGACCCGGAGCCCAGAATGACGCCTATCGATGATCATCCGCTGCGCTATGCGCTGGCCAACGAACTGCATGCGCGCCCATTTCCGGTGGCATCGACGCCCTGCACGGTGGTGTTTCTGGCCATAAAGAAAACTACTGAAGCTGTCGGGCGGGATCGGCACGAAGATATGGTGCATTTGATCAATCTGCTGGATCGCCATGGCGCGCCGCATCCGCAGCCTGAGGCCACCCATTATGCGGGTCAGATTGGCCGTCATTGGCTCAAATGGGAGCAGCATACCGAGTTTGTGACTTATACTGCGATCACGCAGAATGTCAGCGACCGTGCCTTCAATCCTGCCGATTTTGAGGTGTTTCCACAGGACTGGTTGATGGCAAGTCCGGGTCAGCGTGTTACCTCGGCCATGACGCGGGTGGTGGACCTGGAAAGCGATGCGGCGGCCAAGGACGCCTTGGCCGATTGGTTCGAACCGGAAAGTCTTGCTGTGGCTAGAGTATTGGATGATGCGGCCATATGCGCGAGCGACTTCCGGATTGATCCGGCTGGACATATGCGCTTTGCGCTGTTTGTGAACAAAGGCACCGGGCGGCGTAGGACGGGGCGGATCATTCAGCGCCTGTGCGAGATCGAAACATACAAGGCGATGTCGATGCTGGGTTTTGCCCGCGTCAAGCAATTGACGCCCCGGATTGGTGAGTTGGACGCGCAACTTACCAATTTGATGGGGCAGATGACCGACAATTCGGCCCATCCTGACGAGCTTTTGCCGGACCTGCTTGCCACGTCGATTGAGCTGGAGACATTGTCTGCCCGGTGTTCGTTTCGGTTCGGTGCAACGGGCGCATATGAAGCCATCGTCAATCAACGCATCGAGGTGTTGCGCGAGCAGAGGTTTGAGGGTCGTCAGAGCTTTGCCGATTTCATGATGCGGCGCTATGACCCCGCGATCCGCACCGTGAAGTCGACTGAGCGGCGCTTGCAGGCCCTGTCGGATCGGGCCATCCGCGCAGGAGAGCTGTTGCGGACCCGGGTGGATGTGGAACGCAGTGCGCAGAATCAAGCGCTGTTGGAAAGTATGGACCGTCGCGCTGATCTGGCCCTGCGTTTGCAGCACACGGTCGAGGGGTTGTCGGTGGTTGCCATCAGCTATTATGCGGTCTCGTTGGTCAGCTACCTTTTGTATCCTTTGACCAAGGCCGGGATAAGCAAAGGTATGCTGACGGCGATTGTCACGATCCCAGTTGTGCTGACCGTTTGGTTCGCGATCCGGCAAATTCGCAGGCGGTTGGAGTAAACCTCGTTTGCCATTCAGTGTCTTGTCTGTAGTACTGACCGAGGCAGGCGGAGAGCTGAGGGTAGACCGGTGATTGGAATCGTAGCCGCATGGCGGGCTGTAGCCGCCATGTTCATCCTGAATGGTGCGTTGTTTGGCATATGGGCGTCCCGTATCCCCGCGGTAAGGGACAGGCTAGACCTGACGCACGAGGCTTTGGGCCTTGGCTTGCTGTTCATGGCGGCTGGGGCCGTTTATTCCTTTCCTATAACCGGTCGTTTGACGGATAAGTTTGGGGCGGTGTCCATCACGCGAGTCATCGCGGTTCTCTACACGCTTTCGCTGGTTCTGTTGGCTGTTGCCGGTAGTTTTTGGGCGCTGGCGGCCTTTTTATTCATATTCGGGGCGTTTCACGGGTCGATGGACGTCGCGATGAACGCATGGGCTGCTGAAGTTGAACAAGCCTATGACAAGCCCGTCATGTCTTCGTTTCACGCGATGTGGAGCCTTGGGGCCGGGCTGGGTGCGCTGAGTGGGTACGGTGCCGTGCAGCTTGGTATGACTGTAATGCAGCACTTTCTTCTGGCGGGCGGCGTCGTGGTTGGTTTGGCGCTGGTTTTGTCTTGGGTGCGCTGGACGTCGCGCAGGGCGGCTTCGCCCGGCGGGGCGGTTTTTGCCCTGCCATCCGGGGCACTGATCCTTGTCGGATTCACAGCCTTGTGCGGTGCATTGGGCGAGGGCGCGGTTGCAGACTGGAGCGCGATTTTCCTGCGGGACGTGACGGGCGCAGCCGAGAGTATCGCGGCCTTGGGGTACGCTGTATTCTCAGTCACCATGGTCGCCTTTCGGTTGGCCGGAGGCGTTGTCATCGCCCGGTTTGGGCCTGTTGCGACGGCCAGATTTGGTGGCGTGTGCGCGGCATTGGGTGTTCTGGGCGTCGTTTCGGCGGTGCAGCCCCAATTGGCGCTGGCAGGCTTTGCACTGATGGGCATCGGTTATGCAGTCATTATGCCCTTAGCGTTCAGCCGAGCGGCCAACGATCCATATGTCCCGCCCGGCCAAGCCATCGCAAGCGTGGCCACATTGGGATATGGCGGGTTGTTGATTGGGCCTCCGCTTATTGGGTTTTTGGCAGAGATGCTTACATTGCGGTTGGCGTTTATGGCCCTGCTTCCGCTTGCAATCATGATAGTTATCTTGTCCGGTGCGTTACGACCTGCTGCGCTGGATTGACCGCCAAGAGCAGGGAACAAGAACAATACGGGAGGTTGACATGCCGATAAAGAACCGGTTCGCGGAACTGCAAAACGAAATCACCGAGTGGCGGCGTGATATCCACCAGAATCCCGAAATTCTGTTCGAAACCCATCGCACCAGTGCTTTGGTCGCGGAAAAGCTGAGGGAATTTGGCTGTGACGAGGTCGTGACCGGGATCGGGCGCACGGGTGTCGTGGGCATCATCAAAGGCAAGGTCGATACAAAGGGCAAGGTGATCGGATTGCGGGCTGATATGGACGCGCTGCCGATTCATGAGGCGACGGGGCTGAACTAGGCGTCCAAGACCGAGGGCGCCATGCATGCCTGCGGGCACGACGGTCATACGGCGATGCTGTTGGGGGCGGCGAAATACCTCTCGGAGACGCGAAATTTTGATGGCACTGTCGTTATCATCTTTCAGCCCGCCGAAGAGGGCGGCGGTGGTGGTCGTGAGATGTGCGAAGACGGGATGATGGACCGCTGGGGCATTCAGGAAGTTTATGGGATGCATAACTGGCCCGGACGTCCGGTCGGAAGCTTTGCCATACGCCCGGGTGCCTTTTTTGCAGCGACCGACCAGTTTGATATCATATTCGAAGGTAAAGGGGGCCACGCGGCCAAGCCACATGAAACAGTCGATACGACTGTCCTTGCCGCGCAAGCGGTCATGGCCTTGCAAACCATTGCGTCGCGCAATGCTGATCCCATTGATCAGATTGTCGTGTCGGTCACGTCTTTTGAAACGTCTTCGACAGCTTTCAACGTGATCCCGCAGACGGTCAGGTTAAAAGGTACGGTGCGCACGATGAGCGAAGCGATGAGGGGGCTGGCTGAAAAGCGGATCGGTGAAATTTGCAACGGGGTTGCCGCCACATTCGGCGGAGCGGCAGAAGTAACGTATTACCGCGGCTATCCCGTGATGGTGAACAGCGATGAACAAACTGATTTTGCAGCGAATGTCGCGCGATCCGTGGCCGGTGAGTGCGCTGAGGCACCGTTGGTCATGGGGGGCGAGGACTTTGCCTTTATGCTGGAGGAGCGACCGGGGGCTTATATTCTGGTTGGAAACGGCGATTCAGCGGCTGTGCATCACCCGGAATACAATTTCAACGATGAGGCGATTCCTGCCGGTTGCAGTTGGTGGGCAGAGATTGTTGAACAGCGAATGCCCGCTGCGTGAATGGCAGCGTGGGTGGGGGCGCTGCCCCCAAACCCCCGGGATATTTTTAGCCAGATGAAGAGGGATCCTGATGCCGTAGATCAAGCCTGGTACATAGGGTTTCGACGACATCATTCAGGGCCGATTTCTGCGTATTGACGCAGGATTTCGAGGCTGCCCGTGCTGAATTCAGTGCGCTTGGGTCAGATAGCCATTTGTCAACGATAGCTGCCAGTTGCAGGGCAGAGTTTATTTCCACCGCACCTCCGGTTTCGATCAGGGGCGCGAATGTTTCAGCGAAATTGTAATAGCCGGGCCCGGTGATGACTGCAGCGCCGGCTTGTGCGGGTTCGAAGGGATTGTGTCCTCCGATTTCCTTCAATGAGCCGCCAAGGAACACGATGGGGCAGATTGCGTACCACGTGCCGGTTTCCCCTAAAGTGTCTGCCACGTAGATTTGTGTTGTGTCCGTGATTGCTTGGTCAGAGGACCGAAACGCGGCCGTTAGTCCGGTTTGTTTGATAAGGGCGTGAACTTCGTCCCGGCGTTCCGGGTGGCGGGGGATCAGAAGCAATAGCAAGTCGGGGCGTTGTTTGAGCAACTGTGCATGTGCGGCAAGAACGGCGTCTTCCTCGCCCTGATGGGTGGAACTGGCGATCCACACGGGGCGGCCTGAAATCTGGTTTTGGATTTGCGATACTGTGTTCTGGTCAACAGGCAGGGGGTCGGACATAGCCTTGAGGTTGGTGCCTGATTGAACCCGTTCGGGTGCAGCTCCCATTTGGCGCAAGTTTTCGGCCGCCTTGTCATTTTGGGTCAGGAACAGACTGAACTTATCCAGAATGAAACGTGCGGTTGCTGGTCGCTTTTTCCATCCCTCGACAGATTTGTCTGAGAGGCGGGCGTTCAGTAAGGCCAGCGGGATCTTGCGATCTGCACTTTCAACGATGAGCCGGGGCCAGATTTCGCTTTCGACGAAAATACCAGCGTCCGGTCGCCAATGGGTCAGGAAGCGCTGAACGGGTCCGGACGTGTCAAGCGGTGGGAATTGGTGGCGCGTGCGCGGGGGCATCCGCTTTGCGATCAACGCGGCTGAGGTCGGTGTGCCGGACGTTATGAGGAACTCGGCCTGGGGCAAGCGCTGACCCAGGCGTTTGATCAGGGTGATGACGGACAGGGTTTCGCCGACGCTTGCCGCATGAAACCAGATCAGTTGGCCATTTGGTCGCGGCAGGCTTGCATGGCCCAGCCGTTCGTGTTGACGCTCAACCGGGACATCAGCGGCCTGTAGTTTCTTTCGAACCGTCTGCCAAACGATTGGCGCGGCAACGCCGGTCAGGCCGCAATACAGGGTGTATAGCAGCGTCGGCCGTTCTGAATGATCGGGCATGTCAGCCGCCTGTGTGACTCATGTGACGGCTCATCTTTCCGTCGACGGACTGGCGGGAATAGTCGAAATCGTGGCCCTTGGGTTTCAGATTGATGGCCGCGCGGATCGCGTGTTCCAGCGGCTCTTCGGTGTTGGGATGATCCCGAAGTGAGCTGCGCAAGTCGGCCATGTCTTCCTGACCAAGGCACATATACAATTCACCGGTGCAGGTCAGGCGTACACGGTTGCAGCTTTCGCAGAAATTGTGGGACAGCGGTGTAATGAACCCGATTTTCTGTCCGGTTTCCTCTAGCCGTACATAGCGCGCCGGTCCGCCCGTGCGCTCGGCCAAATCAGAGACTGTGTAGTGGTTTTCATACTCTTTGCGCACGTCCTTCAGCGACCAGTACTGATCAAGGCGGTCTTCATTGCCGATATCACCCATGGGCATGACTTCGATCCAGGTTAGATCCATGTCACGCTCGGCGCACCACCGCGTGATTTGGGGAAGTTCCTCTTCGTTGAAACCCTTCAGGGCAACGGCATTGATCTTGATGCGCAGCCCGGCTTTCTGAGCTGCGTCAATGCCTTTTAAGACCTGTTTAAGGCGTCCCCAGCGTGTGATCTGGGCGAATTTGTCCTCGTCCAGCGTATCCAGCGAGATATTCACGCGGCGCACGCCGGCTGCGTAGAGGTCGTCTGCGAAACGATGAAGTTGCGATCCGTTGGTTGTAAGGGTCAGCTCCTTAAGCGCCCCGCTTTCCAGATGGCGTGTCATCGCGTTGAAGAACGCCATGATGTTCCGGCGCACCAAAGGTTCACCCCCTGTGATGCGCAGCTTTTCGACGCCCATGTTGATGAAGGTCGAACACATCCGGTCCAGTTCTTCCAAAGTCAGAAGGTCCTTTTTGGGCAGGAACTTCATGTCTTCGGACATACAATAAACACAGCGAAAGTCGCAGCGGTCCGTGACGGAAACACGCAAGTAGGTGATTGCACGGGCAAACGGGTCGATTAGTGGAGCAGCAGTCATGCACCATAGGTAAAGCGGTGACCCCGCTGCGACAAGGGCGAACTGTGCTTTGGTCTAGATCAGAGGCCGTTGGAACGGTAGATTACCAGTATGAGGATTGCATTTATTGTTTTGTTTGCAGTTGTTGCGGGATGCGACATCGTCCGGTCCACGACAGATCGCGTCTTTGGCGGCGACGGTGAGAAGGCTCAAGCCGAGCCCGAAGCAGTAGAAGTCGCTGACGTAGCTGACCCCGAACCTGTTGCTGTGGCTGCCCCAAGTTGGGTTGGTCCGAAAACCACTGTGGCCAGTCTTGGTGACCCCACAACACCGGGGCGCTGGTTGGAAACACCGCTGGTCGACACCGAATTCACCGGGCGGGTGGTCGTTCCAAGAACTGGCGCTCAGGCCTACATTACGCTGGTGCCTGCTTCTGGGCCGGAAGGCGGGGGCAGCCGTTTGTCGTTGGACGCGATGCGGGCATTGCTGCTGCCTTTCGATGAATTGGTCGAGCTTGAGGTCTACTCAAACTGATCCTTCAGGTACTTTCCGGCCTCTTTGCGCGCAAAGGGTTTCATTGCATCCCCATATGTTTGTAGGAACGCGACAACACGGGATGGGTCGTGCTTGGAAAGCTCGCGCAACCACCATGCGATGGCCTTCTGGATAAACCAATCACGGTCGGGGACATATCCTGCGGCCCAGGTCAAAATACGATCCCGGCGGTCCAGATCATCCGGCTTGGGGTGGTTTTGCTTGGTCCATGGTAGGGTTGCCACCAATGCCGCGCGACGTGTCCACATGTGGTCTGAGGATGTCCAGCCTCCGACCTGATCCAGCCTTTCTGGGTCGGCTGACAGCCGCTTTTGCATGGCCATGCACGCGTGGTCCGCAACGGCCCAGGCATCGAAATCCGGCAACCAGCTTTGCAGTACTTCCCAAGCCGCATCATCCGGCCGAATGCGCGCCTGTGTCAGCAATTTGGCGGCGGCTAAGCGTGCCTCATGAATGTTTGTCTGCCACAGGTCATCGGCCAATTGGACCCGAGAGGCCACGTCAAGGTCTCGCCGCCACGCTTTTGTCAGGTCGTTCAAGATAGGGTTTGCGACCCCTAAATAAGGACGGGCGGCCTTGTGATAGGCCGCCATCTGCGTGGCGCGCTCGGGATCGGCATGTTCTTTGATCTGATCCAGATAGGCGTCCACGGATCGCTACTCCACAGTAACAGATTTCGCCAGATTGCGTGGCTGGTCCACGTCTGTGCCCTTGGCGACAGCCGTGTGATACGCCAGCAACTGCGCAGGAACCGAATAGAGGATCGGGGCGAGGCTTTCGTGAACAAGTGGCATGCGGATCGTGCTCCAGACGCCGTCCTCAGCCTCGGCGATCCCGTCGCCATCTGATATCAGAATGACCTTGCCTTTGCGTGCCATCACTTCTTGCATGTTCGATATGGTTTTGTCGAAAACCGCGTCACGCGGTGCCATCACAACCACCGGCATATGTTTGTCGATCAGGGCGATTGGGCCGTGTTTCAGCTCGCCAGACGCGTAACCTTCGGCGTGTATATAGCTGATTTCCTTTAGCTTTAGTGCGCCTTCCATGGCCAGCGGATACATCAGGCCGCGCCCCAAAAACAAAACGTCCCGTGCCTCGGACAGTCGTTGGGCAGACGCGCGGATCGCGTCGTTCTGCTCTAACGCGACGTTGAGCACCGCAGGCAAGCCGCGCAATGCGGCGGCGTGGTCGGCCAGTTCTTCTGCCGTCAACGTCCCGCGATCCGAGGCGGCTTTTAGTGCAAGCATCAGCAACACGCTCAATTGGCATGTAAAGGCCTTGGTCGAGGCCACTCCGATCTCGACCCCGGCATGAATGGGCAGTGCCACGTCGCTTTCGCGCGCGATTGAGCTTTCGGGGACATTGACCACCGAAACGATCTTGTCCGCCTTGCCTTCACAGTACCTTAGGGCCGCCAACGTATCGGCCGTTTCACCGGACTGACTAACGAACAGCGCCGCGGTCCGGTCACTGATCGGAGGTTCCCGGTACCGGAATTCACTGGCGATATCGACCTCAACCGGCATTTCGGCCAGTTTCTCGAACCAGTACTTGGCGGTCAAACAGGCATAAAAGGCGGTGCCGCACGCAACCATCGTCAAACGGTCGAGCTTGGTAAAGTCCAGTTCTGCGGGCAGGGCAACCTCATCACCGCCGGTGGGCAAATATGAACGGATTGCTTCGGCCACGACCACTGGCTGTTCTGCAATTTCCTTGGCCATATAGTGCTTGTGCCCGCCTTTGTCAGTACGCGCAGTGTCCAGCTTGATCTGGCGAACGTCACGGTTGACGAGATCGCCCGCTTCGTTACGAATTTCCAACGTGGTACGGGTCAGCACCGCCCGGTCGCCTTCTTCAAGATAGGTGATGCGGTCCGTCAGCGGTGCCAGCGCAATGGCGTCCGAACCGACGAACATCTCATCATCCCCATGCCCGATCGCCAGCGGCGATCCCTTGCGCGCGGCGATGATCAGGTCCTCTTGCCCTTCAAACAGAAATGCCAGAGCAAATGCGCCTTCCAACCGGTCGATTGTTTTAAAGGCCGCCTCAACCGGGGAAAGCCCCGTTGACAGGTAGTGCTCGGCCATCAGCGCGACAGTTTCGGTGTCGGTTTCGGTCATGAAGCCTACGCCATGTTCGGCCAGCTCTGTACGCAGATCGCGATAGTTTTCGACGATGCCATTATGCACCACGGCCACTGGACCCGCCTGATGCGGATGCGCGTTCGTCACAGAAGGTGCGCCATGGGTGGCCCAGCGTGTATGGCCGATGCCGGATTTGCCGGGCAGGGGATCATGCACCAGCAGATCGCTGAGGTTCACCAGCTTTCCCACGGCCCGGCGACGCCCCAGGTCACCGCCGTTCACCGTTGCAATCCCGGCGCTGTCATAGCCGCGATATTCCAGACGTTTCAACGCCTCAACCAGAATGGGGGCGACTTCGTGCTGCCCCAGAACGCCTACAATTCCACACATAGGTCAGGCTCCTTTATCGCGGCGAGCCTTCTTCGCCTTGAGCATCTCAAACAATTTGCGCGCATAGCCGGGTTTGTTGTCCTGCTTGGCGCGCGCCACAGCCAGAGCGTCGGGCTCGACGTCGCGCGTGACCACGGTGCCGGTCGCTGTCATGGCTCCGTCGCCCACGGTCACGGGTGCAACAAGCATGGTGTTCGATCCGATGAAGACATTTTCACCTATCGTGGTCTTGTGCTTCATCACCCCGTCATAATTACAGGTGATCGTACCCGCCCCGATATTCGAATCCGCGCCAACGGAGGCATCCCCGATATAGCTAAGGTGATTGACCTTCGCGCCTTCGGCGATCTCGGCATTCTTGATTTCGACGAAATTCCCGATGCGTGTGTTCTCGGCCAGTTCCGCGCCGGGGCGCAGGCGGGCATAGGGGCCGATGACAGAGCCTCGGCTAACGTGACAGCCCTCAAGATGCGAAAACGCCCGGATCGTCGCACCGCTTTCGACCGTGACGCCGGGGCCGAATACCACATTCGGTTCGATAACCGTGTCGCGTCCGATGATCGTGTCAGCGGCAAGATAAACGGTCTCAGGGGCCATCAAAGTCACGCCAAGGCCCAGCAGTTCTGACCGCGCGCGGGTTTGGAATACAGCGTCGGCAGCGGCAAGATCAGCGCGCGAGTTGACCCCCAGCGTCTCGGCCTCGTCGCAGGCAATTGCGGTGACTTTCAGGTCACGGCTGCGGGCGATTTCCACGACGTCGGTCAGGTAGTATTCCTCGGCCGCATTGCCGTTACCCACCGCGTCGATCAGGGAGAACAACACCTCTGTGTCGCACGCCAAAAGACCTGAATTACAGAAGGTTATCGCGCGTTCCTCATCTGAAGCATCCTTGAATTCGACAATCCGCTCAAGATGATCTTCGTTCATGACCAAGCGACCATAGCGCGCGGGATCGGCGGCTTCGAACCCGAGGATAACCAGATCGTTTTGCGCGCGCGCCTCGATCATCCGTTCCAGTGTCTCGGGTTGAAGGAACGGAGTGTCGCCATACAAAACCACCACGTCGCCCTTAAACCCCTCCAGCGCAGCGCGTGCCTGAGCGACGGCATGAGCGGTGCCCAACTGTTCGGTCTGCTCCGCGATCCGGGCTGTTTCGTCTTCGGCGGTCGCCACTTTCGCCACAGCCTCGGACCCGTGCCCGGTGACGATCACGGTGCGCTCGGGCGATAGAACCGATCCGGCGCGCATGGTGTGAACCAGCATCGGTGTCTGGGCAATTGGATGAAGGACCTTGGGGATGTCCGAATTCATCCTGGTGCCTTTACCTGCGGCAAGGATGACAAGGGCGGTGCTCATGAAATCGTTTTCTCTTTGTGTTTTGTTGCGGTCCGTTTTATCCGCTGAGGGCAAAGGCGCAAGCGGTTCAGCCATCAAACAAGATTGCCGTTTGCAACAGGATACGGCGAAAAACCGCCGAAGCAGGAGGCGCGATGCGAACGGTTATCTTCGATCTGGACGGGACATTGGCCGATACCTCGGGTGATTTGCTTGAAGCCGCGAACCACTGTTTCCGCCATATGGGGCACGGGGATGTTCTGGTTCACGGGCAGGATGCTGCGGTCGCGCTGCGGGGTGGCCGGATGATGCTGACGCACGGATTGAAGCGTGTCGGGGCTTATGATGAACAGGCGATTCAGGTATATTATCCAATGCTGCTGGACGCATATGCGCAGGCCATTGATACCCATACGCATTTCTACCCAGGTGCAATTGATGCGGTTGAGGCATTGAAGGTCGCGGGGTACGGCGTGGGGATTTGCACGAACAAGCCTGAAGCTCTTGCCGATCAGTTGCTGACCCAGATGGGCGTGCGGGAGCAGTTCGCATCATTGGTGGGGGCCGACACCCTGCCGGTTCGTAAGCCCGATCCCGAACCTCTGCGCGAGGCCGCGCGGCGGGCAGGGGGGCATCCCGATCTTTGTGTGCTGATCGGAGATTCCGATACTGACCGCAATACAGCGCGCGCCGCTGGGGTTCCTTCGGTGTTGGTGACGTTTGGTCCGTCGGGCGCGGATATGGCCGCGCTTGAGCCCGAAGCGTTGCTGCATCACTTCGATGATCTGCCCGAGGTTGTGACCAGCCTTATCGGAGCGGTGGCGTAAGCCCTTGACGCTGCGCACTCGCGGCCTCAGAACGGGCGTATGACCGAGACATTCACTGGCAGTTTCACGCAACAGGAACCCATCCCCGACGAAGCGATCGAGGCCGCATTGGCGGTTCTGCGTCACGGGCGGTTGCATCGCTATAACGTGACGCCCGGAGAGCTGGGCGAAACTGCTTTGCTGGAGCAGGAATTTGCCGCGCAGATGGGGGCGAAATACTGTCTGGCCGTGTCGTCGGGCGGCTATGCGCTGGCGACCGCATTGCGTGCAGTGGGTGTGCAGCCCGGTGATCCGGTTCTGACCAATGCCTTCACGCTGGCCCCTGTGCCGGGGTCGATTGCCTCGGTCGGGGCAAAGCCCGTGTTTGTGGGCGTGACTGAGGGGCTGGTGATTGATCTGGACGATCTTGAGGTCAAGCTGGATCAGGCGCGGGTGCTGATGCTGAGCCACATGCGCGGGCATCTGTGTGACATGGATCGGCTGATGCAGTTGTGCGACGCCGCGGGTGTGACCGTGATCGAGGATTGCGCGCATACGATGGGTGCCGCGTGGCGCGGGCAACTGTCGGGGCGGCAGGGGGCCATCGGGTGTTATTCTTGCCAGACCTACAAGCACGTGAACTCGGGCGAGGGCGGCTTGCTGATCACAGATGATGAGGAGTTGGCGGCCAAGGCCACGATGCTGTCGGGATCCTATATGCTGTACGAACGCCATCTGGCCGCGCCGGGACCTGAGGTTTTTGAGCGGATCAAGTACACCACGCCCAATGTTTCGGGTCGGATGGATAATCTGCGGGCGGCGATCCTGCGGCCTCAGCTGCGGGATCTGGATAGACAGGTCGCGCGTTGGAATGAGCGTTATGCCGAGATTGAAAAGGGGCTGCGCGGAACTCCCGGCTTGACGATTGTCGAGCGGCCCGAGGGTGAGACCTATGTGGGCTCGTCCATTCAGTTCCTGCTGTTGGACTGGTCATCCGAGCGTATTGCCGAAGTGATCCGCCGCTGTGCTACGCGCGGGGTCGAGTTGAAGTGGTTCGGCGGGGCCGAGCCTACCGGGTTTACCTCGCGCTATGATAGCTGGCGCTACGCCGACAGCGCGCCTTTGCCCGCCAGTGACCGGGTGCTGGCCGGGATCATGGACATGCGCGTGCCGCTGACATTCTCTATGGATGATTGCCGACTGATCGCGCGGATCATCCGGGCCGAGGTCGGGGCGGTCTACCAATCGTAATCCAAAGGAGTGCGCTGAAAGCGCACGCTTGATGCTTTGACATCACCACCCCTGACGGGTCGGTGGTGTGTTTCTGCGTGGCCGTCGTTGACCCGGAAAAGATTCGCTGATACTTATTGAACAACTGTTCATTAATGCGAGGGAGGAGATCGCATATGTTCGCGGCTACCATGCAGTTTGATCTGGGCGAGGATGTGAATGCCCTGCGTGAAATGGTTCACCGCTGGGCGCAGGAGCGGGTCAAGCCGATGGCCGCCGAGATTGATGCCTCGAACGCGTTTCCCAATGAGCTTTGGAAGGAAATGGGCGATTTGGGGATGTTGGGCATAACGGTGCCCGAAGAATTTGGCGGGGTGGGCATGTCGTATCTGGCCCATACCGTCGCCGTCGAAGAGGTTGCCCGGGCTTCGGCTTCGGTATCACTGTCTTATGGCGCCCACTCGAACCTGTGCGTCAATCAGATCAAGTTGAATGGAACGGATGAACAAAAGGCGAAATACCTGCCGCGCCTGATTTCGGGTGAACATGTGGGAGCACTGGCGATGTCCGAGGCGTCGGCAGGGTCCGACGTGGTGTCGATGAAGTTGCGGGCCGAGAAGCGCAATGATCACTACCGTCTGAACGGCAGCAAATACTGGATCACCAACGGACCGGACGCGGATACTCTGGTCGTTTACGCCAAGACTGACCCAGAGGCCGGGTCGCGTGGGATAACCGCCTTTCTGATCGAGAAAGAGATGACCGGCTTTTCCACCTCACCCCATTTCGACAAGTTGGGGATGCGCGGGTCGAATACGGCCGAGCTGGTCTTTGAAGACGTCGAAGTGCCGTTTGAAAATGTGCTTGGCGAAGAAGGGAAGGGTGTCGCGGTTCTAATGTCTGGCCTGGACTATGAGCGTGTGGTGCTTGCCGGAATCGGTATCGGCATCATGGCCGCCTGTCTGGATGAGATCATGCCCTATCTGGCCGAGCGTAAGCAATTCGGGAAACCCATCGGTAGCTTCCAGCTTATGCAGGGAAAGATCGCGGATATGTATACGGCGATGAATTCAGCCCGCGCCTATGTGTACGAAGTGGCCAAGGCGTGTGATCGAGGGGATGTTACGCGTCAGGATGCGGCGGCGTGCTGCCTTTACGCGTCCGAGGCGGCGATGACGCAGGCGCATCAGGCGGTGCAGGCAATGGGCGGGGCCGGGTTTCTGTCGGATTCTCCTGTCAGCCGGATTTTCCGCGATGCCAAGCTGATGGAGATTGGCGCGGGCACCAGTGAAATCCGCCGGATGCTGATCGGCCGGGAACTGATGAGCGGGATGGAGTGATGGAAAAGCGCCCCGCAGACGAGGGAACTGCGGGGCGTTTCTTCGAAGGATCAGAAGCGATGGACGTAGGAAACGCCGACCAGCCACGGATCAATCTCGGCAGTACCGAGGTCGTTTCCGTCGAGGCTGACATCAGAGTCGATGTCGAACCAGCGCACGTTCAGACGCACGGCGCCTTTTTCGGTGACCATGTAATCCAGACCAGCCTGCAGAGAGACACCAACCGAGTCATCCAGTTCCAGATCGCCCAGAGCCGAGCTTTCGTCAAAGAAGACGGTATAGTTGATACCAGCGCCAACGTAAGGCTTCCACGCGCTGTTGGTCGGGAAGTGATAGTTCAGCGACAGTGTAGGCGGCAAGTGCTTGACGGTCCCGCCGTCGATGCTGCCAGCCAGGGTAATGTCATGGCTGAAGGGCGTTGCAGCCAGCAATTCGATGCCAAGGTTGTCACGAACGAAGTATTCTACCGTGAAGATCGGGCGCGTGTCCGAGTCAACCTCGACGCTGGCGCCATTGCTCAGCGTGCCGTTGTCGGATTTCGGGTCGAGATAGCCCACACCAAGTCCGACGGTCCAATCACCCTGAGATTGGGCGAAAGCCGGGACAGCCAGTGCGACAAGCGCGGTGGAGAGGGTCAGAGCGGCGAGTTTGTTGGTCATTTTACTGCCTTTAGGTTTGTTGATGCTGGCGTTTTGCACGAACGGTCCGCTGCCAACTCTGATCTGTATCAAGTTCGTGTGATTGGCCAACGCGCCCATCGCCAAAGAAATGTCATGAAAACAAAGGGTTTCGGCGATGTGTCCCGCTAGGCGCATACCCGGATTGCAGCCCGGTGGTGGCTGGGTGATTCCCGACCGATGGAACATGGCGCGGCAATGTCTGTCGCAACCGGGTGATCGCGTGGCTATTCGCGACCTGACCGGGGGTACGCAGGACGACGTCACCTTTGACCGCTTGCAGCGAATGGCGGACGGTATCGCACGCCATCTTCTGATATCTGTGCAACGAGGCGACCGGGTGGGTGTACTTCTCAGCCAATCGCCATGGTGCGCCGCAGCGCATTTGGCGATCTGGAAAATCGGCGCGATCTCGGTTCCGCTATTTAAGCTATTCAAACATGATGCGCTGGCCTCAAGGGTTCGGGATGCAGGTGCGCAGATAGTTTTGACGGATGCAGAAGGCGAGGAACTGTTGGGCGCTTTGGCACACTCGGTGCGGGTTGACCGGATTGTACCTTCGGATGACCCGGTTTCCTTTGCTGATACGGGCCCCGAGGATCCCGCCGTGCTGATCTATACCTCGGGCACAACCGGAAGCCCCAAGGGGGCGCTGCACGGGCACCGGGTTCTGACGGGGCATCTGCCGGGCGTATCCATAAGCCACAATCACCTACGCGACGGCGATTGCCTTTGGACCCCTGCCGACTGGGCATGGATTGGCGGGTTGTTCGATGTGCTGATGCCCGGTCTGGCGCTGGGCATCCCGGTGGTCGCCGCGCGGCTTGAGAAGTTTACCCCAGAAGTCTGCGCTGACGTGATCGCGCGCGGCGGAGTGCGCAACGTGTTCTTTCCCCCCACCGCGTTGCGGATGCTGAAAGCGGCAAGTCAGGCCGTCCCCGGCCTACGCTCGGTCGCGTCGGGCGGCGAGCCGCTGGGGGCCGAGATGCTGGCCTGGGGGCAGCAGGCATTCGGCCTGACGATCAACGAATTCTACGGCCAGACCGAATGTAACATGGTCGTGTCGTCCTGCGCCGAAGATTTCCCGGTGCGGCCCGGCTGTATCGGCAAACCGGTCCCCGGGCATGAGGTGGCGGTGATCGACGAGGTTGGCAACTCGACGGATGAAGAGGGCGACGTGGCCATCCGGCGCGGCTCGGCCTCGATGTTGCTGGAGTACTGGAACCGGCCCGAGGAGACTGCGCAGAAATTCCGGGGTGACTGGCTGATCACCGGTGATCGCGGCGTATGGGAGGGCGACTATCTGCGGTTCGTGGGGCGAGATGACGACGTGATCACCTCTGCCGGATACCGCATCGGCCCCGCCGAAATCGAGGATTGCCTGCTGACTCACCCTGCGGTGGCGACCGTGGGCGTGGTCGGCAAACCCGACCCGCTGCGGACCGAGATTGTCAAGGCGTATGTGGTGTTGAAACCGGGGGCTGAGACGACGGGCACGGAGTTGCAGGAGTGGGTAAAGGCCCGTCTGGCGCAATATTCCTACCCGCGCGAGGTGGCGTTTCTGGAGGAATTGCCGATGACGGTGACGGGGAAGGTGATCCGGAAGGAATTGAAGCGTCGTGCGAAGTTGGAATTGGAGACAACGTAAATGAAACTCACATCCAAAGCCATGCCCGCCTCTGAGGGTTTCAAGGCAAACCGCAGCGCTCATCTGGACGCGCTGGCACAGATCTCCGAAGCCGCCGAAGCGGCCCGCATGGGCGGCGGTGAAAAATCCCGCGCGCGGCATATGTCTCGGGGCAAGATGCTGCCTCGGCGCAGGGTGGCGAATTTGCTGGACGCAGGGTCTCCGTTTCTGGAGATCGGCGCGACGGCGGCGCATGGGATGTATGGTGACGCCGCGCCTTGTGCCGGGGTGATCGCGGGGATTGGCCGGGTGCAGGGGCGCGAGGTCATGGTGGTGTGCAACGATGCCACTGTGAAGGGCGGTACATACTATCCGATGTCGGTCAAAAAACACCTGAGGGCGCAGGAGATTGCCGAGGAAAACCATCTGCCCTGCATCTATTTGGTCGATAGCGGAGGTGCGAACCTGCCCAATCAGGATGAGGTCTTTCCCGACCGAGACCATTTTGGCCGTATTTTCTATAATCAGGCGCGGATGAGCGCCAAGGGCATTGCTCAGATCGCGGTTGTGATGGGGTCATGCACGGCGGGTGGGGCCTATGTGCCCGCGATGTCGGATGTGACGATTATCGTCAAGGAACAGGGGACGATCTTTCTGGCCGGACCGCCTCTGGTCAAGGCCGCCACGGGCGAGGTGGTCAGCGCCGAAGACTTGGGCGGCGGCGATGTGCATACGCGCCTGTCCGGTGTGGCGGATTATCTGGCCGAAGATGACGCGCACGCATTGGCTTTGGCGCGGCGGGCAGTGGGGTCGTTAGGCGGTGCCGGACTGAAGCCTGGCCTACGGTTCGAGGCACCGGAAGACCCGGCTTATGATCCTGAGGAAATTCTGGGTGTCGTCCCCGCCGACCTGCGTACACCTTATGATATCCGAGAAGTGATTGCGCGTCTGGTCGACGGGTCGCGCTTCGATGAGTTCAAGCCTCGGTTCGGGGAAACGCTGGTGACGGGCTTTGCTCATGTCAAAGGCTGCCCGGTTGGGATCATCGCCAATAATGGCGTGCTGTTTTCCGAAGCCGCACAGAAGGGGGCGCATTTTGTCGAACTGTGTTCGCAGCGCAAAACGCCGCTTGTGTTCTTGCAGAACATCACCGGGTTCATGGTCGGTCGGAAATATGAAAACGAGGGGATTGCACGCCACGGGGCCAAGATGGTGACGGCTGTGGCGACGACCTCGGTGCCCAAGATCACGATGCTGGTGGGCGGCTCGTTCGGCGCGGGAAACTACGGCATGGCGGGTCGCGCCTATCAGCCTCGGTTCCTGTGGACCTGGCCGAACTCGCGCATCTCGGTGATGGGGGGTGAGCAGGCGGCAGGTGTTCTGGCCACCGTGAAACGCGACGGGATCGAGCGGCAGGGCGGCACGTGGTCGGCCGAGGAAGAAGCCGAATTCAAGCGCCCGACGCTGGATATGTTCGAGGAGCAGTCGCACCCGCTTTATGCTTCGGCGCGGCTTTGGGATGACGGCATCATCGACCCGCGCAAATCGCGCGATGTGCTGGCCCTGTCGCTAAGCGCCGCCTTGAACGCCCCGATCGAAGAGACACGTTTTGGCGTGTTCAGGATGTGATCATCATGACCTTAAAGGACGTTTTGACTCGTTATCCCGGCGCGCAAACCTTCAAGTTCGGTGACAGCGCGTCGATGAGCGCTGAACTGTTGGGGTTGGTTCGTGCAGGGCGGAAAACAGCAACCTGTGGCGCGTTGCGTGACTATCCCGAAGGCAGCGCAGAGACCCCAGTGGTCGGGCGGCGCGATATTGCTCTGGAGTGGGATGGTCGTCCAGCTTTGGTGATCGAGACGCTTGAGGTTACGGTCAGCCGGTTCTGTGACATGACCGAAGCGTTTGCCTTGGCCGAGGGCGAGAACGAAACGCTTGAAGGATGGCGGGAGGATCACAGTCGATACTTTGAGCGCAACGGTGGATTTGACCCAGAGATGGAATTGCTCTGCGAACGGTTTCGGCTGATCGAAGATTTGGCGTCGGAGGAGTAAGAAATATGTTCAGCAAAATCCTGATTGCCAACCGGGGTGAGATTGCTTGCCGCGTGATGGAAACCGCTCAGAAGTTGGGTGTGACCTGCGTTGCGATATATTCCGATGTGGATGCCTCGGCCAAGCATGTGCAGATGGCAGATGAGGCCGTGCATATCGGCGGTGCGGCACCGGCTGAGAGCTATTTGAAGGGCGACGTGATCATTCAGGCAGCGCTGGACACCGGCGCGCAGGCGATCCATCCCGGATATGGGTTTTTGTCCGAGAATCCGGATTTCGTGGATTCGGTCGAAGCCGCTGGGTTGACGTTTATCGGGCCTTCTGCGGATGCGATCCGCAAGATGGGTCTCAAGGATGCGGCCAAGGTTTTGATGGAGCAGGCGGGCGTGCCGGTTGTGCCCGGCTATCACGGTGACAATCAGGACCCCGACCATTTGGCCGGTGCGGCGGAAACCATCGGCTATCCGGTGCTGATCAAGGCTGTTGCCGGAGGTGGCGGCAAGGGGATGCGGCTGGTTGAGCAGCCCGAGGAATTTGCGTCGGCCTTGGACAGCGCACGTGGCGAGGCGCGTACAGCCTTTGGTAACGATGCCGTGCTGGTCGAGAAGTTCGTCGCCAAACCGCGCCATATCGAAGTGCAGGTTTTCGGAGATGGCACACACGCCGTGCATCTGTTCGAACGCGATTGCTCCCTGCAACGGCGACATCAAAAAGTGATCGAGGAAGCGCCTGCGCCCGGTATGACGCCCGAAATGCGCGAGGCGATGGGGCAGGCGGGTGTCAGGGCGGCCGAGGCGATTGGCTATAAGGGTGCAGGCACGGTTGAATTTATCGTCGATGCCTCGGAAGGGCTGCGACCGGATCGGTTCTGGTTTATGGAAATGAACACACGCTTGCAGGTCGAACACCCTGTGACCGAGGCCATTACGGGCGTAGATCTGGTCGAATGGCAATTGCGGGTTGCCTCGGGCGAGACGCTGCCAAAGAAACAAAATGAACTGTCGATCACCGGCCACGCGTTTGAGGCGCGTCTTTACGCCGAAGATGTGCCCAAAGGGTTTTTGCCTGCGACGGGCAAGCTGACCCATTTGCAGTTCCCGACGGCTTGCCGGGCAGATAGCGGCGTTCGGGCGGGCGATACGATCAGCCCTTGGTACGATCCGATGATCGCCAAGGTCATCGTGCACGGGCCAACACGCCAGATTGCGTTGGAGCAACTGCATCGGGCGTTGTCGCGTACCGAAGTTGCCGGGACAGTTACAAACCTCGGGTTTCTGGGGGCTTTGACACGGCATACCGGTTTTGCGGTGGGGGATGTGGATACAGGACTGATCGGGCGGGACTTGGACGCGCTCATCAGGCCCGTCCCAGTTACGGCGTCTACCTGTGTTTCGGCGGCGATGACGGCGTTGGGGCTGGTGGATACGAACGAAGAATGTGGGTTCTCTCTTTGGGCACCCCTGCATCGGGCGGCCCAACTGAAGGCCGAAGACGTGATTGATCTGGATGTTCAGGTTGAAGGGCCGGACCGACAGCTTTGGCGGGTGGGGGACGACTCGGTTCTGGCCGAACGAAAGGCCGGGAAATGGATCGTGGGTGGCAAGCCCATGCCGCGCGTAGCTGTGGCAGGGTCGAGGGTCACTGTTTTCGAAAACTATGGGCAATCGTTCGATATCGTCGATCCTCTGGACCGCGACGCTAGTGCCGTTGGCGACACCAACGTGATCGAGGCACCGATGCCGGGATTGGTAAAAGCCATGTTCGCGACAGTGGGGCAAACGGTGCAGGAAGGCGATCGACTGGCCGTTCTGGAAGCCATGAAGATGGAGCATTCCTTGTTGGCAGCACGCGATGGCGTCGTTGCCGAAGTGCTCGCCGAAGCCGGGGGGCAGGTCGAAGCCGGTGCCGCTCTGGTCCGGTTGGAGGAGGAATGACCTGTCCTGCGCGGGGTCAACGTGGCAAGGTCGGGTTCATAGCGGCAATAAGGGAGGGGCGCAGCCATGGGTGATCGGGTTGAAATCTTCGAAGTGGGGCCGCGCGACGGTCTGCAGAATGAAAAGCGGGAAATCCCGGTGGCCGAAAAGGTCGCGTTGGTCGATTGTCTGAGCCGGGCCGGCTTCAACCGGATCGAGGTGGCCAGCTTCGTCTCGCCCAAGTGGGTGCCACAGATGGCGGGCAGTGCCGAAGTGCTGGCTGGGATTTCCCGTGCCGATGGTGTGCGCTATGCCGCGCTGACACCGAACATGCGCGGGTATGACGACGCGCTTGCGGCCAAGGCGGATGAGATTGCTGTTTTCGCCTCAGCCTCCGAGGGGTTTTCTAAGGCCAACATCAACGCCTCGATTGCGGAATCCATCGAGCGGTTTACCCCAATTCTAGAGGCTGCTCGGCATATTGACCTTCCCGTGCGGGGGTATGTCTCTTGCGTGACGGACTGTCCCTATGATGGCCCGACAGACCCTGAAAAAGTTGCTGAAGTCGCGGATACGCTGTTTGCGCTGGGCTGTTACGAAGTGTCTCTGGGGGATACGGTCGGGCAGGGCACGCCTGATACTGTCGCGCATATGCTTTTGGCGGTGCAAAAGCGGGTGCCCGTCACCAGACTGGCGGGTCATTTTCACGACACCAACGGACGGGCGATCGACAATATAGACGCGGCCCTCGCTTTGGGGGTGCGCACGTTCGATTCCGCGGTTGGCGGTTTGGGGGGGTGTCCATACGCCCCTGGCGCGGCCGGGAATGTGGCGACCGAAACGGTTGTGTCGCACTTACATCGGCTGGGATATGAAACCGGCATCGCCCCCGAGATCGTGGACCAGGCCGCGCAGATGGCGCGCGCCATGCGAGGGGAATAAGTAAGGCCATGTTCGACACCATTTCAATCGCAGTGGACCCGCGCGGCGTCGCGACGCTGACGCTGAACCGTCCGGAAAAACACAATGCGATGTCAGCGCAGATGATATCGGAACTGACACAGGCCGCAGGACAGTTGGGACAGGACGACGCGGTGCGGGTGGTTGTCCTGACAGGCGCGGGCAAAAGCTTCTGCGCCGGAGGCGATCTAAGCTGGATGCAGGATCAAATGGCCGCCGACCCCGAAACGCGCTTTGTTGAAGCGCGTAAGCTGGCCGAAATGTTGCAGGCTTTGAACACGATGCCGAAACCGTTGATCGGCGCCGTTCAGGGCAACGCTTTTGGAGGGGGCGTTGGAATGGCCGCAGTTTGTGACGTGGCAATTGGTGTTCAGTCAGTGAAAATGGGCCTGACAGAAACGAGATTGGGCCTGATCCCGGCGACCATTGGTCCCTATGTTGTTGCACGCATGGGCGAGGCGCGGGCGCGGCGCGTTTTCATGTCGGCACGTCTTTTTGAAGCGTCCGAGGCTGTGGAACTGGGATTGCTTGCCCGCGCGGTCAATGCCGATGATCTGGCCGGGGCGGTCGAGGCCGAGGTCGAGCCATACCTGTCCTGCGCGCCGGGGGCCGTGGCCTCGGCCAAAGCTTTGGTGCGAATGCTGGGACCGACGATTGACAATACTGTGATCGACGGGACGATCCGGGCGCTGGTGGATCGTTGGGAAACTGAAGAAGCGCAAGAAGGAATCGGCGCGTTTTTTGCCAAAAGAAAACCTGTTTGGAACAGCAAGGTCTGAATTCCAACAGTCACTTATCGCGCAAACATAACCAACATACTCAATATCCCACGAGGGAAACGGAATATTAGGTGCCTGCGCGCTTCTGTTCGGTTGACCCTCTGATCACGCAGGGATAGAGAATGTCCAGTCAACACGCCAATTGACGGTGCGTCGCTGCGAGCGCTGCACAGGAAAGGAGCTTTACGTGGAAGACCTGTTGCGGGAGTACCTCCCGATTCTGGTGTTTCTGGCCGTTGCCGTTGGCCTTGGAATCGTTCTGATTCTGGCTGCTGTGGTTCTGGCCGTCCGCAATCCAGACCCTGAAAAGGTCAGCGCATATGAATGTGGCTTCAACGCCTTTGATGATGCGCGGATGAAGTTCGACGTTCGGTTCTATCTGGTTTCGATTCTCTTCATCATCTTCGATCTGGAAATTGCTTTCCTATTCCCCTGGGCCGTCGGTTTCAAAGACATCAGCGATGTTGGGTTCTGGTCCATGATGGTGTTTCTGGGCGTTCTGACCATTGGCTTTGCCTATGAATGGAAGAAAGGGGCCCTGGAATGGGAGTGATGACGGGTGCAAATACCGCAGGCGTCGACAAGGAAGTTGCAACCCAGGCCCTGAATGCTGAATTGCAGGACAAAGGATTTCTGCTGACCTCGACCGAGGACATCATCAACTGGGCTCGCACCGGGTCTTTGCACTGGATGACCTTTGGTCTGGCCTGCTGCGCGGTTGAGATGATGCACACCTCGATGCCGCGCTATGATGCGGAACGGTTTGGCATCGCGCCGCGCGCCTCTCCGCGTCAGTCCGACGTGATGATTGTTGCCGGAACCCTGACCAACAAGATGGCCCCGGCGTTGCGCAAGGTTTATGACCAGATGCCCGAGCCACGCTATGTGATCTCGATGGGGTCTTGCGCGAATGGGGGTGGGTACTATCACTATTCCTACTCTGTTGTGCGGGGCTGTGATCGTATCGTTCCGGTGGATATCTACGTCCCCGGCTGCCCTCCGACCGCCGAGGCTCTGCTTTATGGTCTGATGCAGTTGCAACGGAAGATCCGCCGCACCGGAACCATCGTGCGCTGAGGGAGAGGGAAGATGAGCGAAGCACTCAAAGAACTCGGCGCGCAGTTGGAGCTTAAACGGGCTGATTGCGTTCTGTCCTGGGATGTGACCCATGACGAATTGAACGTCGATGTCGCGCCGTCGAGCCTTGTGGAGTTCGTAGAATTCCTGCGGTCTGATCAGAATTGCAAGTTCTCGACCCTTGTAGACATTACGGGCGTCGATTACCCCGAACGCGCCAAGCGGTTCGACGTGGTCTATCACTTCTTGTCGATGTATCAGAACCAGCGCATTCGCTTGCGGGTTTCCATTCGTGAGGAAGACATGGTGCCCTCGATCGCAGATGTTCACCCCTCGGCCAACTGGTTCGAGCGAGAGGTGTTCGACATGTTCGGCATTCTGTTCTCGGGACACCCGGACTTGCGGCGCATTCTGACGGATTATGGTTTCCGCGGCTATCCGCTGCGCAAGGATTTTCCCACCACCGGCTATACCGAAGTGCGGTACGACGAGGCGCAGAAGCGTGTCGTTTATGAACCGGTCAGCCTGGTGCAGGAGTACCGGCAGTTTGACTTCATGAGCCCCTGGGAAGGTGCGAATTATATTCTGCCAGGGGATGAGAAGCAGGAGTAGCCGCCATGTTTGAGTTCCTGATCTGGATTGTTCTGGTGGTGGCGACGGTTGTGCCAATGATAAAGCTGCTACCGCATTTCGGGATCAACAAGAACTGGGCGTTTGCGTGCATCATTTCTCCGGTCGTGATTGTCCTGCTGTGGATGATGGCGCTGAAGCTGCAAGAGATGGAGCGACGCTGATATGACAGGCGAACTGATTATTCTAGGCGTGCTGGGTGTGCTGCTTGCAGGGGCCGCAGCGAAGGCGGCCGAGGCCGAAAAGGTCCGGGTTCGGGCCGAAGCGAAGAAGAAACGAGGGCGTTGATGGACGGCTCAAGATACGATGACGGCAGCACGGACGCGCTGAGCGGAGAACAGAAGATCCGCAATTTCAACATTAACTTCGGCCCGCAACACCCTGCGGCGCATGGGGTTCTTCGTCTTGTGCTCGAGCTGGACGGCGAGATTGTTGAGCGTTGCGACCCGCATATCGGTCTGCTGCACCGTGGTACCGAAAAGCTGATGGAAAGCCGGACGTATCTGCAGAATCTGCCGTATTTTGATCGTCTGGATTATGTCGCGCCAATGAATCAGGAACATGCCTGGTGTCTGGCGATTGAGAAACTGACCGGGGTCGAGGTACCGCGCCGGGGTTCGCTGATCCGGGTTCTGTATTCTGAGATCGGACGCATCCTGAACCACCTGCTGAACGTGACGACGCAGGCGATGGATGTTGGCGCCCTGACTCCACCGCTGTGGGGGTTCGAGGAACGCGAAAAGCTGATGGTGTTCTATGAGCGTGCCTGTGGTGCGCGCCTCCACGCCGCCTATTTCCGCCCCGGTGGTGTGCATCAGGACCTGCCGCCAGAACTGCTGGACGATATCGAGGCGTGGAGCCACGAATTCCCCGCCGTTCTGGACGATATTGACGGTCTGCTGACCGAAAACCGCATCTTCAAACAGCGTAACGCCGATATTGGCATCGTGACCGAAGATGACATCCAGAAATACGGCTTCTCCGGCGTAATGGTGCGCGGATCGGGTCTGGCTTGGGATTTGCGCCGCGCGCAGCCCTATGAATGCTATGACGAGTTTGAGTTCCAAATCCCCGTCGGCAAGAATGGTGATTGCTATGACCGCTATCTGGTTCGGATGGAAGAGATGCGCCAGTCGCTGCACATCATCCGTCAGGCCATCGCCAAGATCCGCGAGTGCCCGGGCGACGTTCTGGCCCGCGGCAAAATCACCCCGCCGAAACGCTCGGACATGAAGACCTCGATGGAAAGCCTGATCCATCACTTCAAGCTGTACACCGAAGGCTTCCATGTCCCCGCGGGCGAGGTCTATGCCGCCGTCGAAGCCCCTAAGGGCGAGTTCGGTGTCTATCTCGTCGCCGATGGCACCAACAAACCCTATCGCGCCAAACTGCGCGCGCCGGGTTTCCTGCACCTGCAAGCCATGGATCACGTCGCCAAGGGTCACCAACTGGCCGACGTCGCCGCGATTATCGGAACCATGGACGTCGTATTTGGAGAGATTGACCGCTAATGCTCCGCCGTCTTCATCCCGAACAACCCGAAAGCTTTGCCTTCACCGCTGCTAACCAGCAGTGGGCCGAAGCGCAGATCACCAAGTACCCCGAGGGTCGTCAGGCCAGTGCGGTTATTCCGCTGTTGTGGCGCGCGCAAGAGCAAGAGGGTTGGCTGTCCCGTCCGGCGATCGAATCCGTCGCCGACATGTTGGGTATGGCCTATATCCGCGTGCTTGAGGTCGCCTCATTCTATTTCATGTTTCAGTTGCAACCCGTTGGAACAGTTGCGCATATCCAAGTGTGCGGCACGACCTCATGTTTAATCTGCGGGGCCGAAGATCTGATCGCGGTGTGCAAGGAAAAGATTGCTGCCAAGCCGCATGAATTGTCCGCTGATGGTAAGTTGAGTTGGGAAGAGGTTGAATGCCTCGGATCCTGCGCGAACGCGCCGATGGTGCAGATCGGCAAGGACTATTATGAAGATCTGACGGCCGAAAGCTTTGGCAAGATCATTGACGATTTGGCCGCGGGCAAGGTGCCGGTGCCAGGTCCACAGAACGGTCGTTATGCCGCGGAACCGCTGAAAGGTTTGAGCAGCCTGACCGAGTATGCAACGGACAAGCCCGAGCATAATGCGAGTGTCGAATTGGCTGTTGATCTGGGCGACACGGTCAAACGCATCGACGGGACCGAGGTTCCGATCCTGACCCCGTGGTTGGGTAAGGATGGTAAGGCGGCGGCGACCAAGGCAGCTCCTAAACCTCCGAAAGAGCGTGAGGTTGGCAAACCGGCGGCGAAGCAGGCCCAGGAAGCTACGGAAGACAAGCCCGAAACGCTGACGAAGGCGCGCGACGGTAAGGCGGATGATCTGAAAGTGCTGAAGGGCGTTGGGCCGAAGCTGGAAGAAAAGCTGAACGATCTGGGGATCTATCACTACGACCAGATCTCAAGCTGGACGGCCGGGAATATTGCCTGGGTGGATACGCAGCTGAAGTTCAAGGGCCGGATCGAACGCGACGGCTGGGTCGAGCAGGCAACCAGCCTTGCCGCGGGGAACGAGGATTAAGATAGGTGCCCACCCGGGGCATCGGGATGAGATGGACAAGGACAAGGAACAGGCCATAGCCCGAAAGGGCCGCCATATCGGCATCGTCATCGCCGCGACGATGGTGCTGTGGCTTGTCATGTCTTTTGTTGGTCCGCAGTTGGGACTGCCGGGCCGCTATGCGTTGCTTTTTGATTTTGCCGCTCTGGCAGGATTCATCTATGCGGGCGTCAACATTTTTCAACTCTGGCGCATGCGTCAGGACAGCTGAAGGTAATACATGATGCTGAAGGATCAGGACCGGATCTTTACCAACATCTACGGGATGCACGAGCGCACATTGCGTGGCGCACAGGCGCGCGGGCATTGGGACGGCACCGCTGGCCTGATCGAAAAGGGCCGCGACTGGATCATCCAGACGATGAAGGATTCCGGCCTGCGCGGTCGTGGCGGTGCGGGCTTTCCCACTGGTCTGAAATGGTCGTTCATGCCCAAGGAAAGCGACGGTCGCCCGGCCTATCTTGTTGTGAACGCGGACGAATCCGAGCCGGGCACCTGCAAGGACCGCGAGATCATGCGCCATGATCCGCATACATTGATCGAAGGTTGCCTGATCGCGTCCTTCGCGATGAATGCGCATACCTGCTATATCTACCTGCGCGGCGAATATATCCGCGAGCGTGAGGAGCTACAGGCTGCGATTGACGAAGCCTATGACGCTGGCTTGTTGGGCAAGAACGCCGCCGGTTCGGGCTGGGATTTTGATCTGTTCCTGCATCACGGCGCGGGTGCGTATATCTGCGGCGAAGAAACCGCCCTGATCGAAAGCCTTGAGGGCAAGAAGGGCATGCCGCGGATGAAACCCCCGTTCCCTGCGGGTGCGGGGCTGTATGGTTGCCCGACAACGGTGAATAACGTGGAATCCATTGCCGTTGTGCCCACCATTCTGCGCCGGGGCGCGGATTGGTTCGCAGGCTTTGGTCGTCAGAACAATGCGGGCACCAAGCTGTTTGCGATCTCGGGCCATGTGAATAACCCATGTGTGGTCGAAGAGGCGATGTCGATTTCGTTCGAGGAACTGATCGAGACCCATTGTGGCGGTATTCGCGGCGGTTGGGACAATCTGCTGGCGGTGATCCCCGGTGGCTCGTCCGTTCCTTGCGTGCGCGGTGAAAACATGCGCGATGCGATCATGGATTTCGACTATCTGCGCAACGATTTGGGCTCGGGCCTGGGAACGGCGGCGGTGATTGTGATGGATAAATCCACCGATATCATCAAGGCAATCTGGCGGCTGTCGAAATTCTACAAGCACGAAAGTTGCGGCCAGTGTACGCCATGCCGTGAAGGCACCGGTTGGATGATGCGCGTGATGGATCGACTGGTGCGCGGTGAGGCCGAACTGGAAGAGATCGACATGCTGTTTGACGTGACCAAACAGGTCGAAGGGCACACGATCTGCGCGCTTGGCGATGCTGCGGCTTGGCCCATCCAGGGCCTGATCCGCAATTTCCGGGACGAAATCGAAGACCGTATCAAGGCCCAGAAGTCTGGTCGCCTTGGTGCAATGGCTGCGGAGTAGAACCTATGGAAGTATTTGCAGAATATGGCCATGCGATCGTTTCGCTGATGATCTTCACCCTGGTTGTGTTGTTACTTGCCCCATTCACGGCTTTGGCAAAGCAAGGAAAAGGCTTGGCTCCGGGTTCCACGCCCGAGCAGGACTATGCCGACAAAACCTATCGACTGAACCGAGCGTATCTGAACGGAACTGAGACCCTTCCGGCATATGCGGCTGTGACAATTGCGGCCATACTGATGGCGGTAAGCCCGTTCTGGGTAAATCTGCTGGCCTCGGTCGCGCTTTTGGCGCGATTGGTGATGCTGGTCATTCACATTCAGGGAATTGGCAAACCTAACACAGGCTTGCGGAGCGTTCTTTATGTTCTGGGATGGGCGTGCATGTTCATCATGGGGATTATGGCAATGGTGGCCGCGTTCTGATGTTAAGCGCTGTTCATCATGTCACCGGAAAAACGCGCCGGATGAAAACCTGTGGTCGGGCATTGGTGGTCTGTGCCGCGGCTGCGCTTGTCGCGTCTTGTGGTTTGGTGACCCCATCCTCGGACCGCGTGGTTTTTGACGGTCAATACTTCCGCGCTAAAGCGAAAGTCGTGGACAAAAAAACAGCGCCAACAGATTTCACGGTCGTGGTGAACGGTGTTTCAGCTTCATTGGACGGAGCGCGCGAGGCGGGACGGTACGAAGGTACCAAGTTTTGTATCGCAAAATACGGGTCTTCGCGAATTGACTGGAAGGTCGGACCGGATACCGAACCGCAAAACCTGCGGATCACCGACGACAAACTGACTTTCGCAGGAAAATGCCTTCGTCCATGACACGCAGTTTCGCATATCACGCAGCTATGCGCGCTGAATGCCGGGGGCCGGCAAATCTGCGAGGGTCCGTATTGGGCGCGGTGACGTTGATTGCCGCGATATGTGTGTTTGCGTCGCCGGTGCCGGCTGACGCCAAGCCGCCTTTGCGAGATGTCAAAGAGATCGACAACGAGTTGTACTATATCGCGGTAGCGAACGAGATTTCAGAGGTTTGCCCTTCGATCAGTGGGCGTCGTTTGAAGGCGATTGGCGTGATGTGGGATTTGCGGTCGAAAGCAAACAAGCTGGGGTACTCGGACAAGGAAATCCGGGCCTATGTGGAATCCGATTCTGAGAAAGACAGGATGCGCTCAAAAGGCGAAGCATACCTGGCGCAGAACGGTGTCTCGTATGACAACCCCAAAACTTTCTGCGCATTGGGGCAGAAGGAAATCGAAAGAAACAGCGCCATCGGCGTGTATTTGAGGGCGAACTAGACCATGTCTGACCTCCGCAAGATCAATATCGACGGGCAGGAAATCGAAGTCGATGGAGCGATGACCCTGATCCAGGCTTGTGAGCAGGCCGGGGTCGAGGTGCCGCGTTTCTGCTATCACGAACGTTTGTCGATCGCCGGGAACTGCCGGATGTGTCTGGTCGAAGTCGTGGGCGGGCCGCCGAAACCCGCCGCCTCCTGCGCGATGCAGGTGCGTGATCTACGTCCGGGTCCGGAAGGCCAGCCGCCCGTGGTCAAAACAAACTCGCCCATGGTCAAGAAGGCCCGCGAAGGGGTGATGGAGTTTCTGCTGATCAATCACCCGCTGGACTGCCCAATCTGCGATCAAGGGGGCGAATGTGACCTTCAGGATCAGGCGATGGCCTATGGAGTGTCGGGGTCGCGCTTTAAAGAAGCCAAGCGCGCTGTGGATGATCTGGATCTGGGGCCGCTGGTCGGCACCGCGATGACCCGGTGCATCAGTTGCACCCGTTGTGTGCGCTTCACGACCGAGGTCGCCGGGATCACTCAGATGGGGCAGACCGGGCGTGGCGAAGATGCCGAGATCACCTCGTACCTGAATGAAACGCTGCAATCGAACTTACAGGGCAACATCATCGATCTGTGCCCGGTTGGGGCGCTGACATCCAAGCCCTATGCCTTTACCGCCCGTCCGTGGGAGCTGACCAAGACCGAGAGCGTTGATGTTATGGACGCGCTGGGATCCAACATTCGCGTGGATACCAAGGGGCGTGAAGTGATGCGCTTCTTGCCGCGCAACCACGACGGTGTGAACGAGGAATGGATCAGCGACAAGACGCGCTTTGTTTGGGACGGCCTGCGCCGCCAGCGGCTGGACAAGCCTTATGTGCGCGAGAATGGCAAGCTCCGCCCGGCCTCGTGGCCCGAGGCGTTGGCCAAAGCGGCGCAAGCGCTGAAAGGGGCCGAAAAACCGGCTGGGATCGTTGGTGATCTGGCCCCAGTTGAGGCTGCGTTTGCGCTGAAACAGATGATCGAGGGGCAGGGCGGTGTTGTCGAATGCCGCACCGACGGGGCCAAGCTGCCAGCGGGCAACCGTGGGGCCTATGCCGGGACTGCCGCCATCGAAGATATCGACACGGCCGAGCGTATCCTGCTGATCGGCACCAACCCGCGGGACGAAGCTCCGGTTCTGAACGCACGTATTCGCAAGGCATGGGCGCAGGGGGCTGATATTGCTTTGGTTGGGCCTGCTGCAGATTTGACCTATCCCTATCACCACTTGGGCGATGACCGGGCGGCGCTGCAAAAGGTCGTCGATATGGGCGGTGATGATGAGATCAAGGGCAAGCCGTCGCTGGTTATCGTCGGGCAAGGTGCCCTGCAGGAGGCTGACGGGGCCGCCGTTCTGGCCGCCGCGCAAGCCATTGCCGCCAATACCGAAAGCGGGCTGATCATCCTGCATACCGCCGCCGCGCGTGTGGGCGCCTTGGATGTAGACGCGACGAACGATGCAGGGATGGACGCCGTAAATGCGGCGGACGTTATCTATAACCTTGGTGCGGATGAAGTCGAGATCGGCGAAGGCGCTTTTGTCATCTATCAGGGCAGCCATGGTGACCGGGGCGCGCACCGCGCCGATGTGATCCTGCCAGGCGCGGCCTATACCGAGGAAAACGGGTTGTTCGTGAACACCGAAGGCCGTCCGCAACTGGCGATGCGGGCCGGGTTCGCACCCGGAGAGGCGAAAGAGAACTGGGCCGTTCTACGCGCGCTTTCAGCCGAATTGGGTGCTGCGCTGCCATTTGACTCGCTGGCGCAATTGCGCACGGCCCTGATCGAAGCGGTGCCACATCTGGCGCGCATTGACGAAGTGATTGAAAATGAAATTCAACCACTTGAGGCCGGGCCACTGGGCAAGGCCAGCTTCCGCCCCGCGGTCAAGGATTTCTACCTGACCAACCCGATTGCACGGGCCTCGCAGTTGATGGCCGAGCTGTCGGCGCAGGCGCAAGCCCTCAAGACTGACAGGATGGCCGCAGAATGATCCGACCCGCTGACACTTCCCTGACGACCCACGGTGTGAGGACCAATGGCTGATTTCTTTAACACCCCCGGCGGCATCGCCCTCATCATTCTGGCGCAGGTGCTGGCCGTCGTCGCCTTTGTGATGATTTCGCTGTTGTTCCTTGTTTATGGCGACCGCAAGATCTGGGCCGCCGTCCAGATGCGTAGGGGCCCCAACGTCGTTGGCGTCTACGGCCTGCTGCAATCCGTGGCGGACGCACTGAAATACGTGGTGAAAGAGGTCGTTATCCCGGCGGGTGCGGACCGCACGGTCTTTATGCTGGCGCCGCTGACATCCTTTGTTCTGGCGATGATTGCTTGGGCGGTGATCCCGTTCAACGATGGCTGGGTGCTGTCAGATCTGAACGTCGCGATCCTCTATGTCTTTGCCGTATCCTCGTTGGAGGTTTATGGCGTGATTATGGGCGGTTGGGCGTCGAACTCAAAGTATCCGTTCCTTGGGTCGCTGCGGTCTGCGGCGCAGATGATCTCGTATGAGGTTTCGCTGGGCTTGATCATCATCGGTGTGATCATCTCGACCGGGTCGATGAATTTTGGACACATCGTAGAGGCACAGGACGGTCGGTTTGGCTTCTTTAGCTGGTACTGGCTGCCGCATTTCCCGATGGTCTTCCTGTTTTTCATCTCGGCGCTGGCTGAAACCAACCGACCGCCGTTTGACCTGCCCGAGGCGGAATCGGAACTGGTGGCAGGCTATCAGGTCGAATACTCGGCCACGCCCTTCCTGCTGTTCATGGCTGGGGAATACATCGCCATCTTCCTGATGTGCGCGCTGATCTCGCTGCTGTTCTTCGGTGGTTGGCTGTCACCCATTCCGGGTCTGCCCGATGGAGTGCTGTGGATGGTCGCCAAAATGGCGTTCTTCTTCTTCCTGTTTGCAATGGTCAAGGCAATCACACCCCGCTACCGCTATGACCAGTTGATGCGGTTGGGTTGGAAAGTGTTTCTGCCCTTCTCGCTGGTCTGGGTGGTGTTCGTGGCCTTCGCTGCAAAGTTCGACTGGTTCTGGGGTGCGTTCGCCCGTTGGAGCGTAGGAGGCTGATATGACACAAATCGACTATACCCGCGCTGCCAAGTATTTCCTGCTGCAAGACTTCTGGGTCGGCATGAAGCTGGGGCTGAAGTATTTCTTCGCCCCCAAGGCCACCGTGAACTACCCGCACGAAAAAGGTCCTCTGTCGCCTCGGTTCCGCGGCGAGCACGCCCTGCGTCGGTATCCCAATGGCGAGGAACGTTGCATCGCCTGCAAACTGTGTGAGGCGGTCTGCCCCGCGCAAGCGATCACTATCGACGCCGAACCGCGCGAGGACGGCAGTCGCCGCACCACGCGGTATGACATCGACATGACCAAGTGCATCTATTGCGGCTTCTGCCAAGAGGCCTGTCCGGTCGATGCCATTGTCGAAGGTCCGAACTTCGAATTCGCGACGGAAACCCGCGAAGAGCTGTTTTATGACAAGGAAAAACTGCTCGACAACGGTGAACGTTGGGAAGCCGAGATCGCTCGCAACCTCGAAATGGACGCGCCGTACCGATGACAGACAGTCCGACAAATCCCTTTGAGCTAATGATGAAGCAGGCTCAGGACATGGCCAAGGCGATGAACCCGGCGATGGAGAATTTCTCACCGAAAGGGTTCGAGGCGCTGTGGCCGACCATGCCCAAAGAGGTCATGGAGATGATGTTCGGCAACACGGTCAACACCGACGGGCTGGACGCTAAGACCCGCCTTTTACTCACGCTGGCCGGGTTGACCTGTCAGGGCGCTCAGGCGGATTCAGCCGTGCGCCAGACTGTGCGCCATGCGCTCGAGGCGGGTGCGAAGAAACAAGAGATCGTGGAAACGATCGGTCAGATGTCGGTCATTGCCGGCATCCCGGCCATGACCCGTGCGCTGGATCTGGCGCAAGAGGCCATGGGCGACAACAAGGATGAGGATCAATGACCGTCTTTGCCTTTTACCTGTTTGCCATCAGCGCTGTCACCGGCGGGCTGTTCACGGTGATCAGCCGCCAGCCGGTGCACTCGGTGCTGTGGCTGATCCTGTCCTTTCTGTCTGCGGCTGGGCTATTCGTTCTGCTGGGGGCCGAGTTCGTGGCGATGCTGCTGATCATCGTCTATGTCGGTGCGGTCGCGGTGCTGTTCCTGTTCGTGGTGATGATGCTGGACGTGGACTTTGCTGAGCTTAAGGCCGAAATGGCGCGCTATATGCCGCTGGCGCTGCTGATCGGTCTGGTCATCTTGATGCAGTTCGTCATGGCCTTCGGCGCATGGGACAGCGCGCAAGGGGCGGCGGCCAATCTGGCGCAGCCAGTCCCAACCGACCGCCACAATACCGAGGCGCTGGGTGTCATTCTTTACGATCAATACTTCCTTTTGTTCCAACTTGCGGGCCTGATCCTGCTGGTCGCCATGATCGGCGCCATCGTGCTGACCCTGCGCCACCGTCAGGACATCAAGCGTCAGGACATCATCAGCCAGATGATGCGCGACCCGGCCAAGGCGATGGAGTTGAAGGACGTGAAACCGGGGCAGGGGCTATAAGACGATGATCGGACTCGAACACTATCTTACGGTCGCGGCGACGCTGTTCGTCATCGGCATCTTCGGTCTCTTCCTGAACCGCAAGAACGTCATCATCCTGCTGATGAGCATCGAACTGATGCTGCTGGCGGTGAATATCAACCTCGTGGCGTTTTCGAGCTTCCTCGGCGATCTGGTCGGGCAGGTGTTTACGCTGTTTGTCCTGACCGTTGCGGCGGCTGAGGCGGCGATTGGACTGGCCATTCTGGTCTGTTTCTTCCGCAACCGTGGCTCGATCGCGGTTGAAGACGTCAATATGATGAAGGGGTAAGGGAACATGGAAACCACCATCCTTTTTGCCCCGCTGGTGGGCGCGCTGATCTGCGGGTTCGGCTGGAGGTTCATCGGTGAGAAAGCCGCGATGTGGACCGCGACGGGCCTTCTATTTCTGGCCTGTCTGCTGTCGTGGATCGTGTTCTTCTCGTTCGACGGCGTCACTCAACAGATCGAGATCATGCGCTGGATCGAGAGCGGATCGCTGTCGACAAGCTGGGCCATTCGTTTGGACCGGCTGACCGCGATCATGCTGATCGTGGTGACGACTGTTTCGGCGCTGGTGCACCTGTATTCCTTCGGCTACATGGATCACGACCCGCAATGGCGCGAGGGCGAGAGCTATAAGCCGCGTTTCTTCGCCTATCTGTCCTTCTTTACCTTTGCCATGCTGATGCTGGTGACGGCGGATAATTTGGTGCAGATGTTCTTCGGTTGGGAAGGCGTGGGCGTCGCGTCCTACCTGCTGATCGGGTTCTATTACCGCAAACCAAGTGCCAATGCGGCGGCGATGAAAGCGTTCATTGTGAACCGTGTGGGGGACTTTGGTTTTGCGCTGGGGATTTTCGCGCTGTTCTTTCTTACCGACAGCATCAACTTTTCGGACATTTTCGCCTCGGCCCCGGCTTTGGCCGAAGAAAAACTACACTTCTTGTGGGGCGAATGGACTGCGGTTGAAGTGATCTGCGTCCTGCTGTTCATCGGTGCGATGGGTAAATCGGCGCAGCTGATCCTGCACACATGGTTGCCGGACGCGATGGAAGGCCCGACGCCTGTTTCGGCCCTGATCCACGCAGCGACAATGGTGACGGCGGGCGTGTTCCTGGTTTGCCGCATGTCGCCGCTGATGGAGTTCGCGCCGGGTGCGACCGGGTTCATCACAGTGCTGGGCGCGACGACTGCGTTCTTTGCCGCGACTGTGGGTCTGGTGCAGACCGATATCAAGCGCGTCATCGCTTATTCGACCTGCTCTCAGCTTGGGTACATGTTCGTGGCCGCAGGCGTGGGCATGTATTCAGCGGCGATGTTCCACCTGTTCACGCACGCGTTCTTCAAGGCACTGTTGTTCCTTGGTGCGGGCTCGGTGATCCACGCCATGCATCATGAACAAGAGATGACCGAGTATGGCGGGCTGCGCAAAAAGATCCCCTATACGTTCTGGGCGATGATGATCGGGACGCTTGCCATTACGGGGGTCGGCATTCCGCTGACGACCTTCGGATTTGCAGGTTTTCTGTCCAAGGATGCCATCATCGAGAGCGCTTATGCAGGCGGTTCGGCCTATGGGTTCTGGCTGCTGGTGGTCGCCGCTGCGTTCACATCCTTCTATAGCTGGCGTCTGATTTTCCTGACCTTTTACGGCAAACCACGCGGCGATCAGCATACACATGATCACGCGCATGAAAGCCCGATGGTCATGCTGGTGCCTTTGGGCGTGTTGTCTCTGGGTGCGGTCTTTGCGGGCATGATCTGGTACGGCAACTTCTTCGGTCACGCGGACAAGGTCGGCAAGTTCTATGGCATCCCGGTGGCTGAGGCGTCGGAACATGCCGAGGCTGGCGATCACAGCAGAGCCGACACGCATGGCGATGAAAGCCACGCCGACGATGGTCACGGCGATGCGCATGCAGATGACGGTCATGGTGAAAAGGACGCCCACGGCGATCACCACTACGTCTTCGCGGGAGAGCCGGGCGAGGGCGCGCTGTATATGGCACCGGACAATCATGTGCTGGACGACGCGCATGCTGCTCCGAAATGGGTCAAGGTATCGCCTTTTGTGGCCATGCTGCTGGGTTTTGTTGTGGCCTATTGGTTCTACATCGTGAACCCGTCCCTGCCGGGACGTCTGGCGCAGAACCAGCGCCCGCTGTACCTGTTCCTGCTGAACAAATGGTACTTTGATGAGATCTACGATGCGATCTTCGTCAAACCCACCGTGGCGATCGGCCGGTTCCTGTGGAAACGCGGCGATGGCAACACCATTGACGGTTTCCTGAACGGGATTGCCATGGGCGTTGTTCCCTTCTTCACCCGCCTCGCAGGCAAGGCGCAGACGGGCTACATCTTTACTTACGCCTTCTGGATGGTCTTGGGTATCGCAGCCCTTGTCACCTGGATGTCGATCGGCGGAGGCGCACACTAATGGATAATATCCTCTCGATCGTTACCTTCATCCCCGCTGTGGCGGCAGGCATTCTGGCCCTGTTTCTGCACGGCGATGACGATGCCGCGCAGCGCAACGCGAAATGGGTTGCGTTGGTGGCGACCACGGTGACGTTCCTTGTTTCCATCGGCATCTATACAGGCTTTGACCCATCCAACACCGGCTTTCAGATGGTGGAAGAGGGTGAGTGGCTGCTGGGCCTGAAGTACAAGATGGGCGTGGATGGGATCAGCGTTCTGTTTGTGCTGCTGACCACCTTCATCATGCCGCTGACCATTCTGGCCAGCTGGAACGTGACAGACCGGGTCAAGGAATACATGATCGCCTTCCTGCTGCTGGAAACGCTGATGCTGGGCGTGTTCATGGCGCTGGATCTGGTGCTGTTCTACCTGTTCTTCGAGGCAGGCCTGATCCCAATGTTCCTGATCATCGGTATCTGGGGCGGTTCGAACCGGATTTATGCAAGCTTCAAGTTCTTCCTCTATACCTTCCTCGGTTCGGTGCTGATGCTGGTTGCGATGGTTGCGATGTATGCGGATGCGGGCACCACGGATATCGAGGCGCTGATGAGCCATCAGTTCTCGTCTGAGGGGTTCAGCGTGCTGGGCGTCTACATCGTTGGCGGAATGCAGACGCTGATGTTCCTGGCATTCTTCGCATCCTTTGCGGTGAAGATGCCGATGTGGCCGGTTCATACGTGGTTGCCAGACGCACACGTTCAGGCCCCGACGGCGGGCTCGGTGGTGCTGGCGGCGATCTTGCTGAAGATGGGCGGCTATGGCTTCTTGCGGTTCAGCTTGCCGATGTTCCCAGTGGGTTCGGCGGTGATGACCGATCTGGTGCTGTGGATGTCAGCGATTGCGGTTGTCTACACCTCGCTGGTGGCGCTGGTTCAGGAGGATATGAAAAAGCTGATCGCCTATTCCTCGGTCGCGCATATGGGTTTTGTGACCATGGGCATCTTTGCGGCGAACCAGCAGGGCATTGATGGCGCGATCTTCCAGATGATCAGCCACGGCTTCATCTCGGCGGCGCTGTTCCTCTGCGTCGGCGTGATCTACGACCGGATGCACACCCGTGATATCGACGCGTACGGAGGTCTGGTGATCCGGATGCCCGCCTATGCGCTGGTCTTCATGCTGTTCACCATGGCTAATGTCGGCTTGCCGGGCACCTCGGGCTTTATCGGCGAATTCCTGACCCTGATGGGCGCGTTCCAAGTGAACACATGGGTGACGGCTGTGGCTGCGACCGGCGTGATTTTCTCGGCCGGGTATGCGCTGTGGCTTTACCGTCGGGTGGTCTTTGGCGATCTGATCAAGGAAAGCCTGAAGGCGATGACAGACATGAGCTCGCGCGAGCGGCTGATCTTTGCGCCGCTGATCGTGATGACGATCCTGTTGGGCGTTTACCCGTCGCTCGTGACCGATGTGATCGGCAACTCGACCGCGGCATTGATTTCGAACTATGACACGGCTCTGGCCGCGGCAGAGGCCGTGACCCAGACAGCCGCTTCGCATTAAGGGGGCTTTGGAGACATGATCCAGGCTGATCTGACGATAATCCTGCCGGAAATAATTCTGGCCGTATATGCGATGCTGGCGCTGATAGGGGCGGTCTATACATCAAAGGATGGGCTGGCACCCGTTTTGGTGTGGTCTACCGCTGGTTTGATGGCCTTGCTCGCGATTTGGATCGCGACGAACGGTGATGGCACCAATGTCGCCTTCAACGGTATGTTCGTGGACGACGGGTTCGCGCGCTTTGCCAAGGTTGCGATCCTTCTCTCTGCTGCTGCCGTTCTTTTGATGAGCCAGGATTATATGGCGCGGCGCGGCTTGCTCAGGTTCGAATACCCGTTGCTGGTCGCTCTGGCCGCAGTGGGCATGATGATGATGGTCAGCGCAGGCGACCTGATGTCCCTTTACATGGGGCTAGAGCTGCAATCCCTGTCACTTTATGTCGTGGCCGCCCTGCGCCGTGACAGTGCGAAATCCACGGAGGCCGGCCTGAAGTATTTCGTTCTTGGTGCGCTCAGCTCGGGACTGCTGCTGTACGGTGCGTCGCTGGTTTATGGCTTTACCGGGACCACGCTGTTCTCGGGCATTATCCAGACGGTACACCACGGAGATGTTTCGGTTGGGCTGCTGTTCGGCCTGATCTTCCTGATCTCGGGTCTAGCGTTCAAGGTCTCGGCGGTTCCGTTCCACATGTGGACGCCGGACGTCTACGAAGGCTCACCCACGCCGATCACCGCATTCTTTGCTACGGCACCAAAAGTGGCAGCGATGGCGCTGTTTGCGCGTCTGCTGCATGATGCCTTTGGCGGAGTGGTCAAGGATTGGCAGCAGGTGATCGTCCTGCTCTCGGTCCTGTCGATGTTGTTGGGCGCAGTTGCGGCCATTGGTCAGCGCGACATCAAGCGACTGATGGCGTTTTCGTCGATTGCCCATATGGGCTATGCTCTGATTGGTCTTGCTGCGGGTACGGAATTGGGCATCAAGGCGATGCTGATGTATCTGGCGATCTATGTGACCATGAATATCGGCACCTTCGCCTTTATCCTGATGATGGAGCGTGACGGCAAACCCGTCACCGATATCGACGCTTTACGTCAGTTTGCAAAGCGTGATCCGGGTAAGGCGCTTGCTGTTTTGATCCTGATGTTCAGCCTTGCAGGCGTGCCCCCGATGCTGGGATTCTTCGCCAAGTTCGGCGTCTGGCAGGCTGGCGTCAGCGCCGGGTTGACCGGTTTGGTGATCGTTTCTGCCATCGCTTCGGTTATTGGGGCGTTCTACTATCTGCGGATCGTTTTCTACATGTATTTCGGGGCCGAGAATGATGAACCGGTCGAAACCCACTCTTCGCCCGTGTTGTGGACTGCTCTGATGGGGTCGGCGGCGCTGATGCTGGTCGGGGTCGTATATCAGTTTGGCATCGAAGGCGCGGCTGCGGCTGCGGCGGCAACTCTTGTCAACTAAGATGCGCATCACACGTTTTTGGAGGGCTCGGTCAGCAGACCGGGCCTTTTTACAATGACCCAATGGCCGCAAGGATATGGCCTGCATATTCTGCAGGAGGTCGACAGCACGCTGAATGAGGCGGCCCGGATCGCTCCAACCGCGCAGGGGCCAGTCTGGATTCTGGCGCACCACCAAACAGCGGCCCGAGGGCGACGGGGCAGGGCCTGGGCCAACCCCAAGGGAAACCTGGCGGCGACCCTACTTTTGCGCCCCGAAGGAAACCCGGAACAGGCGGCGTTACGCAGCTTCGTGGCGGCGCTTGCACTATTTGATGCCTGTGTCGCCGTCACCGGGCGCGCGAGTGGTTTTTCCCTGAAGTGGCCGAATGACGTGTTACTGAACGGCGGGAAATTGGCGGGGATCCTGCTGGAAAGCACTGGCCACGGGCACGGTGTCTCGCATCTGGCTATTGGGATCGGCGTGAACCTGTCCGAAGCGCCCCTCCCGCATGCGGTTGAACCAGGTGCGGTGCGTCCGGTTTCCTTACTGTCAGAAATGGGTGTCGACGTCACGCCAGAAGACTTTTTGACGGAACTGGCTGCTGCGTATTCGAAATACGAGACGCAGTTTGTGACCTATGGGTTTGAGCCGATCAGGACGGCCTGGTTGGACCGTGCGGCCCGGTTGGGTGAGGTGATAACCGCCCGTACCGCAACGTCCGAGTCGGTTGGGACCTTTGAAACAGTGGACGCGGGTGGCAACCTTGTCCTAAACACCGCCAAAGGCCGCGTCAGCATTCCGGCGGCGGATGTGTTTTTCTGAAGGAGGCTCAAATGCTTCTGGCAATTGACTGCGGCAATACGAATACGGTGTTTTCGATCTGGGACGGGGAAACCTTTCTGTGCACCTTGCGCACGTCAACGCACCACTCTCGGACGGCGGATGCCTATTTCACATGGTATTCCACGCTAGTGAAACACTATGGTATTGAGGCGGACATTACAGACGTGGTTATCGCCTCAACCGTGCCGCGCGTGGTGTTCAACCTGCGCATATTCGCAGACAGGTTCTTTGGCTGCAGGCCGCTGGTGGTTGGTAAACCCGAATGCCTGCTGCCCGTTGCCCCACGAATTGACGAAGGCACCATTCCCGGACCTGACCGGCTAGCCAATGCGGTCGGCGCGTTTGACCGTCACGGCGGCGATGTCGTCGTCGTTGATTTCGGAACAGCCACGAATTTTGATGTGGTCGCCTCGGATGGAGCATATGTCGGTGGGATCATTGCGCCGGGCGTCAACCTGAGCCTTGAGGCGTTGCATCAGGGCGCGGCTGCGTTGCCGCACATCGACATTACCCGTCCTGACAAGGTGATTGGTACGAATACGGTTGGCTGTATTCAATCCGGCGTGTATTGGGGCTATTCGGGATTGATCGAAGGGTTGATTGCCCGCATCAAAGCGGAATACGGAATGCCGATGAAGGTCGTTGGGACCGGTGGACTTGCTCCGTTGTTCGATCAGGCCGACGTTGGGTTTGACGCGATCGAGGATGACCTGACGATGCACGGCCTGACTGTAATCCATCGCTATAACAAGGAAAATGGCTCAACATGAGCAGTGAACGACTGATCTATCTGCCGCTGGGCGGTGCAGGCGAAATCGGCATGAATGCCTATGTCTACGGCTATGGGAAGCCGGGGCAGGAGCGTCTGATCCTCGTCGACCTTGGGGTGACGTTCCCCGATATGGACACAACGCCGGGCATCGATCTGATCCACGCCGATATCTCGTGGCTGCAGGAACAAGCGGATCGTTTGGATGCAGTGTTTGTTACCCATGCCCACGAAGACCATGTCGGCGCGGTTGCGCATTGTTATGAGGCTTTGGGCGCACCGATCTATGCCCGCGCCTTTACCGCGAATATTGCGCGCCGCAAGATGGACGAGCATGGCCACCCAGAAGACGCCGTGCGAACGGTTTCCGCCTGGCCCGAGCATGTATCGGTGGGCCCTTTCAAGGTCGCGTTCTTGCCGGTCTCACACTCGATCCCCGAAAGCGCGGCGCTGGTCATTGATACGCCCGAGGGGCGGATCGTACATTCCGGCGACTTCAAGCTGGACGCCAATCCGGTTGTAGGTGAACCTTTCGACCCCGACCTTTGGGCCGAAGTCGCCAAGCCCGGCGTTAAGGCATTGGTGTGCGACAGCACCAACGTGTTTTCCCCTCATGACGGTCGATCGGAATCCGAGGTCGGACCTGAAATTACTAGACTGGTAGAAAGTGCCAGCAGCATGGTTGTGGCAACGACCTTCGCGTCGAATGTCGCCCGGGTGAAGACGCTCGCAGAGGCGGGGCAAAAGGCTGGGCGCTCGGTCGTTTTGCTTGGCCGGGCGATGCGTCGCATGATCGAAGCTGCAACCGAAACCGGAATTCTGTCGGACTTTCCGAAAGTGATCAGCGCGGAAGAGGCGGTGGATGTGCCGCGCCAAAACCTGATGCTGATTGTTACGGGCAGTCAGGGTGAACGCCGCGCCGCAAGCGCGCAACTGGCGCGTGGAAAATACCGCGGACTGGAGTTGAAAGAGGGCGATCTGTTCCTGTTTTCGTCCAAGACAATTCCGGGGAACGAGCGGGGTGTGATCTTCATCATCAATCAGCTCAGCGAAAAAGGCGTGGATGTCGTGGACGACAGTTCGGGCCTGTATCACGTTTCGGGCCACGCGAACCGGCCAGACCTTGAGAAAGTGCATGCGCTGATTGACCCGCAATTCGTCATTCCGATGCATGGTGAGCATCGTCACCTGCGAGAGCACGTGAAACTTGCCGAAGCGGGCGGTCGGACAGGTGTTTTGGCCGTGAACGGCACTATGCTGGACCTGACCGGCAATGCGCCAAATGTGGTGGATTATGTCGAAACGGGCCGGACTTATCTGGACGGCACCGTCAAAGTCGGCGCTTTGGATGGCGTTGTGCGCGACCGAATTCGAATGGCGCTGAACGGTCATGTGACTGTTACGGTCATTCTGGACGAAGAAGATGAACCGCTGGGCGAGCCATGGTGCGATACGATGGGATTGCCTGAGTTGGGAACCTCTCGTGCTGCCTTGGTTGAGGTTCTTGAAGAAGATCTGAACCAGCTCCTCATGCGCGCCGATGCCAAGACTCTGCGCGACGACGACAAGCTGGAAGAGGCAATGCGTCGAATTGTACGTCAGACGGCCAAGGCAGAGATCGGCAAAAAGCCCGAAGTCACCACTGTTATCAGCAGGATGAAGTAAGCGACGGTCAGTCGCTTTCGGGCATCGGATAACCTTTGAGCTTTAGAAATAGGCTTTCCTCTTCCCGATTCAGCAGGAAGGGGACCGATGTCGGCGGCGCGGTGTCTGTCACCCGCGCCGTGATTTCGGCCAGGACAACTTCGGTTATGAAGGGAAGATCGAACTCGCGCGCGCGTTCCAAGGGAACCCATTGCAGATGGGACAGCTCGTCAGACGCGCGGCTGAAGTCATCCAAATTTCCTTGAATTGCTGAAGCATCGACAAGGAAAAACCGCGCATCAAACCGGCGGGGACGCCCAGGAGGGGTCACAGCGCGGAACACGAACTGCAACGCCTCGGCGGCCGGGCGATAGCCCAGTTCAGCGAAACCGGTCCAATCCACTGGGGCAGGCGTAGGCCAAGCTTCGGGGTGGCCCAGAACCAGCCCGGTTTCCTCCCACAATTCACGAATTGCAGCGGCGGCGAGCGCGTTTTGCAGGTTCGGCTCGGACCTTTCTGCCAGACGGTCCTGACACAGGGTTGGCATGTCAGAGGCCAGAGGGATCTCGGCATCTTCTTTGTCGACCGCGCCACCGGGGAACACGAATTTGTTGGGCATGAACGCAGCTTTGGCTCCGCGTTGTCCCATCAGGATTGACGGATTTGTCATACGGTCGCGCAGAACGATGACCGTCGCCGCGTCGCGGATCGCAGTTTTGTCAACTGTCATACTTTGAACACCTGTATCGTCGGGGTCATTGCGATTTTTCAAACCCATGCATACGGCGCGCCCATTGATAGGCGACAACAGCACCTTTCAAACGCGGCAACAGGAACAGGGACAATGCCGTGCATCCAATCGCGAATATCAGGAACATCGTCAAAGGCTCGGGCCGCCAATGCACGTATGAGACATGCAGCGCCGGTGCCAGTAGATGCCCGACCAGCAGAATCGTCAGGTAAGCCGGGCCGTCATCCGCCCTGTGGTGAAACAGTTCTTGCCCGCAGGACGAGCAAGTGTGGTTCACCTTCAGATAGTCGTGCAACAGCTTTCCTTCACCGCATTTTGGGCAACGGCGACGAAAACCCTTGGCCAAAGCCGGCCAAGTGGGCCGGTCTTCCTGAGCCGTGGTATCGATCGTTTGATCTGTCATCATGATACTCGCGCGTTCCGATTTGTGGGATATTGCGCATGTTTTGACGTGTAGAAAAGGGGGGTGCGTCGCTTTGTGTCCTTAAAGGGAGTGATGTTTTTTTTTGAAATTCTGCGACGGAACCCACGCGCAGCGGCGTTTGAACCTATGTGAGCAGCGGCAACGACGCCGCACAAACAAAGGAAAACCGATATGAAAAGCGCGAAGTTTATCCCGGCGATTGTTCTCTCGGCTGTCGCGATTACAGGCACCTCGGTTCTGGCGGCAGGTCAGCGCGGTCACGAACCTGTGACGTTTGAGGAATTGGACGCGAACAATGACGGGCAGGTTACGCCGGAGGAAATGCAGGCCCATCGAAGCCAGCGGTTCCTGGATGCGGATGCCAACGGAGATGGTCAACTCAGCGTCGAAGAGATGCAGGAGGCCAGCCAGAAGAAGGTGAACGAACGTGTCTCGAAGATGTTTGAGCGGCACGATGCCAATCAGGATGGCTTTCTGAGCGAGGATGAGTTGCCCAAACCGCGCCGCGCTGACAAGATGTTTGACCGTATAGACGCGGACAATAGCGGTGTGATTTCGGAACAGGAATTTGCGGATGCAAAAAACAAGATGGGTCGGCACCACAAGAAACGCGACAAGGGTGGTTCTGACGATAGCTGATGCGGAATGCAGGATCTGACCTCTTCACTGCAGGATGTTCGTGGTGCGGCCTGCACCGCGAACACGCTCAGCGATGATGCCCTGTTGGGTCAGTTCGCCCGTGGCGACGCAGCGGCCGCGCGCGTTCTGACCGACCGGCTTGGACCGCGAAGTTTTTCGGTTGCCCTTCGGATGCTGGGATCACAGGCAGAGGCGGAAGATATCACGCAAGAGGCAATGATGCGCCTTTGGAAGATGGCCCCGGATTGGGTTTCGGGGCAGGCAAAGGTTTCAACATGGCTGTATCGCGTAACGATGAACCTGTGTGTGGATCGCCTGCGCAAGCAAAAACCTGACCGTCTGGCCGATGTTCCAGAGCCAGAAGATGGTCAGGCCAGTGTTGCCGAGCGTATGCAGGACAAAGCCCGTAAGGATGCGCTTCAGGTGGCCTTGTCACAACTGCCCGAGCGACAGCGACAAGCCGTTGTTTTGCGGCACATAGAGGAATTGCCCAACCCCGAGATTGCCGGGATCATGGGTATTTCTGTAGAAGCGGTCGAGAGCCTGACCGCGCGCGGAAAACGGAGCTTGGTGGCCATTCTGTCCGATAGGCGTGGTGAATTGGGGTATGACGATGACTGAAGACGAAAAGCAACTGGATCAGTTATTTACGCAAGCCCGTCAGAACCGACCGGAGCTGCCGGATACACTTGCAGTACGCATCCTGACAGACGCCGAAGAAGTGCGTTTGGGTCAGAAGACGCCCGCAGGCAAACCCGCTCGTTCGCTTTGGACGCGGATTGTTGATGGCGTCGGAGGCTGGCAGGGCATGGGGGGGCTGGTCGCGGCCAGTGCAGCGGGTGTGTGGATCGGCTTTGCCGCTCCGGGCTTTTTGCCGGACCCCGCCACCTACATTTATGGGCAGGAAACGAGCTTTGTTCTCGCCGACCTCGATACATCATTTCTGGAGGACACCGAATGAGCGATAGTCCACAACCCAAGCGTCGGTGGATGCCGATCCTGTTGGCCGTGTCCCTTGCGCTCAATCTTTTGATTGTTGGGATGGCTGTCGGAACCGTTCTGCGGGTCAAAGGCAACGATCACGCCAAGGCCCCGCCCGGGTTTGGCTCTGCTCTTTATCGCGCGTTGCCGAAGGATGATCGGAAGGCTTTGCGGGGTGATCTGTCGGATCGGCACAGAAAAGGGTCAAGCAGCCGCTCCAGGGATTTCGCAACGCTGAATGAGGCATTGCGCGACGATCCCTTTGATCCTGTGGCCGTTCAGACGCTGTTGTCCCGACAGGCGCAGTCCATGGCCGATCTGCAAGTTGCTTTACAAGAGCAGTGGCTTGACCGCGTCACGTCGATGACCAGCGACGAGCGTCTGATTTATGCTGATCGTCTGGAAGAGGTCGTTCGTCGCGGACCGCATGGCCGCAAGAAAAAGGACTAATGGTTTCAGGCAGCACATTGTCTGACCCGCACCTGATTTCTGCCTGCTTTCTTTGCAGCGTACAGGGCGGAATCCGCTGACCGGATCAAGCCATCCAACGGCGCAACAGAGGACTTTTGAGGTTTTGTCGCGATAAGTCCGATACTGATTGTGACCTGTACCAATTTCCGATTGTCCGGGGGTGAAAACGGGGACTGACGGATGCAGTCACACAAGGTTCGGGCGATGGAAAGGGCGCCAGATTGTGTTGTTTCCGGCAGGCCAATCAGAAATTCCTCTCCGCCGATGCGCGCGACGAAACCGGCTGATCCAATCGCGCGTTCCAAACGTTTGCCCGCTTCGGTCAGCACAAAGTCACCAGCGACGTGACCGTAACGGTCATTGATCGATTTGAAATGATCCAAATCCGCCAGCATCACCGCAAAACCCTTGTTGGCTTGGGATGACCTGCGCGCAATTTGATCCATGGCGTGCATGGCATACCGGCGATTGTGAAGTCCGGTCAGGGGGTCGATCCAGGATTCGGCGACCCCGCGATACAGCGATGCACGCATCTGATCCAATCGGGATTTCCGGGCGATTTGATTTTCAAGTCGCAACGCAACTTCGTCGGCGCAAAATCCGCTCTGGCAAATCGCATCCACCCCGCGATCAAGCGCGTCGGCGGCAAGCTGCGCGCCGTCCTGAGGCAGAACGCCAATCAGAACCGTTCGCCTTGTACCGACCCTTGATCGCAAGTCGGCTAGGGTGCTTAGGGCCTTTGGGTTGATTTCAATGACAATTGCATCGGGCAGAGGGCCTGACAAAAGCCCCTGCAAATTCGAACAGGTATGCGTGGCCAGCGCGTGCCGCGTTTTCCCGGACAGTGCCTTGTGCCACAGCGCGCTTGTCTTGGTGGATTGTGTCAGAACCGCAACCCGGGCAGGCTTTTGTGCTGGCGTGAAACCCGTTGCGGGTTCGGCAAACCCTATCGGTTGCGACCCACTGCCTATTCTGAGTTCCTGAGTCTCGGCGCGTGAACGCAAAAGGCTACGGACCCGGGCAAGCAAGAGAGAGTCCTTGAAAGGTGGGGCAATGACATCATCCAGCCCATCCGTAAGCGCTTTCAGTCTGGCCGCCTTGTCGTTCTGGGCAGCAATTGCCGCCACTGGCACATCGGCAAGGTCTGGATCGGCTGCCACTAGTTTCTTGACTTCTGCCGCCGTGCCATCCGGCAGGGATTGCGCGGTCAGCACAAGGTCCGGGCGTGTGCGCCGCAACAGCCCGGCCAGACCGTCCAGCTTTTCGGCCTGCACAACGTGATACCAGGCCGCCGTCAGCTGAACCTTCAGCATGATGCGATTGGTCGAGGTCCCGTCTAGGACAAGGATGGTTCCCTGAACCGACATTTGTGTCACCGTTGATTGCATGCGTTGCCAAAGTGTTTATGAGTCTGGTTAACAAACCCTTTCCAATATCTGATCCGGGGCAATTTAATGGTAATATCTGCCCAATCCGCTGAAACTTTGGCCTTGAACGTGCTGGGTTGGCTCGTTGGGAACGAGGAATTGCTGCCGGTTTTTCTTGGGTCAACCGGGGCGTCCGTTCAGGATCTAAAAGACCGGGCAGAGGATCCGGATTTCCTTGGGTCGGTACTTGATTTTCTTGTGCTTGACGATTCGTGGGTGATGTCCTTTTGTGACGCCAATTCTGTGCCTTACGAACTGCCCGGTCAAGCCCGCGCAGTTCTGTCTGGCGGCGCGGACATGCACTGGACCTGAAGCTTTTTCCCTGCGGGAGCACGTAATGCCCATTGATGCGATTTTGTTCGACAAGGACGGCACTCTGTTTGATTTTGCGAATACGTGGGGTGCTTTTGGGCGCAACGTGTTGCTGCGTTTGGCGGATGGAGACAATCAGCGCGCGGCGGAATTGGGCCGCATCATCGGGTTTGATCTGGAATCCGTGACCTATTCCGAAGACAGCATTGTGATCGCCGGAACCGTGGAAGAGGTGGCAGACGTCCTGGTTCCGCATCTACCCGACATGGAACACGAAGAGCTGATTGACTTGCTGAACGTAGAATCCGCCTCAGCGCCACAGGCCCCTGCTGTTCCCTTGGCGCCTTTTCTGAACGGGTTGCGCGATGCGGGGTTAAAACTGGGTGTGGCAACGAACGACGGTGAGATGCCCGCGCTCGAGCATTTGGCTTCGGCCGGGATAAGAGAACATTTCGATTTTGTCGCAGGATACGACAGTGGACACGGATACAAGCCCGGGCCGGGACAGCTTTTGGCCTTTGCTGCACATGTCGATGTCGCCCCCGAGCGGGTCGCGATGGTTGGCGACAGTCTGCACGATCTACAGGCCGGGCGCGCTGCGGGTATGACCACAATCGGAGTTCTGACCGGATTGGCCCCGGCCGAGATACTGGCACCATTTGCGGATGTTGTATTGCCCAATATCGGGCATATCCCGGGCTGGCTGGCCAAGGACTGAACGAAGTCGGGTCAAAATCGCCGATCTGAGTGTTGAAACCGACATAGCTTGTCGCGGACAGAGCGGCTAGCCTTCCGACTTCGGGGCTTGCTTAAAGCAACGCCAGTTTCGGGAGGGTCCAATGGCCGACACAAAAACGCGCAGACGCCGCAGCGGTGGACGTGCAGGTGCAGCCGAGCGCAGAGGCACCGCCGTGATTGATCAGATGCCGTGGAATCCACCTGTCAATATCGACAACCCCACCGAACCTTTGGATGCTGCCGGGATCGAAGCGATCCACGAAGGCGCAATGCGTATCCTCGAAGAGATAGGGGTCGAATTCTACAACGAAGAAGCTATCGGCATTCTGCGTGAAGCCGGGTGTACAATTGACGGCGATAACGTCCGAATGGGGCGGGATTTTGTGATGGAGATGGTGGGAAAAGCGCCGTCATCCTTCTCGATCACGCCGCGCAACCCCGATCGTAAGATCGAAATCGGGGGCAGGAATATGCTGTTCGGGAACGTATCCTCTCCGCCAAATTACTGGGACATGGAGATTGGAACCAAGGTTCCGGGCAACCGCGAAATGTGCCGGAATTTGCTGAAGCTGACTCAGTATTTCAACTGCATTCACTTTGCCGGGGGATACCCGGTGGAACCGGTCGATATCCACGCCAGTGTTCGGCATCTGGACGTGTTGTATGACAAGCTGACCCTGACGGACAAAGCCATGCACGCCTATTCGCTGGGCAAGGAACGGGTTGAGGATGTCATGGAGATGGTCCGCATCGCAGGAGGCCTGACCCATGAGGAATTCGAGGCCGAGCCTCGGATGTACACCAACATAAACTCGACCTCACCATTGAAGCATGATCATCCGATGATTGACGGATGCCTGCGGCTGGCCCGGCGCGGTCAGGCGATTGTTGTCACTCCGTTTACATTGGCTGGCGCCATGGCGCCCGTAACGATGGCCGGGGCCGTAGCACAGTCTTTGGCCGAGGCGCTGTGCGCGATTGCCCTGTTTCAATACGTGCGGCCGAGCATTCCCTGCGTCATCGGCACGTTTACCTCGAATGTCGACATGAAGTCCGGTGCGCCTGCGTTTGGAACACCGGAATACATGCGCTCCACCCAGATGACAGGGCAGATGGCCCGGTACTATGGCTTGCCCATGCGGTCCTCGGGTGTGTGCGCTGCAAACGTGCCTGACGGTCAGTCTGTTTGGGAGACGTCGAACTCTTTGTGGGCTGCCGTGCAATCGGGGACGAACATGGTTTACCACGCCGCTGGCTGGCTGGAGGGCGGGCTGATCGCCAGCCCCGAAAAGTTTATTATGGATTGCGAGGTCTTGCAGCAAATTCAAAGGTATATGCAGCCCGAGATCACGGCGACGGGACCTGATGAAATCGCATTGGAGGCAATAAAAGCAGTCGGAAATGACGGCCATTTCTTTGGCATTCAGCATACACAGGACCGCTACACCACAGCATTTTATCAACCCTTCCTGAGTGACTGGAAGAATTATGAAGGATGGAACGTCGCTGGTGGTGTCTGGACGGCCGAGCGCGCCCATCACAAGTTCAAAGAGATTATCACCAGTTTTGAGCCGCCGGCGATTGACGACGGGATTCGGGAAGAACTTGCCGAGTTCGTTTCGCGCCGTAAGGCTGAAGGCGGCGCGCCAACAGATTTCTAGGCAGAGGCGGGCCTTTTCACATTGAGACTAGGCTGAATTCTACCTATCGGGCTGGCCATCTTGGCTTTTTGTTAAGGTTTCTCGGAGCAGACTACGCATGTAACCACTTTGGGGCATCTCATGCATGGTCTGATTAATCGGGCGGTACAGTCATTTGTTTGCGAGACCTACGGACAATCGTGCTGGATAAACGTGACCGAGGCGGCTGAACTGGGATTTTCCGAGTTTGAGGCCATGCTGGTCTACGATGACGAAATGACCCTGAGTGTTCTGGACATTTTATGCGCGAAGCTAAAGCGGCCGCGCGGGGAACTGCTTGAAGACCTTGGCACCTATCTGGTCTCGCATCCCAAAATGGAAGGGTTGCGCCGTCTTCTGCGGTTTGGGGGCGAAACTTATGTCGAATTCCTGCACTCGCTCGATGATTTATCTGACCGCGTTCGTTTGGCGGTCAGCGATCTGACCTTGCCTGTGCTCGAGTTGAGAGAGGTGTCGCCTGCGGAGTTCCAACTCTACTGCTATCCCGGCTTGAAAGGGTATTCGAGCGTTATGGTCGGGGTCTTGCGTGCCATCGCCGACGACTATGGTGCCTTGGCGATGCTGTCCCATGCAGGGACCGAGGGAGAGGTTGAGGTTATTTCAATTGTTCTGATCGAAAGCGCGTTTGCCGAGGGGCGACAATTCGATCTGGGGGCGCGCGGTTGATGATGGAAGCATCGGATCTTTCTTCTTTGCTTGGACTATTGTGCCCCATGTTTGTGCTTGTTGACGAACAGGGACAATTCACAAGCGTTGGGCCCACTTTGCAAAAGCTCCGCCCCGAGCAGCCCATGCAAGGCCAAGGCTTTTTGGACCTGTTCGAATTGGTTCGCCCACGCTCAATCACCACGACTGCTGCATTGTTGTCGCTGGCAGGTGCCAAACTGCACCTAAAACTACGGGACGAACCACGCACCGCGTTAAAGGGGTTGGTTGCACCGCTGCCGGGGAACAAGGGCGCGATCATCAATCTGTCCTTTGGAATTTCGATTCTGGATGCCGTGCGTGATTATGCCCTGACCAGTGCTGATTTCTCGGGAACCGATCTTGCAATTGAACTGCTGTACTTGGTCGAAGCCAAGTCAGCCGCGATGGAAGCATCACGTTCCCTGAACCTGCGCTTGCAAGGTGCCATGCTTGCGGCTGAGGAACAGGCCTTTACGGATATGCTTACCGGTTTGAAGAACCGAAGGGCTATGGACGTTCTTCTGGGTCACATGGCGTCGGGCAATGCACCATTTGCGTTGATGCATCTGGATCTGGATTTCTTCAAGTCCGTGAACGACCGACTTGGGCACGCGGCAGGTGATTTTGTTCTGCAGCAGGCAGCGCGCATCATGGAGGAAGAAACCCGCAGTGACGATATGGTCGCGCGCGTCGGCGGAGATGAGTTTGTTATAATTATCAAAGGCTTGACTGACGAGGGAGTGTTGTCCTCAATTGCGGGCCGTTTGATAGACAGGCTGAGGCAACCGACGGTATTCGAAAGCGAAACCTGCAGGGTATCTGCTAGCGTTGGCATAGCCTTGTCGACCCAATTCAGTAGCTTGAAGGCTGCAGAAATCCTTAAGGCTGCTGATCAAGCTCTGTATGACGCTAAACGATCTGGCAGATCCCGCTATAGCTTTTTCTCACCACCAGCAGGTTCGATAACCGATCCCCCAAAATTGCAGGGTTCCCCACAGCCGCGGTCCGGTATCTCTGGGCAATAGTGCTAGGTGCCCCCGAAGGCTTGCGAAAGTACGTTGGCAATCTGACGCTTCACGCGGGGAAGTTCGCCGACAACGGGCAAAACCCGGCCCTTGAACGCAGCGCGATCCAACTCCTGCGGGACGTCTTCCAGAACGTGGCCCCCGGTACAGGCAAAAAATGGCAGGCAGAGGGCCTTTGCCCCTGTGCCCTGCGCGGCCTCGGAGATGGAGGGTGGTTCTTCCACAAACCCGACCCGGATTGAGCGAAAATCTGTCAATTCCTCGAGCTTCTTGGCGAAATCTCGGGCAACTTTGGACGGGTTGCGGCTGCGCCCAGAGCCATGCGCGGCCAATACGATATCGGTGGTTGAGGACACCCATTTTAAATCCGTAACCGCGTCGCCTAGTGTGTCTGCAATCAGCGAAGGCAGGATGGCGTCGGTACCTAAAGGGTCAAGAACGCGCAGCGGCTGTGCCCCAAGACGTTTGGGCAGGGCGCTTGTGACAAACCACCCTTTCGCCATGAACAGTGGAAAAACCACTGTGTCATCGGGCAAGTCCTGTAGTTTCACCTCAAGCGCGCCGGGTGCCGCCAAAGTCGCTGACGTCACCGTAACGCCGTCGCACATCCCGTTTACCTCGGTCGCGTATCGGGCAAGCGCGGCTTCAGCGGGATCTGGATCAGAGGGCTGACCATGAGCGACGATAAGGGCGTAGGGCATGAGGGCCTTCCCGTTTTGAGTTATCGAAAGGTGTGTTGTACCGGGGCAAAGTCAACATGCATTTGGATAGAGTTAGCCCAACAACATGAGCCAGAACCAGACCGTAAGTATAGACGCCCCGGTTCCAACCAAAACCGACGACGCGGCGACTCTTTTGGCCCGCCCATACATGTTGGCAAAGATGTAGGCATTGAACCCGGGCGCCATTGCCGCGTTCAGAACGCCCGATCGAAACAAGTCCTGTGGTAAACCGACGGTGGAGCCGAATAGCCAGACAAGACTGGGGTGCAGCATCAGCGACACGCCGCACACAAAGGCAATCGTGCGGAGGTCGCCTTCGGGCTTGTACTTGACCAGAACCCCGCCCAACGCGAACAGCGCCCCTGGAAGGGCGGCGCGGGTCACAAGGCCAAGGGCTTCATCCACAACGGCAGGAACCTGGATCCCGGACAGGTTGACGGCAAAGCCCAACGCGATCCCTAAGATCAGAGCGTTTCGGAACATCGCCGATAGAACCGAGCGCACCATACGAGTGCCACCGTGCCCACGATTGCGGATGAACTCCATCACCGTGATGCCCACGCAATAGCAAAAAGGCGAGTGAAACGCGATAATCGCGTAGTTTCCGGTCAGGTTTTCGGGGCCATATGCGCGCTCGGTAATTGGCAGGCCCAGTAGAACTGAATTCGAAAATAGACAGCAAAATCCGATGGCGACACAGTCTTCCCAATCCCTGTTGAACATCAGCCGCGCGCCGAACAACCCGGCGCAGAAACACAGTGCCGCCGCTGTATAGAAACTGGCCAGCAGGCGCGGATCGAAACTGGCGCTGAGGTCAAGATTGGAAATAGCAAGAAACAGCAGGCATGGGATCGCAAATCCTTGGGTGAACTTCATCAGCCCGTCGACATGGACCTCTTTGAAATACCCAAGTCGGGTCGACGCATAGCCAGCCCCGATAACCAGAAATACCGGAAGGATAACGTTGATCAGGGATTGCAGCATCTAAGGCTCCACCGGGGTCGCCAACCGGGGCGAGGATATGGCAGAGCAAGTCGTCAGGGCCTTACAGCGCCTGATGTATCACCATGCCGTCATAGGCTGGTGCGATGTGATCCGCAGTTTCCGCATCGACTGTGGCATAATCCAGGTCGATATGCATGTTGGTTAGGACGGCCTTCTTGGGTTGCAACTTTTCAATCCAGCCCAGCGTTTTTTCCAGATGTGCGTGGGTAGGATGCGGAGACCGGCGCAATGCGTCGATAACGAGACAGTCCAGCCCTTCCAACATTGTCCACGCATCGTCGTAAATCTCGGCTACGTCGGGCAGGTAGACAAGATTGCCCATTCGAAAGCCTGAAGCGTCAATCGACCCATGGTTCACTTTGAACGGATGAAAGGGGATCGGACCGCCGGGGCCTGTAACCTCGAACGGGCCATCAATGGTTTTCAGGTCGAGAATGGGCGGGTACGGCGAATTTTCGGGCTGAATAAAGGCATATCCGAAGCGACCCAGCAGATCGTTCTGAGTATCTCCGTCAGCCCAGACGGGAACACGCTCGCGCATGTTGAAAACGATCATGCGTAGGTCGTCGATGCCGTGCACGTGGTCAGCGTGGGAATGGGTGTAGACCACTCCGTCCAGACGGCCCGTGCCTGTATCCAGCAACTGACTGCGCATATCGGGGGTCGTGTCGATCAGAACCGAAGTCGTCCCTTTGGGTCCGTCGCGTTCAACCAGCATCGAGCAGCGGCGACGGATGTTGCGCGGATTGTCGGGGTCACATGCGCCCCAGTGACCGCCCAGTCGCGGGACGCCGCCAGAAGACCCGCAGCCAAGGATCGTACAGCGCAGTTCCGTCATGCAGCCGCCTTGTAAGTTGCGGCCTTTGTGAACAGCCGGTCAAAATTTGCTTGCGTCTGTGCCGCGAATTCCGGGTACCCCATCCCGAAAACTTCAGCCCCTTTTCGGGCGGTATGGGCCGTATAAGCCGGTTCGTTACGCTTGCCGCGGAATGGGGGTGGCGCCAGATAAGGCGCATCGGTCTCGACAAGGATGCGATCGACCGGGGCGCTGGCGAATATGTCCCGAAGGTCCTGGCTTTTGGGGAATGCAGCGATGCCGGACATGGAAAGGTAAAATCCCAGATCCAATGCGGCCTTGGCCAGTTCCGCCGATGATGAGAAGCAGTGCATCACGCAGGAATAGGGCGCGTTGCGATATTCTTCGCTTAGAATCCTCGCCATATCATCGTCAGCCGCGCGGGCGTGGATGATCAGCGGCAAGCCTGTTCGCTGCGCGGCTTCGATGTGGATACGCAGAGATTGCTTTTGTATTTCGGCACTGTCAGCGGTGTAGTGATAGTCCAGCCCGGTCTCCCCAATGCCCACGAATTTGGGGTGCCGGGACAGTCGCACCAGTTCATCAACGGTAGCTATCGGTTCATCCGCGGCGCTCATAGGGTGCGTACCAGCGGCGAAAAAGACCGGAGCATGTGCTTCTGCGATCGCGCGGATGGTGGGTTCATTGCGCAAACGGGTACAGATTGTGACCATCCGCGTCACGCCTGCTTCGGCTGCGCGGGCCACGATTTCGTCCAACTGGCCATCGAAATCAGGGAAGTCCAGATGACAATGGCTATCTGTGATTTGGGGCGTATCGCTCATGTGCTCTGACCGGCGGTTTCCTGTATCTTGAACACCGTATCTAGGACCAGCGCGGCAGGGTCAAGGTTCACCGCTTGACCATGTCGCGTGCGGGCCGTGATCAGGGCTGCGGTATCCGCCCATTGACGCGCCATATGTGGGGACGCGGACAGGCGTGACAGGACTTCCGCCTCGCCCGGCGCGGCCTCTGGCATAGGGGGGGCACCAGTTGCACCCGTCAGGGCAAGCCGAGACAAAGCAATGTCTATCAAAGTCAGCAACAGCTCAAAACGCTCGGCCGCGCCGCGTTGGGCTGCGGCCTCGGCCAAGGCCAAGGCACGCTGACGGTCCATTCTTGGAATCGTGCCCAAAATGGCGATGAGTTCTGCGTAAATGTCCAGGCCACTCAAGTTGATCAGGCGAACGGCACTGCCCACAGAACCAGCGGCGAGAGCGGCCAGATGATCCGGGTTGCTTGGCGGCTCGGCCCCGGTTTGTGCCAAAGCCGTCATCATATCTTCGGTGCCCAGCGGTGACAGCCTGAGCGTTCGGCACCGCGACCGGATTGTAGGCAACAGCCGCGATGGTTGGTGCGAGACCAACAAAAGCGTGGTGCGGGCAGGGGGCTCTTCGAGCATTTTCAGAAGGGCATTGGCTGCGCTGACATTCATCTCATCCGCAGAGTCCACGATGACAACGCGCCGCCCACCGTCGGCTGAAGAAAGTCTGAAGAACTTGCCCAGCTTACGGATATCTTCGACCACGATTTCGTTTCGCATCCTGCCGCGGTCGTTCTCGGACCGGGTGACCGAGGCAAGTCCAGGCTCAGCCCCGGCCAGAATGCGATGAGAGACCGGGTGATCCTCGTCAATATCCAGCGTTTCAGGTTGTGGGGGCGCTCCGAAAAGGCCATCCTCTTCGGCTGGAGGTGTCGCCAGCAAGAACCGTGCGATGCGCCACGCCAAGGTCGATTTCCCCACTCCGCGAGGGCCGGTCAGCAACCAACCATGGTGCAGTCGTTCCGAGTTGTAGGCCGTCAGAAAGGCGTTTTCGGCCTCGGCCTGCCCGAAAAGCTGCCGGGTTTCGCGCGGGTGTGGGGCACCGGGTGCCTGATCCGGGGGCGGGGTTTCGTCGCTCATCAATAGTTTACCGCAAAGCCTGCTTAACGATATCTGTCACATCGCTGGCGACACTGTCCATGTCCCGATTGCCGTCGATCACGCGAAATCGTTCAGAAAACTCATCGGCAAGGGCAAGAAATCCGGCTCTCATCTTGAGTTGCAGGTCAAGGCCGAAATCTTCGAACCTTTCTTCTGTTCCGTGACGCCCCTTTGCCCGGTTCAGACCGGTCTGGGGGTCCATGTCGATCAGAAGGGTCAGATCAGGTTCACGACCAATCATCAGATTGTGCAACTGATCCACCAATCCGCGCAGGTCACCGCGAGAAAGGCCCTGATACATGCGGGTGCTGTCGGCAAAGCGATCACATATCACCACTTTGCCAGCGGCCAAAGCGGGTTCGATCGTACGTTCCAAGTGGTCGCGGCGCGCAGCGGTGAACAGCAAAATTTCCGTTTCAGCGGACCACCGATCGGGGTCGCCCTCAAGAACAAGCCTGCGGATTTCTTCAGCCCCGGCAGACCCGCCGGGTTCGCGGGTCAGGACAACGTCGTGACCCATGCCGCGCAGGTGATCGGCCAGCAAGCGTGCTTGCGATGACTTACCCGATCCGTCAATACCTTCGAAGGTTAGGAACAACCCGGTGCTTGTCACAGGGCGTCCAACGGATTGCCGATAACGTCAGTTAACACGATGCTGCCTACGGTCATCATCCGAACAACAAACCCGCCGGTCGCAACATCATTAGCTGCCACCAGAGGGCGGCGAATTTCCGGCAGACCCTCGGGCTTGATGACCAGTTCGGCCAGCTTCTGACCCTTTTTGATCGGCTCACTCGATGCATCGACGGGCCCATCATAGACCACTTCGGCCTTTACATCCTTGTCGCCCAAAACCGGAAGAAGAATAGTCAGATCACCATCGGGAACCAATCCAACCGTCTTTTCCGCACCCATCCAGACTTTGGCTTCGGCTATCGGCGCTTCGGAGTTGGCAATTGTCCTCTCGACAAAATTGCGAAACGACCAGTTAACCACGGCCTCAGCCTCCTCTGCGCGGCGGGCAGTGCTGTCGAGACCGGACAGGACAAAGATCACCCTGCGGTCGCCCTGTTTGGCTGAACCGACAAGGCCGTATCCCGCTTCTTGCGTGTGGCCGGTCTTTAACCCGTCTGCCCCAATTCCCAGTTTGAGCAGGGGATTGCGGTTGCGCGAGTTCGACGGCGCGCGACCGTCAAATTCAAACTCTTCCTCGGCGAACAGGGGATAGTATTCGGGGAAATCGGTGATCAGTCGGTCCGCAAGAACCGCCAGATCATGCACGGACATCATGTGCCCAGCCGCAGGCCAGCCGTTTGAGTTGGCGAAGTTCGAGCTGTTCATCCCCATCTGCTCGGCGCGCTGCGTCATATAGCGTGCGAACCCGGCTTCGGTTCCATCCGGGCTGAGTGCCTCGGCAATCACCACGCAGGCGTCATTGCCGGACAACACGATTATGCCCCGCAACAAATCCTCGACCCGGACCCGGTCCTGCGTATTTAGGAACATGGTCGAGCCGCCATAACTCATCGCGTGTTCCGAAACGGGCAGTTCTTCGTCCAGCGTCAGGCGGCCATCCCGCAGTGCTTCGAACGCGACATACAAGGTCATCAGTTTCGACATCGACGCCGGTGGCAGCGGCTGATCTGCGTCTTTGGACAGCAGTACCGTGCCTGTTGTCTGGTCCATCACATATGCTGCGCGGGCCGTTGTATCGAAGGCCTGGGCAGGCAGGGCAAACAGCGCCAGCCCCAGGGACAAAACAGAAGATCGCAATGAGGTCAGCATCAGGGCCTCCCTTGTTTCAGTTCTTGACCAGGAAGGCATCCGAGAAGCCTAGGTCCTTTACGTCGCTTTGAAGGGCGGTGCGCTCTCCACGGGTTGAGGCGGGGCCTACAAGAACCCTCCAGACAGAATCATCGTCGGTTGCTAGCTCGCGCACTTCGGCAGGCAGCCCGTTGCGGCGTATCTTGTCAGCGGCGCTTTTGGCGTTGGCTTCAACGCCGAATGTCCCGACCTGAACATAAGGTTTGGACAATAGGCCAGAAGACTGTTCCGGCTGGCTTGCCGCACTTGCAGGTGTAGGTTCCGAGGCGTCGATCGCGGCCGCGGCGCCTGCAATCGGATCAAGCGGCGTTTCCGTGATTTCGTCTGCAGGTTTCTTCTGCCACCATTTTCGCTTTGCAGGTTGATCGCTGGGCGGGGTCACCTCTGGATCGCTCAGTGTCGCGGTTGGCGCGGCTTCGGCGGCAGCTTCAATTGTTTCCTCTGCGGCTTCCTTGGCTGTGTCTGTGGCCGCGACCGCAGCTGCGCCTGCAGCACCAGCCGCGACTGCGGCGGTTTCTTTCTTTTGCCACCATTTCCGCTTTGCGGGCTTTTCTGCGCCGTCCTCTGCCGTGTCTACGGATGCGGACTGAGTATCGTCATCCTGTGGTGCAGGGGCGTCTTCGCCCGCGTCCGTCGGAGTATCTTCAGGCTCGGGTTTCAGGGGTTCCGCAGGTTTACGGCGCAGCGCAACGACCTGAACCTTGGTCGGGGACCCTGCCAGAATGCCCAATTCCGCAGCAGCGGCCGAAGAAAGCTGCAAGGCCGGCCCCGGCAGGTTTCTTTCCCGACGGAACAGCGCGCCGGTTACGGTCTTGTTGTTGCTGGCGTTCTTGATCCGCACCCGTTCGGGCTGTGTGACGTCCGGGTGAGCCACCCAAACTCCACCCAACGATGGGCGCCCATCCCACAATCCAGCCTCGGTAACTTCGAAGACCTCGGGCGCTTCGACATCGTCGCGGGGATTTCCGGTGGCGTCCGGGAACAGTTCGACCTTGTTGTCATCCTGAAGGCTTTCTGTGGCCGCTTCGGATGACGCGTTGTCAGGGGAAAGTGTCTCATCACAACCTGCGAGGGTTGCGGAAAGCACGGCCAGAACCGCCAACGCTCGCGGTTTTGCGCGTCTCTGGGTCGCTCGATTCATTTTGTCATCCCTTGCCTGAAGGGGCCTCGTTTCCCGAGCCCCGCCGATTGCCGGTTCTGAATTGCCGGCCTGTTACGGTCTTTCGATTAGATCATAACCTGCACAAGGTGTCATGGAAAGGCCACTGCAACCGCTTCGGCAAGATTTCCCTATTTGGTCTTGCCACCGGTTTCGGTTCGCCTTAGACCCAGCGTCACGCGGGGAGGTGGCAGAGTGGTCGAATGCGGCGGTCTTGAAAACCGTTGAACGTGAGAGCGTTCCCAGGGTTCGAATCCCTGTCTCCCCGCCACTCATCCACCCAAGCCTCAGCTTTTTCCTATAGTCCCGATGCGGCCAACATTTTGTTTGGGTTTTCAGGGACTCAGCCCTTTGCCGCATATCGTCGTTCTGCGGGTTGGCGGACCGTGGCCTTGTTTACTTGAAGTAAACGTCGGGTTAAAACGATGTATTATTTCATTTTTGTGACAGCGCCGAGGCGTGGTCAGCTATTGTGTTAACGAGTGCAGGAGGCCCAAAATGCCGGGAGAAGAATTTGTCGTTCCTCTTGGCCAGAGCGCGTCGGTTCGTTCTAAGTACTTTCGTATCAATTCGTTGATTATTGTTTGTTTATTTGCCCTCTCGATGATCTCGATTCTGATCCTTGAGAGCACGGACAACCGGGTTCTTAAGTTCTTCGCCTGGCGTTTTAATCACGATGTCGAGCAAAGCGTTCCAACGATTTACAACTACTTTCTGCTCGTCTCGAACTTTGGCCTGTTAACGTATGTTTTTTTGATTAAACGAACGCAAAAGGATCGCGACTCGATCTATTGGTTGATCCTTGCTGTGGTCTTGTTTCTGATGGGATATGACGAAGCGGCCCAGGTGCATGAGAAGTTTACGCAGCCCATGCGCTCCATCCTGCCCGAAAGCCCGCTTTGGCATTTTTCCTGGACGCCGATCGGGGCTTTTGTCGCACTTGTTGTGGCTGGGTTCTATTTGCCCTTTCTCATGCGCCTGCCAAAAGCAGTCGCCAGTCTGATGGCACTTGCTGGCGCCACTTACCTGTTTGGTGCGTTGATGATCGAAACTTTGGGCGGTTGGGTGGATTTCTACAATGACGACCGCGGCTGGAGGTTTTTCTTACTGGCGACGATTGAAGAATCCTTTGAGATGCTTGGAATGGTAATCTTCGGATATGCCCTTTTGCGGCAGATTTCCTTTTTACAAAACGACGACAACCCGGCCTCGGCATAGGATGCCTCCCGCCCGCTGGGTAGAATGGCTCAAATGTGTTCGAACAAGCGGCCCGGTAATGCGGCGTGGCGGTCAAGTTTCAACCTTTGGATCATGCAAAAGACCATTGCTTGATTGGAGGTGATCACTGGCTTTCCAAGATACGCCTCAACTCTGTCGATGACCTCGACCGCGCGCATGTCAGTGCAACTCAGAACGATTGCCTGCGCATCCGGATGGTCTGCTTGGCAGGCTAGGTCAAACACCTCATCTGGGGTCAGTTCGCCTTGTCCGTAATTTCCCAATTCGCGCCCTATATCTGCGCAACACACGGTCTCAATCCCGTTCTGAGACAAAAAATCCATGGCCTGTGTGTTGATCTCACAAAGATAAGGCGAGGAAAACCCAACCTTTGTTGCGCCCAGAGCTTTGATCCCAGCGATCAATGACCCCGCGGCTGTTAGAGAGTCTGCACCTGATTGTGTCTTTATCTGACCTGCGAGTTCTGTATCGAATACAGGACCATGCGTCAGGGTGGCTGACGTGCAGCCGTACAGCACAATATCTGGCCGAACGCCCGCGATCATCCGTAGATCATGGCTGATATCCGAGGCACCCAAACCTGCCATCTGTTCAGCCCCCGGAATCTCATCCACGTCATAGCCACCCATGCGTTGGAAATGAACTGTGGTATTCGGCGGACGCAACATCTGCATATCGGGTTCAAGATTGGTGTTCGTGTAAGGGACGAGCACGCCGATCTTGGCTGCGGTTCGCGTCTCGGTCATGCCAATACTCCTTTCAACACGTTCAGGGCCTTGTCCATAATCGCTGGAGCGCAAATTGTTGCGCGCAGACAGTCCGGCAAGCCATAGCCTGCCATTCCGCGCATCAGTAGGTTTTCGGTTCGTAATGCGGCGTCGGCTTTTTGAGCGTCATGTGTGGAACCAAAGCGGAGCAAGACAAAATTCGTGTGGCTGACCGGCACGGTCAGCCCAAGGGTGCGGCAATCCAGCGCAAATTGGTCGCGAAGGCGTGCCGTTTGGCTGACCACATCGCGCATGTGGGATTGGTCGCGCATAGCAGCGGCGGCTGCAGCTTGTGATGCTGACGATATGTTGTTTGGGTTGAGAAGTTTCCGCAACTCAGCGGCGATGGGCAGAGGGAAATATCCCCATCCGACACGGGCGCTGGCCACGCCATAGGCTTTGGAAAATGTCCGGGTTATGACGGTATCACCTCGGTCCACCAGCGCGAAGATGTCCGCAGGGTTATTGGCTATATCCGAAAACTCGGCATAGGCTTGATCGACCACCAAAAGCACATCGTCCGGTAGGGCGGTGCGCAGTCTAAGTATGTCGGAGTTCGGGATAAGCGTTCCAGTCGGGTTGCCTGGATTGCTAATGAAAACAATGCGTGTCGCAGGCGTTACCCCGGCAAGAACTTCGTCAACTGATACGGTCAGGCCAACCTCGGGTGCCGTCCGATAGTCCGCCTGCGCTTGTGCGGTTGCCGACGCCACGAAAGCATACCCGTACTGCGCGCCCAGAACCTGATCGCCGAGTCCGGCGTATGCGCGGATCAGGCAACCTATCAGCTCCATTGAACCGGCTCCGCATAAGATGCGCGATGGGTCCAGGTGGTGCACGGTCGAGATCGCTGTGCGTAATTCTGTCCACTCGGGGTCAGGGTAAAGCGTCAGGTCAGACGCCGCAGCTTGGCCTGCACGCATCGCGGCGGGGCTGGCGGGAAACGCGCTTTCATTCTGCGCCATCGAGATTGTCTGCGCCCCGCCCAGATCGGCAAGGGCATAGGCCGCCATGTTAGCGACATAAGCGTTCGGGCGGATCATGTGTCATCTCCATAGGCTTTTGCCCCTTCCGCGGTCACCAAACCACGTTTTAAATCGAGGTCGAGGGAAAGGGGATCGCGCAGCTTTGGATCTCCGAACCCGCCGCCGCCGGGCGTTTCAAAGATCAGGTAATCGCTCGGTTCAACGCGCAGCTCACCTTTGCCCGGAATGTCCCCGGTAGAGTCCCGAAGGCGAATGCGGCCGGGGCTTCCGGCACCACCACCCATCCTGCCAAGGGCGGGGAATTTCAGCCGTTCAACCGATAGGAACACCACAAAAGGCGCGCCATTGGACGATGTCATTTCTATGCGCTGACCCAGCCCGCCGCGATATTGCCCCGCGCCGCCGGAATCCGGCCTAAGCTCGCGCCGCCAAATCGTCACGGGCGCGACGCTTTCGGTGATTTCAACCTGACTGCCAAAAACGCCGGACGGGTAGGCCGTGGCTGATAAACCATCCGAATGAGGCCGCGCGCCAGTTCCACCATTATGTACCGGTTCGATCGCAAACTCCCGTCCACCGTCGCGGGCCACTTCGGGCGCGTGACGCATGGGCAGGTCAAACATGCAGCTTGCGCCCTCTGCCGGGACTTGATCAGGCAAGGCTTGATGCAAGCATCCCAGTACCAAGTCAGGTGTCACCTGACCAAGAGTATGCCGCATGGCGACGGGAACGGGCCTTTGGGCGTTCAGGATGCACCCTTTCGGCCCATCAACGGTGAAGGGCTCTAGTGATCCTGCGTTGTTCGGTATGTCCGACCCAACGATGCAGCGCAGCGCAAATACGGTATAGGCCGTGGCATAATTCAGCGGCACGTTGATCCCTTTGCGCGAACATCCAGAGGTGCCAGCGAAATCCACATGCATCCTGTCCTGATGGACGGTCAGCGTGGCGTGAAGTTCCAGTTCATTCTCATACCCATCCATTTTCAGGACGTTTTTATAGACACCATCAGGCACTTCGGAGATTGCAGCTTGGGTGCCACGGCGCGACGTGTCGATGATATAGGCGCCCAGCGTTTCCAGATCGTCGAGGTTGAATTCCTCCATCATGGATAGCAGACGGTCGACCCCAGACTCGCAACAGGCAATTAGTGCGTAAATGTCGCCCTCATTCGCGACGGGTTCACGGGAATTGGCGCGGATTATGTCAAGAAGCAGAGCGTTTGGCGCGCCTTGATCGACCAGTTTGCAAGGCGGGATCAACAAACCCTCGTCATAGATATCGGACCCCTCTGGCCCCATTCCAAGCCCGCCCAAATCGACCAGGTGAGAGGTGCATGAGGTAAAGCCAACGACCTGTCCGTTCCGGAAGGCCGGCATCATCAGAAGAAAGTCGTTCAAATGCCCCGAGGCCAGCCAGGGGTCGTTGGTCATATAGATGTCACCCGGTTTCATGTCTTGAACGGGGAAGGCCGCGCGAAGGTGCTGAACCGCTTCGGCCATTGTATTGATATGTCCGGGCGTGCCGGTGACGGCCTGCGCCAGCATGCGCCCATTCGCATCAAATATACCGGCCGATATGTCCCCGCACTCGCGCACGATCGGGCTAAAGGCCGCCCTGATCAGGGTTTGCCCCTGTTCTTCAACAACCGCCAGAAGACGGTTCCACATAACTTGAAGTCGGGCGGGAGAGAGGGTCATCATTCTGTTCCTTTCCGGGTAAGGACAAGGTTCCCGATCGCGTCCACACGGGCTGCGAAGTCAGAAGAGACCAATGTGGTTGTCTGTGGCTCGGTAATCAGCGCGGGTCCGGGGACATAGTCGCCCGCGCGCAGGTCGGGGCGGGCGATCAATGCGGCCTGTACGGTTTGTCCGGTCAGGTCGCAGGTGATGGGGCGCGTCTGTGACGGCATTGCTGGACGAGATATCGGCGCATCCGCCAAGGTGGGCGCTTCGCTCCCGAAAGTCGCCACGCGCACCGACCAATTCAGGATTTCTATCTGCATTCCCGGCACTAGGCGCGAGAATTGCTTGCGGTATTCCTCTTCAAACGCATGGGTAAGGGGCGCAATGTCTGTGGTGCAAAGGTCGCGGTCGGGCAGGGGGATTTCGATCTCGTGGCCCTGACCGCTGTAGCGCATGAACGCGGTACGCCACGTTTGAGTTGGCGCATCGCCTGCGCCTTGGGATACCACCTGTTTTGCTTCGGAAATCATTGCGTCGAAGAGCGTGTTGATTGCGTTAACTTCGATGCTTTCCAACAAAGAGTAACGAGACCGCACAATCTCAAAACTGACAGGCGCGTAAAGAAAACCAACAGCCGAGCCGACACCAGGGTTTGGTGGGATCACGATCTGGTTGACCCCGGCGGACCGGGCAACCCGTGTTGCGTGCAGGGGACCATTGCCGCCAAACGCGATCATAGTTCGGGTGCCCAGTTCCTTGCCGCTTTCGACGGCGTGCATGCGTCCGGCGCTGGCCATGCTTTCGTCGACGATGCGACTGACACCATCTGCGGTACCGGTTGCGTTAAGACCGAGCTTGGTCCCGATCACGCGATCCAAAGCATGTTTCGCAGCCTTAAGGTCAATCGCGATGTGCCCTTCGGCAAAGGTTTCGGGGGTGATGTAGCCCAGTGCGATATCGCTATCTGTGACCGTTGGCTCTGTGCCGCCGCGTAGGAACGCGACGGGGCCGGGTTCCGAGCCAGCCGATTTCGGCCCAACCGTCAATCGCCCCAACCGATCTACCCCGGCGATCGAGCCGCCGCCCGCTCCGATTTCGATCATTTCGATCACGGGAATTCGCACAGGCATGCCTGAGCCCTTGATGAACCGGGCCGCACGCGCGATTTCGAACTGACGCGAGGTCTGCGGGCGCGCGTTGTCGATCAGGCAGAGCTTGGCCGTTGTTCCGCCCATGTCAAAGGACAGAACCTGATCCAGACCCGCGCGTGCGGCGATCCGGGCGGCCAAAATGGCGCCCCCGGCCGGGCCGGATTCGACAAGACGGATGGGAAATTGCGCCGCGGTGTTTAGGGTGCACATTCCGCCACCGGCCGTCATCATCAGGATCGGGCAGGCAAGACCTTCGTCACGGAACCGATCCGCGAAACGCGTCAGGTATGCCTGCATCAAAGGCTGGATATAGGCGTTTGCAACCGTGGTGCAGAGGCGATCAAACTCACGCGCCTCGGGGCTGACCTCGGACGAGATTGAGATGGCCAGTTCGGGGCGTTCTTGGGCCAGAGCTGATTGCAACTGCCGTTCGTGCGCAGGGTTGGCGTAAGCGTGCATAAGGCAGATGGCGACGGCGCCCACACCGCTTGCGTCGATCTCTTCCAGCACTGCGTCGATTGCGGACTGCTCCAGCGCGATCAAAACTTCACCGTCTACCGACATACGTTCACGCACCGTAAACGCCCGTTCCCGGGGCACCAGCAGGTCGGGCTTTTCCAGGTTGATATCGTATTGCGCATATCTCCGCTCGTAAGCGATTTCGAGGATATCGCGGAAGCCTTCTGTCGTGATCGTTGCAACCGTGGCCCCGCGCCGTTCGATCAGGGCATTGGTGGCCAAAGTTGTTCCATGAATGAAGCCGGAGATGTCGGATAATGAGCGTTCAGATAGCTCGATAACCCGCCTCGCGCCCTCCATCGCGCCGCCAGCGGGGTTTTGGTGAGTGGTCAGCGTCTTGGTGGATGCAAGGATTGTGTCCTCACCCGAGAATAGAACCGTGTCGGTAAAAGTGCCGCCAATATCAATGGCGAGGCGCAGTGCATCAGGGGTCATTCTGTAGTCCGAAGTCAGAGTAATCGCAGTCCGTCGCAAAGGGCACAAAGCCCTTGGCTCAGGCGGCAACCACCAGATCACAACCCGTCGCGCGACGGTTCATCGGATGAGAAATACAGGCCATACGCATACCGTAAGTTTGTAGGCGCAGGCGGTGCCATACTAGTGGAAATGCGACGTTATTGCATGTAAGCGACATCAAAACGCGTAGTTTTCGGGAGGCATCAATAATGCGGCGGGTTGAGCCCGGCCTGAAACCAATTGACGAAGGTAACCATCGAAAACACCGGAAGGTTCGTAGCCTTTTGAATGTCAGCCGCATAGGGACACATGTTGGTGCATTCCAGAACGATCGCTCCCAAGTCAGGGTTCTCTACCTTCAGGGATAACGCAGCGGCGATGTTATCCGCACGGGCCTTGTCCACATCCATCGTCAGCTCATTGCCAAGAATTGCGCGTGTGAATTCGTCACCCCCCTCAGTAGTTCCGATTGGAGTACCCAGTGGAACTTGAGCGCCAGACAGATGTTCATCCGTCAGGGTGGACGCTGAAATCGTCAGGATGCCCGCACGTTTGCCCGCTGGAAGGGTGCGGTTTACCATTTCCACTTGCATCAAAGATGATGTCGCGACGGGGATGGGAATGGCTTCGGACAGTTCCTTTTGAAAGACCGAAAGAAAGCCGCAATTTGTGGTAATGCCGTCAGCCCCGTCCTTGACCAGATCCAGAGCCGCATCGACGAACGCGCCCAACATGCCTTCGGCCTTTTGGCGAACAACTCGGTCCGGTGACGCATCACGCACTATTCGGTAGAGCACGGGAAAGGGCCATGTCAGCGCGTTTCCCATATCTCCGGGAATTCGTGGAAACTGCGCATCCAGCATAAGAATGCCCACCGAGGCACCGTAAATGGATTTTCCACCTTGCACGATCATGCCTCAAGCCTCCTCAATGATGCGGGTCGCGATTTCGTCGGGCCCCTCCATATAGATGCTGGAAATTCCCTGACGTACTGCGTCCTGTACCTGATCCATCCGCCTGGAGATATGGGCCCCCATTATCCGCTCGGCCTCGTCCGTGTTTCGCTCAAGCATGGCGTTCATTACACCCTTGTGCTGATCTTTCGAGCGATGAATGCGGTCCGCAGTCATCGAAACCCACCGGATATACCGGATACGGTCATTGATCCGGCTGAGGGTTTGCAGCAATTCGCGATTGCCCGACAACCGCGCGATTCCGATATGGAATACCTCGTCGCGCGCTACGGCTTCTTCGACCGTCAGGCCAGTTATGTCGATGCCTGTGTCGTACAGTTCCTGTTCAAGCGCCTTCAGCTCTTGATCCGTTGCCTTGGCGCAAGCCGCACGTACTGCGGCCACTTCTATGATCTGGCGCAGTTCGAACAGGTCGTACACGCTCTGGGCATCCAAGGGTCTGCAAAAGAACCCCTGACCGGGGCGAAAGTCGAATAGGCGTTCGGCGACCAGACGGTTCAGCGCCTCGCGCAGGGGGGTCCGGCTTACGCCGAGTTCTTTGGAGAGTGCGACTTCGTTCAGGCGGTCACCCGGACGCAGGCGAAATGACACCGCCATCGCCTTTACCTGATCGTAAATGTCATCGACTCGTGGACCCGCCATCAAATATTGCCTTCCTCTGCTTCTTTTCAGGGGTGCCACAGGTCGATCTTGAATTCAATATGCAATACTGTATACAGTTATGTATTCAATTCTTGATGGGGGCAAATATGACGGGCGTGAACTACCTGACAGGGGCTGAGGCGATGGTAAGAATGCTTGAAGCCCATGGCGTGACTCACATGTTTGGTTTGTGTGGGGACACGACCCTGCCGTTTTATGATGCGTTGGCGCGGATGGATCACGGCATTCAGCACATCTTAACCCGCGACGAACGACACGCGGCATATATGGCTGACGGTTATGCCCGCGTTACGGGCAAACCCGGTATTTGCGAGGGGCCATCGGGCGGTGGGGCGACCTATATACTGCCGGGTGTGGTCGAGGCCAACGAAAGCTCGGTGCCGATTCTGGCGATCACCTCTGATGTCGCGACAACCAGCCGGGGGAAATACCCGCTGACAGAATTGGACCAGACAGCTTTGTTTAAGCCGCTGGCGAAGTGGAATGCCTCGATCGACGATGCCTCGCGGTTGCCTGCAATGATGCGGGCGGCGTTCCGGGCTATGACGACTGGAACGCCCGGTGCGGCACATCTTGCTTTGCCCTTTGATGTTCAAAAGGCCTCGGTGGACGAATCTGAAATCTGGGCGGACGCGCGGCATCGCAGTTATCCGGCTGAACGGGTGGGGCCTGATCCTGACGCGATAGACGCGGCCGCGGAAGTCTTGGCTAAGGCAAAATCGGCAGTGGCCGTTTGCGGGGGCGGGCCTGTTCTGTCGGGGGCCAGCGATGCGCTGCGCCGGGTGGCAAAGGCTTTGGATATGCCTGTGGCCACAACGGTTTCAGGTCAGGGCGCGCTGGCCGAGACCGAGCCTTTGGCGCTGGGCGTCGTGGGATCAAACGGAGGCGTGCCAGCGACTCGGGCGGTTGTAGATCAGGCGGACGTGGTTCTGTTTATCGGTTGCCGCGCAGGGTCGGTTACGACCGAACGCTGGAGAAGCCCGGCCCGAAACGCAACGATCATCCACATCGACAGCGACCCGATGGTGATCGGCGCGAACTATCAGGCTGAGGTGGCGATCTGCGCCGACGCGCGGCAGGCGCTGGAAGCGCTGGCGGACGCGCTGGAGGGAAATGATGATCTGCCCGGCCAAGGCGGTGCAGCCAAGGCCAAGGCCGCCTGGGCTGCCAAAACCGCCGCCTTTGCCCCGCTAGCGGCAAGCCGTGAAGCCCCGATCCGCCCCGAGGCCGTCATGGCAGCGCTCATGGATGTTCTTGATGACGATGCCACGATTGTCGCAGACCCCGGGACCCCTTGCCCCTATTTCAGTGCACACTACCGGTGGCAAAGCGCCGGGCGCCACTTCATCACGAACCGGGCGCATGGTGCCTTGGGATATTCGTTAGGGGCCGCGATGGGGGCGCATGTCGGCAGGCCGTCCGTCAAAACGCTGGCCGTCATGGGGGATGGCTCTTTCGGGTTCACGTGCGGAGAGTTTGAAACGATGGTACGGCACAAAATGCCGATCACTTCGATCGTGTTCTCAAACTCGGTCTTTGGGTGGATCAAGGCGGGTCAGGATGCCGGGTTCGGGCAGCGGTACTACAACGTCGACTTTGATCGCACCGACCATGCCGCGGTTGCTTCGGCCTTTGGGGTCAAGTCGTGGACTGTGAAAGACCCGGCCGACCTGCGCAGGGTGTTGGCGATGGCTGTGGAACATGACGGGCCAACCTTGGTGGATATCCATTCCCAACCCCTTCACGAGGCCGCCGCGCCGGTGTCCGAATGGCTGGCGTAAGTCGCAATTGACGCTGTGAGTTGGGCCAGAAAGTCCTGCGCAACAGTTGAGAGGGGGCGACCCTTGGCCGTTATGATCGCTAGATCCAGCATCACGGCCGGCCGGAAGGGGCGCGTCTGATAGCCGGTCTCTTCATCGAAATTCACTGTAAAGGGATCAATCAGGGCAACGCCCATGCCTTGTTTGACGAAGCTCAGTAAGTTCTCGGACAGGTGCGTGTGGATTTGTGTTCGCCACGTGCGCCCCTGCGTTTGAAACGCATCCCTAGTGCGCCGGTGCGTTTGATGTTCCGGCCCCATGACAATGAAAGGCTCGTTCTCCAGCAACGCAGGCGTCAGGACATCGTGGACGGCCAGTGGGCTGTCTTCGGGAAACGTCGCCAGAGTTTCGAAGTGGAACACCTGATAGTTCAGCGTGTCGTGAAGAATTGGCATCTCGACAACCCCGATCTCGAACAGGCCCGAGGTCACCCATTCCTGTATTTTAGACGAATATTGCGATTGAAAACTGACGGACAGGTTTGGCCGAGTTTTGGCAAAGCGGGCGACCTCGCGCGGGATAAAGCCGAAGGACAACAGATGAGGGGCCGCGATCTGAAGCTGGCCGGGATGCTTGTTTTGCAGGTCAGAGACCGCTTGGGCGACGTGGTCCAGACCGCGCACGACGGTATCGACCTCTCGGTACAGCAACTCGGCCTCGGGCGTTGGTAACAATCGACCTTTGCTGCGTTCAAACAGCGGCAGTCTGGCCTCGCGCTCAAGCTGGGCCAGAAGATTGCTGATGCCCGGCTGCGAAATGCCCAGCACAGACGCCGCGCCAGTGACGGTTCCGGTTTCCATGATGGCGTGAAAAGCTTGCAATTGGCGAAAGCGCAGAGACATGGTTCACCCTATCATTTTTTCTGATGGAATTGCGAAAACATAGTATTTGAAATGATATACAGGTCAAGGCAGGCTTCTGCTCATCAAGGGGATGCGGCATGGGCGACCTGTTTCAGAAAATTGTTGGGTATGACCTGTGGCATCTGGAGTTGCCGGTCACGTCCCGCCGTGATCATGGAATTGGCACTGTTGAAGGAAGTTGCGAAGTTGTCGTCTTGCGCCTGACGTGTGAGGACGGCTGTCATGGATTCGGCGAGGCCTCGCCCTGGTCAGTGTTCACAGGAACGCCCGAGGCCACCTATGCGGCTTTGGACCGGTATATCCGGCCGCTGGTGATTGGCTCGTGCATTGCCGACCGGGCCGCCATCACGGAACAGGCGTCCCGCGTCGTCGCACATTGCACCGAAGCAAAGGCCGCGTTGGACAGTGCGCTGCTTGACTTGGCTGGTCGGATCAGTGGCGTGCCGGTGTGGGCATTGTTGGGTGGAAAGTGCCGCGATACCATTCCGCTGAGCTGTTCAATCGCCAACCCTGAATTCGCGCAGGACAAGGAACTGCTGGATCGGCTGCAGGACGACGGCGTTCGGATCGTTAAGCTGAAGACGGGGTTCAAGGATCATGCCTTTGACATCATGCGGCTGGAATATCTGGCGCAGAACTACCCGGATATGTCTGTCAGAGTGGACTATAATCAGGGGCTTGAAATTACGGATGCCGCTGCACGGGTGCGGGACGTCGCGCAATTTGCACCGGATTTCATCGAGCAACCCGTGCGGGCGCATCACTTTGGCATGATGGCCCGTTTAAGGCAGATGATTGATGTGCCCCTGCTTGCAGATGAAAGCGTTTTTGGTCCTGAAGATATGGAGCGCGCCGCGCGCGAAAACATATGCGACGGCGTTTCGGTGAAAATCATGAAATCCGGTGGGCTACACCGCGCCCAGACAACTGCGCGTATCGCCGCAGCCCATGGGTTGAGCGCGTATGGCGGCGACATGTTCGAAGCAGGGTTGGCCCACCTTGCGGGCACTCACATGATTGCGGCAACGCCCGAGATAACTCTGGGCTGCGAGTTTTATCAGTCTTCATACTTCCTTGCAGAAGACATTCTGCAAGATCCTTTCCGCGTGGCCGACGGCAACGTGATCGTTCCCGTTGGTCCGGGGCTGGGCGGGTGTCCTGACATCGGAAAACTGAACCACTATGCAATAACCAAGGCGGTGGCAGCATGAACGACGCAAAAACCATCGCGATCATCGGGGCCGGTATTGTCGGCGTGTCCTCTGCAATCTGGCTTCAGCGCGATGGGCACCGGGTGATCTTGATTGACAAGGCGGGTCCGGGCGAAGGCACCTCATACGGCAATGGCGGAGTGTTGGCTTCTTGCTCAATCGTGCCGGTGACCGTTCCAGGGTTGCTTCGAAAAGCTCCGAAAATGCTGTTTAGCCCCTCTCAGCCGTTGTTCATGAAATGGGGGTACTTGCCCAAGCTTCTGCCGTGGCTGTCCCAATATCTCAAACACGCGAATGCAAATGATGTGGAACGTATTGCGGCTGCACTGACCCCGATCGTGGGGGACAGTTTGAATGACCACGAAGCCCTTGCCAAAGGGACGGGGGCCGAAAAGTGGATCGTGCCGTCCGACTATCTGTTTCTTTATGAAAACCGGGCGCAGTTCGAAAGTGACGCGTTTGGGTGGGCGATACGTCGAAAGTACGGGTTCAAATGGCAGGAGCTGGAGGGCGAGGCATTTCGCGCCTATGACCCTGTCTTTGGTCAGGAGATCGGATTTGCTGCAAAGCTTTCAGATCACGGCCACATCACTGATCCGGGGCGTTATGTGAAAGACCTTGCGGCACATGTCGAAGCGCTGGGCGGTCACATTATTCGCGCCACTGTCGAAGACATCGCTTATGAAAACGGTCGGGTGGTTGGTGTGCGGGCAGGTGGTGAGACCATCGCCTGTGATACAGCCCTGATCACTGCGGGTGTTTGGTCGGGCCCTCTGGCCGCGCGTCTTGGGGTTTCTGTTCCTTTGGAAAGCGAACGCGGCTATCATCTTGAATTGATAGAGCCTTCTGCGATGCCGCGTAGCCCGGTGATGGTGGCTTCGGGCAAGTTTGTGGCCACTCCGATGGATGGGCGAATTCGTTTGGCCGGTATCGTCGAATTCGGAGGGCTGGATGCGGCGCCGTCACGCGCGCCGTTCGAATTGCTGAAGAAAAACGCCCGAGCTGCCTTTCCGGGTGTAACATGGAAGGAGGAAGTTGAATGGATGGGGCACAGACCCGCCCCGGCGGATTCGATCCCGATCATCGGCGAAGTACCTAATATCAAAGGCGCCTATCTTGGCTTTGGGCACCATCACATCGGTTTGACGGGTGGGCCGAAAACCGGGCGTCTGTTGGCCCAGATGATCGCGGACAGAACTCCGAACACAGACGTGAGCGTCTACGCGCCCTCACGCTATGCAACACAATAATGTCGGTGAGAAACACCGGCGGTTCGATATTCAATAGGGAGAATACGATGAAGAAACTGACAAGTCTTTTGGCGGCAACCGCTTTGACAGCTGCTTCGGTCGCTCCGGCCGTGGCGGAAAAATGGGATATGCCCATGGCATATTCTGCTTCCAACTTCCATTCCGCTACGGGGGCCGAGTTTGCTAAGTGCGTTACCACCGGAACCGGCGGTGAGATTGAAATCGTAACCCATCCGTCGGGGTCCTTGTTCAAGGGCGCGGATATCAAACGTGCAATTCAGACCGGACAGGCGCCAATCGGGGAACGCCTGTTGTCGGGGCACCAGAACGAAAATGCGCTGTTTGGTTTTGACTCGATCCCCTTCCTTGCGACGTCATTCGATGACAGCGCAAAACTTTGGGAAGCGGCCAAGCCGTCCATTGAGAACCTGCTGGCAGAGCAGAACCTGACGCTGCTTTACGCAGTTCCATGGCCGCCGCAGGGTCTCTATTTCAAGAACGAGGTGAACTCGGTCGCGGATATGGAAGGCATCAAGTTCCGTTCCTACAACAACGCGACCTCACGCCTTGCAGAGCTGACCGGGATGCTGCCAGTCACGATCGAAGCGGCAGAAATCAGCCAGGCTTTTGCAACCGGCGTGGCCGACTCGATGGTGTCGTCGGGGTCCACCGGGTATGACCGTAAGGTATGGGAAAGCCTGAACTATTTCTACGAGGTGGATGCCTGGTTGCCGCGCAACTATGTGATGGTCAACTCAGATGTCTGGGGTGGTGTGTCTGACGCCAACAAGAATGTCATCAAGGCCTGCGCGGAGCTGGCGGAATATGCCGGTAACTGGCGTGCCAAGGAATATACTGGTTTCACCCTTCAAGGCTTGCGCGATGGTGGTATGACCGTTGGTCCGGCCTCTGAGCAGATGGTCAACGAGTTGAAAGAGATCGGTGTGACCATGACAAACGAGTGGCTCGAGGCGGCAGGGGACGAAGGCAAGGCCATCGTCGACGCGTTCCAGTCGCAATAAATCCCTCAAACGGGTGGCGGGGTATCCTGCCGCCCTTTGTCTGACCAATCATAACATCGCGGGGACGGTATGGCAGCATTGCGAGGGCTTCGGTCCGTATTGGATTTCATTTATCAGGCCGCAGGCGTTCTGGCCGCGCTGAGCCTGATCGCCATCTTGTTGCTGATTGTGGTGCAGATGCTGGCCCGCTGGACAGGCGAGGTTTTTCCCGGTGCCCCTGACTATGCCGGATATGCCATGGCTGCGGCGTCCTTTCTGGCCTTTGCGAACGCATTGAACCGGGGTAGCCATATTCGCGTGTCGATCCTGTTGAACGCCGTTCCCAATGGTGTCCGCAGGGTGCTGGAGATCTGGTGCTTTGCCGTCGGTGCTGCCGTGATGTGGTACTTTTGCTGGTATGCCTATCGGTTTGTTTACTGGAGTTGGAAATTCAACGACGTCAGTCAGGGGCAGGACAAGACCGCCCTTTGGATCCCCCAGTCATCCATGCTGATCGGGGCGGTAATCCTTGCAATCGCCCTGACGGATCACCTGATCCATGTCGTCGTGAAAGGTGATCACCGTATCACCCGTGATCTCGCAGATCAGAGCCACGGGGAGTGACGGCATGGAAAATATCTCAGTCATCATTCTTTTTCTTTTCGTTCTGTTCACATTGCTCGGCACGGGTGTATGGGTTGGTCTTGCCCTGATGGGCGTGGCTTGGGTGGGGATGGAACTGTTTACCACACGGCCGGTCGGCGATGTGATGATCACTACGGTCTGGTCAGCTTCGTCCTCGTGGACTTTGACCGCGTTGCCCATGTTTATTTGGATGGGGGAAATCCTCTATCGAACGCGATTATCTGAAGACATGTTCAAGGGGCTTTCGCCTTGGATGGCCCCGCTGCCCGGCGGGTTGGTACACACGAACATCGTAGGCTGTACCGTGTTTGCTGCGGTGTCTGGATCGTCTGCTGCGACCCTGACGACCGTGGGCAAGATGTCCATTCCCGAGCTACGCAAACGCAACTACCCCGAGCGCATGATCATCGGCACCCTGACGGGGGCGGCGACGCTTGGCTTGATGATCCCGCCATCCCTGACCCTGATCGTCTACGGCGTGACGATAAATGAATCCATTACCAAGCTGTTCTTCGCTGGCATCCTTCCGGGTCTGGTTCTGGCCGCCATGTTCATGGGCTATGTCGCGATCTATTCAAAGCTGGGCAAGGATTGGAATCCGAACGACGAGGGCAAGCTTAGTTTTTCCGAGAAAATCAGGAACTCTCGGTTTTTGTTGCCTGTGATCCTACTGATCATGGTTGTGATTGGCTCAATGTATTTGGGCTATGCAACTGCCACCGAAGCTGCAGCGTTTGGGGTGATCGGGGGGCTTCTGCTTGCGGCGGGGCAGGGGTCACTGAACTGGAAGACCTTTACGGAAAGCCTGATGGGAGCAACCCGCACAAGTGCCATGATTGCGTTAATCCTTGCGGGGGCGGCCTTTCTGTCACTGTCGATGGGCTTTACGGGATTGCCACGTGGTTTGGCCGACCTGATCGCAGGGTGGGAGCTGACACGGTTTGAGCTGCTCATGGTGCTTTTGGTCTTTTACATCATTCTGGGTTGTTTCCTTGATGGCATCTCGTCGGTCGTTCTGACCATGGCCGTTGTGGAGCCGATGATCAGGGAGGCCGGTATCGATCTGATCTGGTTCGGAATATTCATCGTTGTTGTGGTTGAGATGGCGCAGATCACCCCTCCGATCGGTTTCAACCTGTTCGTCATGCAGGGCATGACCAATCATGAGATGGGCTATATTGCCCGCGCCGCGATCCCGATGTTCCTGATCATGGTCTTGATGGTCTTCGTGTTGATCTGGTTCCCGGAACTGGCCACATGGCTTCCGGACAACCTACGTCAGAGCCCCGGTGGGTAGTCCGTCTTGAACCCCTTGCATTGGGCCGCGCGCAACGGCCCGCTTGTTCTAGTGGCTGGACTGGTTGGTGGGTTGCTGCTGCCGGGACTGGCCGAACCGATGCGCCCGATGCTGCCCCCACTGGTGGTTCTACTGTTGTTTGTGACCGTCCTGAGGATGGAGCCGTCGTCCATTCTGGGCTCGATGGGCGACTGGCGGCTTGTATCCGGGACTGTGTTGGGTTTTCAATTCACCATTCCGTTGGCTGTGCTTGCTGTTGGCTTTCTGTTTGGTTGGAACGCGGAGCCCGTGCTTTTGGCTTTGCTTATCATGACCGCAGCGCCATCCATCGCAGGCAGCCCCAATCTGTGCCTGATGATGGGGTACCCGGCGGAACACGCGATGCGTTTGCTTGTGGCCGGGACTGCCGTTTTACCGCTGACCGTGTTTCCCATCTTTTGGCTGATGCCCGAGATTGGTGATTTTCATACGGTGTTGCAGGCCGTGCTAAAGTTGTTCGTGACGATTTTCGCTGCGACATTTGCGGCGATAGCTCTGCATCGAACAGTGCTAAAATCCCCATCGCAAGGAATACTGATGAACCTTGAAGGGTTGGGCACGATCACATTGGCCGTTTTCGTCGTGGGGTTAATGCCTTCGGTCAGCAGCACAATGTTGGACCGGCCCGGTACTGCTTTGTTTTGGATCGCTTTCGCGTGTTGCGCAAATTTTGGCGCTCAGGCGGTGACATATGTCCTGACACGCAACAGGCTGTCCGCGGCTAAAAGAACGGCCATGGCCTTGATTGCAGGCAACCGGAATATTGCCATCTTCTTTGTGGCGCTGCCTCCGGAGGTTACCGCGCCGTTGATGGTGTTCATCGGCGCGTATCAAATTCCGATGTATCTGACGCCGACCGTCATGCGACGGCTATATCGCGCAGGATAGTCTTGCTGGGGTCAAGGACCCTCAGTCCACCAAATTACTGCAACTGCAAGATATCGGGCACGCAAAGTTTGCGCTTGGCGGGCATCTGATCGGCCCCGTCTGACCGTTTCAGGCGCTTCGGCCCGTCCTTGACCTTAATGTTTGGTTTTGCCAGCGGACCGGTCGCCGTCACTGGCCACGGGCTGCGGGACAGGGGATCACCGATTTTGCGAGGTTGCAGGTTAAGGTCCAATGCCTTGTTGTTCATATCCACTGCACCAAAAACAACGACCTGAACCTGATCGGTCTCCAAGGTGGTTTGTTTGGTCGAGATATTGCCGTTTGCAATAGCCAGCGGTGCGCGTAAACACACGATTGGCGCAACCTTCTGCTTTTCCTTTGAAAAGACCCAAGGTAGCAACCCAAGGCCCGCAAGATCCAATAGCTGGGTTTCAATCGACCCGTCGCGCATGGAAACGGTAGCGTTACCGCTCATGGATTTGACGAAATGTTTGGCCGAGTCGATCCCGCCGGTGACGTCGAAATCCGCGTAAATAGTTCCGCTGGCGCCTTTCTTGAAATTCAGGTTGTGCAGAATGTCGTTCAGCCGCCACCCCCCAGCCTGACCTTTAAGGTTCAGCCGGTGATCTTCGCCCGACAAGTCCATACGGCCACTGACGTCGAAATGGGCGCCACCATATTCAAACTTCAACGGCCCCGCTTTCAGTTCGCTTTCGTTCAGGGTCAGTTCGCTTTGCAAAGTGCTGATACCGTCCGAGCCTTCGATGTGACGCAAGTCGATATCAACATCCATATTCATTCCAGACAGAAGGATAGAGCGCCCAATCGGTTTCAGCGTTACGTCCCTTAGGGCGCCGGGTTCCGCATGTGCGTCTGTTTCTGCTGTGGTATCCTCGTCGGCCACACCCAGTTTGCGTAACTGAGCGGTCGCCAGAACGATGCTGCGGATCTGGTCAATACGGATCAGGTCGCTTTCGATTAACCCCTTGAGGACAGGGTCCGAGGTCGCGTCGTCCAGAGTGGCTGAAAAGGTCAGGCCGGAATCGGCCACAGTGACATCTGCCTGTGCGTTCCAATCCGTACCATCGCTATGAAGGTCGATCGAAAATCCTGTATGTCCGGTATCTACGGGCTCTAGCGACAATGCCTGCAAAAGGTCGGCACCGGATGGGACGTCGATTTCGATGCCAAGGTCCAGGTTTTCGAACTTAAGAACGTTCTCGACAGAACCATGAACGTCCAGAGACCAGACATCCGTGTCACTTGTGCTTCCGTTCAAGTCCGAGAGCGAGAGCTGTTTGATATTGCCGGTCAGGGAAAACGCGCCGGAGAACTTTCCAAGTTGATCATCTTCGCCCAATAGTTCGGGGGAAATCAAACTGCTTGCCGGAATTTCAAGTATTCCTTCGCCTAAGACCTCCTGCAACTGCAACGCGTCCCCTACCGATCCGTTGAGAATGACAAACGGGTTCGCGGGGTCACCGATCCGCAGGTTCACATTGCCAACTCGCAGTTTTCCATCCGGCGTTCTGGACACTTCCGAGAATTTAACTGGGGGCGGGCCTTCGCCCGATGTGTCCAGTGTGAAACCATTGGTTTCAATGACCATCTGCCGCTGCGGTATTTCACCGGGGACGCTGTCCATGACCATGTCCACCGAAATCAGTTTCAGGTCATAGCGCGATGCAGCCGGCGCGGGCTCGGCCCCTTCTGGGTACAACCGAATCCGGGTCGTCAGGGACACATCTTTCGGATTGCCAAGCTCACCGATCTGACCGGTGAGCTCCAGGCTCTGCCCGCCTTCCAATTGTGCCTGTATGTTAAGGTCGTCCAGACGTGACACGCCCTCAGAGACCTTCAATACCGCTTCCGCACTTCCAGAACCTTCAAGAACACGGTTCAGCTTTAGAATATCGAGAAGTTGTCCAAGTTCATCAATCGTCGAAGTGGTAGCAATCGCCAAGCCCGCTTTGGCTTGAACCTCGGTCGCGGCAAGTGAAACCTGATCGAACTTGGCCGTTACCTGAAAAGGGTCTTGGTCAGGGAATTGGGCACTTAGGTCAAATGCCTGCCCATTCAATGTGCCGTGCCCGTTGGCCGAGGCGACCGCGACCCCGTCGCTAGACGCCAATGTCAGTTCCGGCAGGCGTAGATCGAAATCGAGACCATTTTGCGCACTTTGATACAGGACCGTGATGTTGGTTAGGCTAAGTTCACGGTCTGCAAAAATCTCTGAAACAGCATTCGTCGTTGGCATTGGGCCGCTTGCGTCGTCTGTCTTTTGACCGGTTGACCAGCTTGTCTTACCGTTTTCTGTTGCAATCAGGTTTAGGTGAATTCCGTCCACCATCAAATTGCTAATCGACAGTTTTCCCTTCACAAGATCCGCAGCGGCAACCGAAAACCTGAGAGTATCTATCTTGGCAAGGTCGGTACCCTCCAGCGACGCAGAAGGCATCACAATGCCGGTGGCTGTGACCGACAATTGCGAGCCAAGCCCAACACTTATGTTTTCGTTGATAACCAGTTGCTGACCCAGCTTGTTGGTCAGAACCTGTTGGGCCATGGCGGTGCGCGGGGTCGACAGAAACGGGGATGATAGAAACAGCCATGCGGCGGCAACGACGAAAAGGATAATTACGCCAATTATCAGCGCGCCTTTTAGCAAAACTCGCACTATATGCCCCTCTCAATTCATTCTTGCGTCCACTGTTGCTTGGTTGGCGGTGCGTCTTTCAGATCAAGTATTATCGGTTCTTCGTTAACCGATTCATTGCATCCACCTTAGCATCAAAACCCGCTAACACGTTCAACCAACCAATATATCGACACGCACCCGATCGCGTAGCCTGCGATCGGCATGGAATAAGTCGCAAGCCGCCCCGATCCAGAGGGTGTCATGAAATGCCATGCCATCAGAACCGCTGACAGGGTCGCAATAAACAAAAGCTGACCAGCTTCAACACCCAGATTGAAAGAAAGCAAGGCGGCGAAAACGTCTTGAGGGGGGATGCCGATTTCGGCCAATGCCCCGGCAAAGCCCAAGCCGTGCAGCAGCCCGAAGCAAAAGCAAACGATCCACGGGTACTGTTCCGACAACCGCAAATGCCCGTCCTTTCGGCGCAGGATTTCCAGTGCGAGGAAAACGATCGACAGGGCGATTACTGCTTCCACAGGCGGGCCGGGGACGTTCAGCACGCCCAGAGTTGCCAAAGCCAGAGTGATCGAATGGGCAACCGTAAACGCTGTCACCGCGCCGACCAGACGCCACTTGCCACGCACCAGAAGGAACAGGGCAAAAACGAATAGCAGGTGATCCCAACCCTCCAGAATGTGTTCGAAACCAAGGCGAAAATAGCTTGTTAAGACGGCCAACGTCGTAGGTTGTCGGGGAATTTCCAGTTCTACGGTGTCAGGCGTGAACCTGAGAGTTGTTGTTGGTGCATCAAGGGGTTGAAGCCGCAAAAGCACGTCATTTCTTTGTGTTTCCAGCCCATCAATTTTAACTGAATTTCCCCCAAGGCCGGTTTCGCATTCAGCGACCCACACCGATACCCATGCAACGCCGTCCGAGGTCGGTTCAGGCCCACGCGCGGGCGAGCAGGACTCTGGCAAAACCGCATCAATCGTCATGGGGCGGCCTGTCACATCAGGTTTTCGCCACAACACTTGCCAAGTGTTCTGAGCCAATTGCCTCAGCTCCAGATAGCCCGGGTCCAGCGCATGTGCCTGCGCCGGCGCCCCCGAAAGTGCGACCCAAACGGTCAACAACACAAACAGCGCAGCCTTCATTCTTGCGCCTTTTCGGTTTCCGGAGTGACGATCTGATAGGTCGCGGCTAAGTCCTCGAACTGGGCCTGCGCCAATTCTTCACCCGTGTCCCGCCGCCATTCAAGCAAAACCGCATCATGGATATCCTCCAGTTCGGGCAATTTGGAGGGTTGCGTGTCGGTGATCCGAACCAGATGAAGACCATAACCCGACTGAATGGGGCCTTCCCACTCACCGAGCTTCAATTGGTTTACGGCGCCAGAGAACCCGTATCCGAACGCCGCATTGACTGAGCGTGCGGCAGATAAAGGCAGGGACAACGGCAGCAGTGTGCGCGCCCCGACGCCGGTCCAGTCTTCGCCGGCTCTTAGCCTTGCTAGCGCGGAGTCCATGTCAGCAGGCGTCGGCGCTTCACCCAGAAACACCTGATCAAATGCAATTAACCGAGGTGTGGTGAAGCGTTCCGCGTTCTGCTCCAGGTACGCTTGCAGAACGTCGGTTTCCGGCTCTACCGAGGACGCGATTGCATCTGTCAGAAAATCCATCTTCTGCGCCAGCCGCGCCCGGATTACCTGATCGCCACGGTCTAACCCAAGTTTGCGCGCTTCGCGAACAAGGACTTCTTCACGGATCAGAGCTTCAATCAACGCCTGTCGTTCGGTGTCCGTCGGTGGCCGTTTCCAACTGTCGGTAAAACGTGCAACCAGCAAATCCACATCATCCTGGTCGACAATTATCGTTTCTGCTGGAGGGGCAACTTCACCGTCCGGGGCAACAAGGAAGAACCATCCAAATATTCCGCACCCGATCAAGAGGAAGTGGAGCAAGGGGTCTTTCAATACACGCATGGGCTCTTTCTCGGAAGCGGAGGGCCGTGGTCATTACTGACCAGCGGCTCTGTTTCCGGTGACTTAATAGTGTTGATTAGTTGACGACTTAAGCCCGCGCATCACTCGCTGGGGGTGTACCATATTGGCGAGGAATAAGCGCGTTCCTGATGAACCAACTGGGCTTCTTCTGGCAGATCAATTCCAAAGCGCAATTTGTCATACAGAACCCAGCGTGGTGTCGGGATTTCCAACACTCGAACATAGTAGAATGCTCTTTGGCTCGGATCGAACTCAGGGTCGGTCCACACGGTCAGAAGTTCAGATGTCCCGATCGTATTGCTCCAGCTTGCGGTATCGAGATCGACTGTATTGCCAACCTCAGGCAACTGGCCATTCGCATCCAACGCGCGATCGCCGGACCAGGCGACATTGAACACTTTCTCCTGAAGCTCACCTTCAGCATCCAGCCAGCCCTTTACGACCTGTACCCGGTCCAGATTTGCACCAATGGGGTCGCGCAGAGCGCCAATCAGGAAAGATGGCGCGCCATCGCCCTCACGCGGGCGCAAGTCGCTGCCCATGGGCACACCTTTGGTATAACCGACATCCGCGACCAGCCGCGTCAGTAGGTCGTCGTCCTGAAAATCCCAGCCACCGAAAAAGCGCAGGCCGATGCGCGGCCCGGTCGTGGCATAGGTCTCCCGGCGTTTGAAGGCGTCAAAGATCGCCGCGCGGGTGTTATCGGACGCCCAAACCGCAGTGTACCCGGACGCGACAAGCGTGTGTCCTTCGAATGCGCCCAGTTCACTTTCCACAAAGGGATGCAGAACGCGCGTTGCCGAAGGTTCAGCACTTACCGACTTGCCAAAGTAGTTTTCCTCTTCCGCGGTCGCCAGTGAGGTGTGGCTGTCCGTGGCGCCGCCCATGCCGAATTTGTAGGGGTTCACTCCGAACTTTTCCTCAAGCGCCAAGCCGCGTTTCAACGCCTCGCGCGCGTATTCACCGGCCAGCATGTCCTCGGTCTTGAGTTCGGTTATATCCAGATTGCCAACATCCCAGTTTTCGTAATCGGCAAACGGATCATCGGGGCTGAGATAGGGGTGAGCCTCGCCGTCGCCCTTGATTTGCGTGACTTCGTAATGCGGCTCCCACTTTGCGCGGTTTTGAACATATTCTTCGTCCACTTTTCCGCCGTGGTAGGTGTCTTCGGTCGGGAACATCCAGCCATTGGACAGGTTTCCGTTATGGGCAAAGGCAACGGCCCGCCCACCGGTTTTTTCCTGATACTCTTCCAGCCAGGCGTACAAGGCCTTGGGATCGGTATCCCCATAGGGCGGCTGCGTGACCGGTGGAACCATCTGCAGCGCACGAATTGGACCATCGCGCAGCATGACGTTCCGGTGCAGGTTGAACCCTTTCGGAACCGAGGTCCATTCAAAGCCGATGAACGCAGTGAACTTGCCCGGATCATTATGACGTTCGGCCGCCAAAACGATCTGTTCCCAGGTGAACGCAAAGGCATCCGCGCCGGGGCTGTAGGATTCAAGCAGGATTTCCGGCAGGGTCATCTGCGAAAAATTCGTAATGATGTCAAAAGCAGCCTTGGCCGCGTTCTCGCCACCTGCCTTGTACCCCTCGTACCACTCCAGTCCTTTCGGATCGGACAGAACACCGGGTTTCCCGGCTTGCAGGTCAGGTGCAAACCCCATCAGATCGGTATGATCCGTCAGAACCATCCAATCCAGGGGCCGCGCCAACCGAACGGGCTGGCCTGTGGATGAAATGACTTGTTCACCTTTTGCAAACCGCCAGGCTTCGTCGGGCAGCAAGGTATTCCCGAATGCGCCAGCATCCAACGACAGCCCGGTGTGAAGGTGCGTATCCCCCCACAAGGGGCGCTCGGGGAACGTGCGATTGGCGTAAGGTGAAAAGGGGCGTTCCGCAAACGTGCCTTCGGCGGCTTGCTTGCTTGGAACAGCGTCAGCAAAAGTAATGGTGGGCAGCGAAATAAAAGCCACCAAACACGAACGCAGTCTGACCATCGAAATCCCCCCAGTAAAAAAGTCGAAAAAAGACAGGCGATTCAGCCGTCTCCTAAGGATATTCTATTTTTCTAATATATCCGAATGAATTTTTGTTTGGGCGCGCCGGTAGGAGGGGTGAAACCAGAACCGCGCAACTGCGGCGTATCCTGCGAACAAAAAAGGTGCGCTCAGTTGTCCTGAACGCACCTAAATTCAGATCGTGTATTAGGCTTAGCCGAACCGTGCAATCGGGCCTTGCGGAATATCGGCCAATTCCACGGCTTTGTCGATCAGGAACAGCGCCTCCATCTTGGAGTGGGCCAGCAAAGAAACGTCGTCTCCAACATGGAACGAGAAGTTGGTCGGTGAATGCACACCTGCAAGTTCACCTGCCGGAATCTGGGACAGTCGGTGCGTCAATTGTTGAGCGCCCATACCCTTTTTCTTGTCATGGATAAGCAGGAATACCCCGTTGCCCCAATAGGTCGCAAAGTTGCGCCCTTCCTGTGTGACGGACAAAAGCAACGATCCTGCCGAAGCCAGGAATTCCCGGAATTCGCTGGACGGGCTTGACGCAAAAATCTCTTCTACATCTGCGACTTTTACGGCCACGATCTTGGAGGTTCTGGAGTGCATTGTCGCCAGTTGAACAACGTAGTTTTCGAACTCGGCCAATCCAATGCAACCTGTCAGATCTCCAAAATAGAGCGGGTCGGTCAGGCTGAAATTAGGATTAACTTCCGAGTCGTTATTCGCGTAAACATCGGCTTCCATCACTTCAATCGCTGCGCGTCGTTCCGCCGCCAGCCTGTATGCATCAGATAGCCGTTGCTTCAGATCGGCAAACTCGAAGGGTTTGGTCACATAATCTGTTGCGCCAACCTCGAAAGCCTCGTCGATATATTGCTTTTGCACCATGGCAGTTACCATGATGATCGGCGTAAACTTGTAATCGGGCAACTTGCGCGCTTCTTCGCACAACGTAATGCCATTCATCTCGGGCATTTGCACGTCAAGCAGCAGGCAGTCGAACGGCTGATCGGTTTCTGACAAAATTCGAATTGCTTCGTGACCGCTGTTTGCCGTCACAACATCTTCGTAGCCGAACGCTCCCAGAACGCAGATTAGCAGCTCCAGAATGCTTGGGTCGTCGTCTACAGCAAGTATCCGCATAACTATTCACCAGGTTTTGCCACCGAACCGACCTTTGGGCATTGCAGACGTCAGGCAAAGATCGGTTGGCGAGTGGATTATTTAGGTTTGGTCAGCCTGTCGGACAAAAGCGGCAAAACATTGACACTTGAAGGGCGCGCATGTGTCCCACCTTACATTTTTTCGCGTTGCATCTTGGCACGGGTGAAATAGGCCGTAGGGCGCTATTGGTAGACTTGACCGTACCCAAACCAGGCATTCCAAGTTGTGTACGATGCTCAGTTGTAGTCCGCGACTATTACGCGTTCCTTAATGTTTCCTGAAATTCTGGCTGAGTTTGGCGACCGCAAAGAAAAGCGGAGGTAAGTCAACCTCTTGCGAGAGTGATCATGCCCTTAAAGCCCATGCCTAGAGCGTAAAATGGTCAAGCAAATATACATATAGGTATCTTGCGTTTGCTCAACCCAAGGTATGGGAGGAGATTTGGTCACACATGCTATACAATCATAAGGAGAGCGCCACTAATATATAGACTTGCCGTTCAGCTTCTTGGCATAAGTGTGGCAAAATTAAGAGTAAAATATGGACCGACCACTCAGGTACGAGCAGGCATACCCGGCGTCGCAACTTCTGCCGGACCTTGAACCTGCCAATGATATTCCGGCTGGGCCGAAAGTCTCGGCGCGGCAGAAGATGTTCGCGCTCAAGCGTGGATTGTCCGAGCGTCAAGGCAAGCTCGGCAGCATTCGTGCAACCACGTTGAACTTCCGCAATATGCACGAGCACGGCACTCTGCTTGCAAAGTACCTTGAGACCCGAAAGGCAATCTTCATAGACCGGCTGAAGTGGCAGATCGGCGAAGTCGATGGGATGGAGTTCGATCAATACGATACCCCAGCCTGCCGCTGGGTGATCCTGCACGAATTTGGCGAGGTGATTGGCGGGGTGCGGTTGCTGCCGACTTCGGCGCGCTGTGGCATGTACACTTATATGCTGCGGGACGCGCAGAAAGGCATCCTTCCGGGAATGCCTACAGACGTTCTGTTTTTTGAGGCTCCAGTAAATCCGAAAGTTTGGGAGGCGTCGCGCTTCTTCATCGCTGACAGTGTTCCGTCAGCACGCAGGATGGCCGTACAGCACGAACTGTTTTATCAGATGACGGTGAACGCCGAAAAAGGCGGTGCATCACGGATACTGGGAATTGTGCCGTCCATCTGGGCGCGTTGGTCGCGGCGTTTGGGCGTAGGGGCCGCACCCGTTGGTGCCAAGTTTGCGATCGAGGGAAGCTACAGCCAATCCGTGCTGTTTAATATTAAGAACGATTCAGACTGATCCGCCGCGATTTCTCGATAACAAGAGTGAATTCTGGCGCTTTTCGACGGCGCCCGGATCTGATAGAATACGCAGTAAGGTCAAGCCGTTTGGCATGCGCGCGCAGAAGCGCGTTTTGGACTTGAATTAACCATTTGATTTAAATTGTAAAAAATACGATCGGGGCACGGGATTGTCGAAATCTGCCCGTTGCCCGACAAAATAACGTCAAGAAATGAACAACATTTAGGGGCTTTTCCGGGCTTTTTGCCGCTGTTTCGTCCCACTCACTGCCTAGGCTAAGGGCGTTAATGAGGTCAAATGCGGTTCACCAGTCATGAAACATACGAACCCGGGAAAAGAACAATTCCAGCGTAAGCTGGAAACCCGCGCGCTGCAGAAAAGAACACTAAGAGTGCTTGCCGTCGACGACGAGCCGAGCATTTTGGAGTTGCTGCAGGCGGCACTGGCTGAATTCGAAAACTATGAAATCTCGGTCGCGGGTTCAGCCAGCGAAGCGTTGCAGGCCATAGAGTCGTCTGAGACACCGTTTGATTGTTTCCTGCTTGATATTCAGATGCCCGAAACAAACGGCATCGAATTGTTGCGCCGCATTCGACAAATCCCGGAACACGCGGAAACCCCGGCCATCATGCTGACCGCAATGAGTGGCCGCAAATACGTGGAAGACGCGTTTTTGCAGGGTGCGTTTGATTATGTCAGCAAGCCTTTTGATTTCTTTGAGTTGCGCAGTCGAATGCACGCGGCCCACTTGTTGATGCAGGAGAGGATCAAGGCGCGCAGGACATCTGCGTCGGTGAAAAATCTCCGCGAAGAACTGGACCATAATCAGCAATTCAGCTTCGAGGACCCGCTTACCATAGATGGGCTTGAACGCTGCTTGAAATATGTCGAGTTCGACAACTACATCGAACAACTTTCAAGAGGCCGTCTTTTTGAATCCTGGGTGACCGCTATCAAACTTCAGGATGCAGAGTTCCGCTTTGATCTGAACGATTTCGGAGGCTTCCGGCGCACGATGGCCGATCTGGGCCGTAGTATCGAACTGACAACCGGGAACTCTGAGGCCGTGTTTTCCTACAGGGGAGGCGGCGCCTTCCTTGTGGTTGTTCATGGGCGGGATCGGGCGGCCGGGTTGCCCAAGGAAGACCAACTCAATCATGTTTTCAGTGACACACTCGGTCGACGGGGTGCCTCTGGCTATATGAGGGCTGTGATGAGCCCGCCGGTTTCAATGCGTTCAATTTCCAAGACAGGTGCGTTTGCTGCAATGAATAATGCTATCGAAAAAGTTGACGGTCGCGAAAAGGCTCTTCGAAAGGGGACCGAAGTCGAGCCCCAACAAAGATGCGAAGTCCGAGTAGGGCGCAAAGAAAAATCTAAAAAAAGACTTTTCGACACGGTTTTGCGCGAGATGTACGGAAACGAATCCTATCTGGCGGGTAAATAGTCTCGCCACCCTTGTTTCCATCAGGACCCTGCGGGGACTTCTTCCGCGTTCAAGATCAATGGACCGCTGGTCCGCATTGTAAATGTGAGAACAGGTTCCGGCATTTCGACATCTGACAGCGAAAAATGTATCCGCCTCAGGACTGAAGCCATCAAAATCATGATCTCGGTTTCAGCGTACTGCGCGCCAATGCAAATTCTGGGTCCGGCTCCGAATGGAATATACTGGCCGCGGGGTGGTGGAGTTCCCATAAATCGCTCGGGGCGGTATTGCGCGGGATCTTCCCACAACACTTCATTCCGATGCAGCGAATAAACTGGGAAGAAAAGCGCATCCCCTTCTTCAATTTTGACATCTTTGACCTGAATGGCCTCGGAGGCGTCACGGGCGAAGAAGGCCGCAGACGGGTAAAGGCGCAGGGTTTCCTTGATGTGGGCCCGAAGCAGCGGCAAATGCTCCAGATGAGAAAACTCAAGCTTGCCTTCGGGACATACTGTCCGAATTTCGTGCCGGATACGGGTTTGCATCTCTGGGTTCAGTGCCAGCAGGTAGTATCCCCACGCCAAGGCATTGGCCGAGGTTTCGTGGCCAGCGACAACAAAGGTCAGCAGGTTGTCGACGGTTGTCTCGGCATCCTCAAAGTCTTCCTTCAACGCATCAATCATCAGGTCGAGGAAGTCTTCTGGTTCTTCGCGGTTTTCCGACCGGCGCAGTTCAATAACATGCCGAGCCAGATCGCGCATGTCCGTGACCGGAGCCTTACTGCTAAGCCATTTCTTGCGAGGAAGCCATTTCGGAAGCCCCATCAAATCGAACAAGGACAGGTATGAAATATAGTTGAAATAGGCGATAAGCCCGACGCGAATTTGCTCGGAGCTGACTTCTTCGTTCCCCGAGAAGATGACCCGTGAAATGTTTGTCAGCGTAGAAGCGGGCGCGATCTGCGAAACGTCGACCGGCCCCTCATTTTCGGCAAGAGACTCGGCAACTTCATACCCGGTCTCGGCAAAGTGGCGGGACAAAACAGGCAGGTTTCTGGCTGCAAAAAGCGGAGAATAACGGTGTCTTTGTTTGCGCCACTTTTCGCCTTCCGACAGGATCAGGCCGTTGCCGACCGCGGATCCGATAATGTCCTTTGTGAACTTTGCCTTTGGGAAATAACGGCCGCCTCCGACAAGCAGTTCGGTGACCATTTCCGGGTCGCAAATGTAGTGGATGTTCAGAGGCCCACGCACATAGGTCTGACGAAGCGTTTCGGCCGGAATGACTTCTAACATGTTCCGACCAGCGGATCGCGCGAACTGAAGCAACGTTACCGGCTTTTCAGCGAGCTTCGCTGAAACCGGCGTCACGTCGAACTGTTCCATCTGACGTTTCCCAATTGTGGTCAAAACGCGGTCCCTTTTCGCTTTTCGCCGGTTATTGGGAATATTTACGTGGAGAAAGTTCAAAAAAGCAATGAGTTAGTGATCTTAGACGAGATTGATTGGCCTAATTGGGGGAAACAATTCAAGACGTATGCAATTGTGCAACGTTCAACTAGGCGGGACAATTCTTAATAAGGTTCGGGAGTATTGCCAAACTGTGAACTAAATTCCGACCAACTACGTCCTCATTGTGCCGGTACAGACATCCTGAGAGGCAAAGAAATGAAGACACCGGGATGACGGCAATCGACGCATCGCAACAGGTTCGGGACTCGGGTGAGCCCGACGACAAGCTGCTGCAAAATATCAAAGACTATACCGCCATGAGCTTTGCGCTGCTGTGGCAGCGGCAAGCGATTTTTCTGGCGACCACGATACTTACGGGCTTTTTCTTCGACCCTCTCAACGCCCTGCTGTTTTATGGAACAATCCTGATCTGCGAAGCGCAGGACCTGTACCTGGCAAAACGGGTTGCGCGCCTAAACCCGGATGAACGCGGCGCAATCGCGGTGATGGTCGCCTGGATTTTGTTGAATACAATCCTCAGTTCCACCGCGATATGCTTGTACGCTGTTTCGGTGGCGCTTGAGCAGCCTACCGGCGGCCACTTCACCCCTTTGTTTTTCCTTTTTGCCGCTGCCCTGTTTGCCGCGATGAACAACCACCAGTTTGTGTGGGCGATGATCGTGCGACTGGCCATGTACGGTGTTTCGTTCATGGTCATCGTGGTTCGGGATATCTGGGTTGAACAACCTGACTTGTCTTCGGATTTGTGGCTGCACTTCTTCACAGTCGTTTTCGTGATGTACTTTTTGATCGACTGCTCGTTGGTCTTTCTCAAGCTCTACCGCAAAAACCTCGAACAGCTTGAAAAACTGAAAGAGGAACATGAGCGCACCAAGGCAGCTTACATCGCAAAAACTCAGTTCATCTCGACTGTGAGCCATGAATTGAGAACTCCTCTGACCTCGATAAAAGGCTCGCTGGACCTGATAAACTCCGGGGTCATGGGCGAGGTGCCGGAAAACATGCAAAACCTGATCGCCTTGGCGAGCAAAAACAGCGAGCGTTTGGCGTCCCTTATTAACGACGTTCTGGACATTCAAAAGATGGAAGCCGGCGAAATGGTCATGCGCCAGACGATGATTGAGGTCGCCCCGCTGGTTCAAGAGGCGATTGCCTGCAACCTTGGCTTTGCCAGCGCGCATGACGTGGAACTTGTCGAGGACGCACCTGAACAGCAGGACCTGTTGATCAAGGGCGATGCATCCCGCCTTATTCAGGTTCTGACCAACATGATCTCTAACGCGGCCAAGTTTTCGTTCGAGGGCGGAACTGTGACAGTCGGGTTCAAGAAGATCGGACCACGGGTGCGGTTGTTCGTGAAAGACCAAGGTGTGGGCATTCCCGAAGGTAGCCGGGACAAGGTCTTTGATCGCTTCTCTCAAATTGACTCGTCCGATGAGCGCCACGCCGGAGGCACCGGGCTTGGGATGAACATTTCCAAGGAAATCGTGGAACAGTTCGGCGGAACGATCGACTATTACAGTACCGTAGGTGTGGGGACTGAGTTTTTCGTAGAATTCCCGATTGTTGACGGGAAAAGGGGCGCAAGTCGCGCGTTTTCAAGAAAGCCCGACGCCGCTTGATGAGGCTTCTCCGCGACCCACGCGGCACTTTGTCGACGGTTTAGTTAGCGGCTTGCCGAGCCTACCCAAACCGTTGCCACGGACGAAGCCGACCTGTGCGCCTCGTAGCGAACAAGGCCAAAGCCGCTGACCTTGCTGCATTGGCGTGTCTCTTGCGCGAGCCAGCCAAAACCTTTCTTCTGGCGGTCTGAGCCCTGCTTGCAAGAGGTGGTCATATGGCAAAGTCTCAAGGGACGGAAACTCGGTTGCTGGTTGTTGTAGCGCCAAGTTTCAATTTGGCTGCAACAATGGGTTTCATTGATCCTTTTCGGGCCGCCAACTACTTGGATGGAAAGCCGTATTTCAAGTGGGAATTTGCCTCGGAAACAGGTGGTTACTGTGTTTCCAGTAACGGCAGCGGGATCGACACGGTGGCGTTGGATCAAGTCGCAACCAAGGGCTATGACGTTGTCATCATCTCGTCCAGTTGGACGCCGGAAAAACACGTGACAGCACATATCGCAAAAGCTCTGCGACAGTGGGCGCGCAATGGCACGACATTGGGGGCGCTGGATACGGGTGCCTTCATTCTGGCGCAGGCGGGGTTGTTAAACGGAAAGAAGGCAACAGTGCATTATGAGCATATCGACGCTTTTCAGGAGTTGTTTCCGGACGTTGAGGTGGTCGAAAACCTGTTTGTGCTGGATGGCAACCGTATTACCTGTTGCGGGGGAACTGCCGCGGTTGATTTGGGGCTGCAAGTTCTGCAGGGCATCCATGGCAGCGCCTTGGCGAACGCTGCCGCGCGGTATATTTTCCACGACAGATTGCGCGGTCCCTCAGACATGCAGCAGCCGAAGACAAACGAGCCATTGGGGACGACTGTCCCGGCCAAGCTGAGAACGGCGATTCAGGTGATGGAAGCCAACCTTGAAGAGCCCCTACCGGTTCCAGAAATCAGCAGGGCGGCGGGCCTTTCGCAGCGTCAGCTTGACCGGTTATTCTCAACCTACATAAAGAAAACACCTGCCTTGTATTATAGGGACATTCGTCTGGACCGCGCGCGTGGGCTGGTCACCCAAACGGACATGCCGATCGCCGAAGTTGCGATGGCTTCGGGATTTGCCAGCCAAGTGCATTTCAGCCGGTCGTACAAGCAAAGGTTTGGGCTGCCCCCCAGTCAGGATCGGATCGAAGGCCGCGTTCCCTTTGAGTTTCGCGCCTGGCCTATGCATCGCAAGCCTCAGGCGGGGTGATCGGGCATCGGTTGATGTCTTGAAATATCAATTTTGTGGCCAGAAAAGTTTAGAATATTAGAGTTTTTCGGCAGAAAATAACTTCTACTATCCAACACCCAGTCAAGACCTGGCCAAAATAAGCGGAGTGACCGATGAGCGAGCTTCCCTCGAAAACCCAGTTTGCGCGAATTTCAGATGGCTTCAGCCCTGACCCCTTGAACACCAGTTCCTTGAAGGCAGAAGCCTATGTTGATCCGGCATGGCACCAAGTGGACCTGAACGAAATCCTCGCCAAAACATGGCAATGGGTGTGCCATGTCGAAAAGCTGCGGGCGCCGGGGTCTTTTGTGACAGTTGAGATTGCAAACCGCCCGATTGCCATTGTCCGTGACCGAGAGGGTACGCTTCGCGCATTCTACAACGTGTGCAAACATCGCGCGCATCACCTGTTGTCTGGCGAGGGCGAGACCACTCGGATCATGTGCCCGTACCATGCGTGGGTTTACAAGCTGGACGGACAGCTTGTCCGTGCGCCGGAAACCGAAAACCTGACGGGGTTTAACACGTCGGACATCTGTCTGGATCAGGTTCAGGTCGAGGAATTCGCAGGCTTCGTGTTTGTGAACCTCGACAATGACGCGCGTCCGCTGACCGAAGTTTCGGGCGACTTGCAGACCGAGATACGCCACTGGGCACCGGATATCGAAGACCTAACCTTTGGGCACCGGCTGACCTATGACATCAAGTCGAACTGGAAGAATGTCGTCGACAATTTTCTGGAATGTTACCACTGCCCAACGGCCCACAAGGATTTCTGCGATCTGGTCGATATGGACACCTACAAGGTGACAACCTACGGCATTTACTCCAGCCACATGGCCGAAGCCGGTAAAAACAGCAACACCGCGTATGACGTGTCCAACGCAACCGTGCGAACGCATGCGGTTTGGTGGCTGTGGCCCACGACCTGCCTGATGCGGTATCCGGGGCGGTCTTCGATGATCGTGCTGAATATCATTCCGGTGGGCCCGGACCGGACGCTGGAGACTTATGATTTCTATTTGGAAACACCCGAGCCTGACGAGGCCGAGCTAGAGGCGATCCGCTATCTGGATGAGGTTCTGCAACGCGAAGACATCGATATCGTTGAAAGCGTCCAACGCGGGATGAGCACTCCGGCCTTCACGCAGGGTCGTATCGTTCACGACCCCAGCGGATCGGGCAAGTCGGAACATGCCGTTCACCACTTTCACGGTTTGGTGCTGGATGCTTATGCGAAGGCCGCGCCGTGAACAGGCCCAACATTGTTGTGATCATGGCTGATCAGTTGGCACCCCATTTTTGCGGAGCCTACGGGCATCCAACTGTGAAAACCCCGCATATTGATGCTCTGGCGCAGCGCGGGATGCGGTTTGATGCGGCCTATTGCAACTCACCGCTGTGTGCTCCGTCGCGTTTTGCCTTCATGTCCGGGCAACTGATCAGCCGGATCGCGGCCTATGATAACGCCAGCGAGTTTCGCGCCTCGGTCCCGACGTTTGCGCATTACCTTATGTCGCTGGGATACAGGACGTGTCTGTCTGGAAAAATGCATTTTGTCGGACCGGACCAGAAGCACGGCTTTCAGGATCGGGTCACGACCGACATCTACCCGGCCGATTTTGCCTGGACGCCGGACTGGGAAGCACCGGACGAGCGGATCGACAAGTGGTATCACAACATGCAGACCGTCAAGGAAAGTGGCGAGGCAATAGCCACCTTCCAGACGGATTACGACGACGAGGTTGAGTTCGCAGCCCGCCGCTGGCTGATTGACCGCGGGCGAGAGCGCGCAGGCGGGGATGACGCGCCCTTTTGTCTGGTGGCCAGTTTCATACATCCGCATGACCCCTATGTCGCAAAGCCAGAGTGGTGGAATTTGTATTCCGCTGCAGATGTGCCGATGCCGGATTTTACGCTTACTCCGGACGAGCAGGACCCGTTCTCGCGCCGCGTAATGGATGGGATCGAGGCAAGCTATATCCCTCTGACCCAAGAGGAAATTCAAAGGGCGCGCCGAGCGTATCTGGCGAATGTCAGCTATTTCGACAGCAAGGTCGGGGCAATGGTGCGTGCGCTGAAGGATATTGGTGAACTGGACAATACGCTGGTTGTCGTCACAGCGGATCACGGCGACATGTTGGGGGAACGTGGCCTGTGGTATAAGATGAACTTCTTTGAACACTCGGCCCGCGTGCCGTTGATCATGGCCGGGCCGGGTGTGGTTCAAGGTGTGGCTGGCAACGCCTGTTCTCTGGTCGATCTGCTACCAACCTTTGTCGATTTCGCGGGTGGTACAGCAGATATCTTCGGAGAGCCCATAGACGGCCGTTCGTTATTGCCCCTTGCGCGTGGAGAGTATGACCCGGTGGACGAAGCTATCGGCGAGTACTGCGCCGAGATGACACCATACCCGGTTTTCATGATCCGCAGAGGGGCGCTGAAATACATTCATTGCGACCCGGATCCACCGCAGCTTTATGATCTGGCGTTGGAACCGCACGAAAAGACCAACCTGGCCGCTGATCCTGCTTATGCGTCTGTTGCCAAGCAATTTGCTGCAGAGGTCGTAGAGCGTTGGGACAGCGAGAGACTGCGCGCCGATGTGATCGCCACGCAGAAATCTCGCCGTGCCCTTCATGCGGCGATGGAGGCAGGAGCAGGCGAGACGTGGGATTACAATCCGCCACGCGATGCCTCGCAGGAATACGTGCGCAATCACATGGACTGGACAGTGGCCGCAAAACGATACCGGTATCCGCCGTTGAAGGAGAACTCTGAATGATGCTGAAGGGGAAAACCGCACTGGTCACAGGCGGGCGCGGTGGAATCGGGCGGGCGATCGTGGCCCGGTTCCTGCGGGAGGGTGCGCGGGTCTATGCCGCCGACTTAACGCCAGAGGGGTCGCTTGCTGCCCACGATGACGATGGCAGCATCTTCGTTAAACTGGACGTCACGCAAGAGGCCGACGCGGTTGCAGCAATGGCGCAAGTCGGGCGCGAAGCGGGGCGGCTTGATGTGCTTGTAAATGCGGCTGGAATCGAGATCGAAAAGACCATCGAGCAAACGACGCTGGAGGAGTGGAACCTTTCGTTCGCTGTGAATGTGACAGGAACTTTCCTAACTGCCAAACACGCGATGCCGCTGTTGCGAGAGGCGGCACAAGGGACAACCGCTTCGATCATCAATTTCGGCAGTTATGACGGATTTATTGCTGATCCCGGTCTTGCCGCATATTGCGCAACCAAGGGTGCTGTACATGCGCTGACAAAGGCGATGGCCTGCGATCACGGACCCGAGGGAATTCGTGTCAACGCCATTTGCCCGGGTTATGTTGATACCCCGATGCTGCAAAGTTTCTTTGCAGGCGAAGGCTCTGGCGGGGGCGGTCAGTCTATCGACCAGTTGCAACAGGCCGTTCGGGACGTGCACCCCATGCGCACTTACGGAACGCCCGAAGATATCGCCAATCTGGTCAACTGGCTGGCCTCGGACGAGGCACGCTACGCCAGTGGACAACTTTGGGTTCTGGACGGAGGGCTGAGCGCGCAGGTTCAGCAGATGAAGCTATGAGCACGCTACTCACTCATGCCGTGGAAGCATCGGTGAAGCGGGATCGGGCCGCGATAGGTCCGTCGATGCGCAGCAAACCTGCACATTGGTTCAACGTATGAGGGTCGTGCAGTGACGCGGTTAGCAGGAAAAACAGCATTCGTGACTGGTGGGCGGCAGGGAATTGGCCGCGGAATTGTTGACGCTTTCGCACGTGAAGGCGCGTCAGTGACGACATGCGGCCGTGGGTCAAGACCGAACGGGTTGAAGGACGACATCGTCTGGATATCGCTTGATGTCACAGACGCTTCTGCCGTGGACGATCTGGCAACCTCGATCAAAGACCTGAGCATCCTTGTGAACAACGCAGGTGTGCAGGTTGAAAAGAATGTGGTCGACAGCTCGGAAGCAGATTGGGACGCGGTGGTTGGAACGAATTGTAAAGGCGTATTCAACCTCTGCCGCGCGATTATCCCCCGAATGGCAGAGGGCGGCTCGATCATCAACATCGGTTCGATATCAGGAATGGTCGCGGATCCCTCGATGGCCTTGTACAACGCATCCAAGGCCTTTGTGCATGGGCTCACCCGATCAATCGCAGTCGATCACGGGCCGAGGCTGCGCTGCAATGCGATTTGCCCCGGCTGGATTGAAACAGGCATGTTGGACGCCGGGTTTGATCTGGCGAATGACCCCGACGCTGCGCGTCGCGACGCGCTGGCGCGGCACGCTGTTCGAAGGTTCGGCAAGCCACAGGATATTGCAAACATGGCGGTCTGGCTGGCTTCGGACGAGGCAGGTTTCGCGACTGGTCAGTTGTTCACTGTTGACGGTGGCATGACTGCGGCTTCGCCCCTAAATCCAGGATTGTTTTGATGGATATTCAGCATACGGCCTGTCTTGGCGGCGGTGTTATTGGCGCAAGTTGGGCCGCATTGTTCCTGGCTTCGGGGCGGTCCGTTGCGATGTTCGACCCTGATCCGCAAGCTGAAGGAAAGGTGCGCAGCTATATAGCGGACGTCTGGCCGTCTATGGAGGAACTTGGTCTTATTCGAAACGGAAACCCGGACGCGATCACCTTTTGTCACCATGCGACGCAGGCCGTGGAAGGTGCTGGTTTTGTGCAGGAAAATGTACCTGAGCGGCTCGACATCAAGCACGCAACCTTCCACTTGATCGAACCTGCGTTAGAGGAGGATGCAATCGTCGCAAGCTCTGCTTCCGGCTTGACGCTGGGACAGATGCAAACCGGATGGGCGGACCCCTCACGCTTTGTCTTGGGGCACCCGTTCAATCCGCCGCATTTGATTCCGCTGGTTGAAGTGCAGGGAAACGACAAGACGGCTTCGGGCGTTGTCCATGCTGCGCAGGGATTTTACGAAAGCCTCGGCAAAACGACGATCCGAGTGAACAAAGAGGTGCCGGGGCATGTGGCCAACCGCCTGCAGGCTGCACTCTGGCGCGAGGCCATTCACCTTGTTGTCTCTGGCGTTGCGTCGGTTGAGGATGTCGATAAGGCGGTCTGGGCTGGACCGGGTCTGAGATGGGCGGCAATGGGGCCGACCATGTTGTTCAATCTCGGGGCAGGAGAGGGTGGTCTGGAAGCGTTCTGCGACCACTTCTCAGACACGTTCAACCGATGGTGGGATGATCTGGGTCAGGTCCATTTGACGGATGATGTGAAACGGCAAATGACCGAGGGAGTTCAGGCGGCGTCACAGGGGCAGACGCCTGCTGAACTTTCCAGAAAACGCGATGCGCTTATCGTTTCCGTGCAAAAGTCCGTATCAGGGTTGCGATAAAGCACGGCCCTTATCCCGGACCTAGTCAGCCGTCGTCTGCCCACCGGTCTTGCGACGGCCAGCCGCGCGGAGTTTGTCGGCTGCGCTGTCGCTCCACTCTAAACGATCCTCGCGGCTTTTCAGCGTTTCAACCCGATCAGCATCCAGCATGAACGTCGCTCGCATTGGCATAAGACCGTCCACGACGACCATCTGGTGGTCGGTCGGATCAATGTTCAACTGACCCGTCAAACGGACAGGTTCGTGAAAATAGGCAGGTGTCCAATCACTGTTCAGCCTGACCCGGATCATCTGGTTCGGCGGAGGAGGGGGCATGTGGCTGCACATTCCCCGTTGGGGGACCAGATACGCAATCTGGCGACCTTCTGCGTCGGGCGGCGCCGGGATTGCAAATCCCGCAACGGTTATGTTTTTGCCATCAAATACCGGATTTCCCGCGTTCGCTGCTTTTTCCCGACGCTCCATGACGACGTGACGCTGGTCAAGCAACCTGTCGATGTCGATGCCGCCTGCGGCCAAGGCAGCTTCGGTTTCGTCCAGCATCTCTTGCCAGTTCTGACGTTCGTCTCTGGTTCCGTTATCCTGTTGTAGCCTGCCGCGCAGTCGGACGACAAACAGCACATCATCGAATTCTTCGGGGCTCAGGTCGCTGTAGGGGTCTTCAAAGACTTGGGCGATCGGGTCGGGCAGGTCCGCCCAGTCAACCGAAACACCAGCCGACGCACCACTCGCATGAAGTGATAGCGCGACACTCGCGACAGCCAAACCTTGAGCCCATTTCTTCAACAACAACGACTTTTCCCGCATTTCTTGCTTTCGCCACACATAATATAGGTCACTTTGAGCCTGGAGAAGGCGGATAATTTCACCACCCAAGGTCAAAACAATCTTTTGATCCCGCGAGCGCCCATCCAAAGTGTCGTTCACTCACCCGCATATTGGTCGGCCTGAGTATAAATCGCCGCCTTAACTGCGACTTCGCTTTAGTTTCGCGCGTGCCGTTTCCCGCCTGGTTTTCGCAAAGGCCGTCCTAAATCGAGGTAAATTTTTAGGTTTTGCCAAAACCCACTCAAAGAAAGTATAATTACCGAGCTTACTGTTGCTCTGGCTGGTTTTGGCCGTTCGCGTATTTGTTGTTTGTAAGAGTATTGTGGTTACCGATGGCTTCACAGAAACGAACTGTTAAGCGGCGGCACGTTTTTGGTGTGCTGGCCGCCATTGTTTTGATACCGCCGATCACACGGGTTGGTTTCCTGCGGATTAAGGACAACCCTCTTCCACCTGTTGCAGACCCCAAACCTGTCCTAGTCGATGGCTGGTTGCTGGACGAAAGCGATCTCGACGGTGGAGAGGTGTCATGATCCTCGACGCACGAGGCGACATTCCCGCATTGGATGACCGCTACGATTGCTGCATCGTGGGAGCCGGGCCTGCAGGAATGACGCTTGCCTTCAAACTGGCAGAATCCGGGCAACGTGTTCTTTTGCTTGAAGCTGGCGATAGGGAAGTGACCTGGGAATCTCAGGACCTGTACGAAGGGGAAAATCTGGGGTTGGAATACTACCCCCTGTCCGCCCCGCGCCTTCGGGCCTTGGGTGGAAGCACGGGTCATTGGGGCGGGGTGTGCCTATTGTTGGACCGTTCTGATTTCCTGCCGCGCGATGATGTTCCGCTAAGTGGCTGGCCAATCCGCTTTGAAGATCTGGTGCCCTATCAGGAAGAGGCGGCAAACCTTCTGCAAACCGGTCGCTTCAGCGCGGATATTCGAAAGCCCGTTGATGACCTTGGAAATCTGGAGGTCGTTGAACAGCGTTTCAGTTCCGACCGCCAGTTTCATGATGTTCGAAATGAAGACCCCGTTCGTTTTGGTGTCTCTTTTCAAGACAGATTGAAGAACACTCCGAATATTGATCTGGTCCTGAACGCCAATGTCGTGGGGTTTGCGGTCGATGGTGATACAGGCCGTATCACCCAGGCGCAGGTTCGCAATTATGAAGATGGGCAGGGCGTGGCCACGGCTGACCGGTTTGTGTTGGCATTGGGCGGCATCGAAACCAGCCGCATGTTGCTGCACCTGAATGCGGGTCACGAAAATCGCTTTGGCAACCAGAACGATATGGTCGGGCGGTGTTTCATGGAACACCCGATTATCGACAACGACACCTACTTTATTACCAAGCGGCTCTATTCGCACTCACCCACGTGGGAGCTTGAACGCCTGTTGCGCCGGTCCCGGCCCGAACTTTTGCTGAGCCCCAGTCACGATCACATGCTCAAGAATGGATGGCTGAATTCTGCAGTGCGGCTGCAACGTCTCAACCCTCTGCCGATCAGAGAAAAAGCAATCGGCGACGCCGAGTTTATCAAGAGCCTGCAATTCGAAGAGGACTACTTCTTCACCGGGACGTCCTTTGTGATGGGGGAACAGCAGCCCAATCCCGCAAGCCGAATTGTGCTGACCGAAAATCGGGATAGGTTTGGCTTGGGTATCGTCGGGCTGGACCTGCGTTTGACCGAGAAAGATATCGAAACCCTGCGCGGTTCCACAGCCGAAGCTGCCAAGTTCCTGATCCGCAGCGGGCTGGGTCGAATGCGCGTCGATCCGTTCCTTTGGAATCGTGAGCCGCTGGAACAGTTGCCACTTGACTATTCCAGTCATCATATGGGCGGCGCGCGTATGTCTTTGACATCTGAAACCGGCGTGGTCGACGCCAATTGCAAGGTGCATGGTGCGCCCAACCTTTATGTTGCGGGGTCAGGGGTTTTCCCAACTTGTGGGCATGCAAACCCGACCTTCACGATTGTTCAGCTTTCACTACGTCTGGCCGAGCATTTGGCTGATCCAACCGCCTAGGGTGCCGCAGACCGCAAAAGACCGGATGGCCCTAATAAACGGTTGCTTAATCGCGGTGTCCGCTGGCAAATTGCAGTCGCAAGCGGGGGGGACATCGAGCACATGCTTTCAGGATCGTCGGGCAAGGCTGTTTTTCTGACAGGCAGCCTGATGCGGCACGTCACACGGATGTCGCTGACCACTAGTATCGGGTTGATGGCAATATTTGCCGTCGACTTTGTGGACATGGTCTTCATTTCGATGCTGGGCAATGACGCGCTGGCCGCGGCCGTGGGATACGCTGGCACTCTGCTGTTTTTTACAAATTCCGTTAATGTCGGTCTTTCGATCGCCGCAGGTGCGCTGGTGGCGCGAGAACTGGGTGCTGGGCGGCCCGAACGTGCAAGGCAGTTCGCGACCAGTGTTGCTATTCTGGGCATATTGTTTGGTTTAATCGTGTCCGCCATCGTGATGATTAACATACGCTTTCTTCTGTCTGCTTTGGGGGCAGAAGGTGAGGTGCTGCGTCTGGCGGCGCGCTACGTGTCGATCATTTTGCCGACCATGTGGGTCATGGCCATGGCGATGGCTGGCATGGCCGTTCTGCGCGCGAACGGGGACGCCCGGCGTTCGATGATGGCGACGATTTATGGTGGGATCACAAACGCTGTCCTGGACCCGATCCTGATTTTCGCTGTGGGGCTCGGTCTGGACGGTGCGGCCATTGCGTCAGTGATCGCACGCCTTTGCATGTTGATCGCTGCGATCAGGCCCGCCGTGCGTGTGCACCGCGCGTTTGCGCGCCCGTCGTTCCAACAGGTTCTTGGCGATTTCCGCTCGGTACGGGCAATTGCTGTTCCTGCTGTTTTGACGAATGTGGCAACCCCGGTGGGAAATGCAATCGTCATCCGTGAAATCGCCCAATTCGGCACAGATGCCGTTGCTGGTATGGCCGTGATCGGACGGCTGATACCTGTTGCATTCTCGGTCATCTTTGCCCTGTCAGGGGCAATCGGGCCGATCGTAGGGCAGAATTTCGGAGCCGGACAACACGACCGCGTAAAAGAAGCCTTTTGGTCCGGGGTCAAGTTTACGGCCGTCTATGTCTGCCTCATGGCCGCAACGCTGTATTTCCTACGCGCACCTATCGCGGACTTGTTCCGCGCGCAGGGGGAAACGCGGGTCTTGATCTATCTTTTCTGCGGGCCTCTGGCGCTTGCGTCATTCTTCAATGGGGTGATTTTTGTCTCCAATGCCAGCTTTAACAATTTGGGTCACCCCGTGTATTCGACCTGGGTCAACTGGGGGCGACACACTTTGGGAACCTGGCCATTCGCCGTGGCTGGTGCCTATATCGCAGGCGCGCCCGGCGTTTTGATCGGGCAGGCAATGGGGGGCGTCATATTCGCGGCGATCTGTATCGTTCTAGTCCGCCGCGTCGTGTCGCGATTGAAGGAACCTCAGCCAGTTGACCCGTTTTCGGGACAAAAACGGCTTCAGGCTCTATTTGGACGGCGCGGTTGGTAGGCAAGGTCAGTCGGTCTGACTGCTGCGCGCTTCCAACCTTTCAAGGTTCACCACAGTGGACAGCATGATGCGGTCGTGGCTCCAATCATCTGCCTGACGCACCGAGGCTGCGGCCAATCCAAGCACCATCGCAAACGCGATTGTCAGGCCGAGAAACAGAAGCGGCATGGAAGATTGAACCGAGGGTGCTTCGGCCAAGGCGATTACCCGTTGACGCAGCACTCGTTTTGCCTTGCCTCCCGTTACCAAGGCTACGTTCAAGACGCGTGGGCTTCCTTGAACAACGGTTCTGGCGCAATAGTCCAATAGACAGGTTGTATAGTCACGCGCATTGATACCCCTGCGGGCAACAACGGATTGGTCGCAAGCAAGTTCGCGGAGCCGGTCAAACTGGTATTTCAAAACAACATAGGCCGGGTTCCAGAACAGGAGCGGGCGCATCAATTCAAAACCCAGTTCCCACTCAACATCTCCGGCGCGCACGTGCTGCAACTCATGTGCCAGCGCAAAGCGCAATTCGCGCGGGGTATCAAGAAGATGGCTGGGCAAGACTACATGGCGTCGGCGCAGACCGCGCACCGCAAAAGGTACGGCGATGCGATCAGATAGCCGGATATCTACCTTGGCAGAACGCCGCCATAGATAGCTGCTGTTGATCGTGTTGCGTATCGCCAAAGCGTCATACGCAATCCGAACCGCGTACCCCACCGATATGATTGCAAGAAGGACAATCACAGCAGACACAACCGGATACTCGCCCGAGAAGACCAGATCGCCCCAGCGCTGACGTGTGTTGAGCAGCGCCTCAAACTGAGTGGCTGGCATGGCAATATCGCCTCGCAGATAAGCGGCGACAGCGATATCGCCGATCGCGACAACACCGCGGGCCGATGTCTGAGCGGCCAGTGCGAAAACGCCAAGGGCAAGCGCAGGACTGAGAACAACGCACAGGCACAGCGCCTTAAGCGCACGAAGCTGGATTACAAACCCATGTTGCAAAGGCGTCTTTGCAAGGGCAGCTCTGACCGCCAACCAAACAAATGCTGCCAGAACAAGTACAAGGTTCAGTTCGAGATAGGCATCGAGAACCGGTTTAACCGCCGTCATTTTGCAGTCTCCTTTCTACCAATGCCCGAATTTCCTCTAGATCGGCTTCGCTAAGGCCGGCGTCGTCCACCAGACGCGCGACCAGCGTGGCAGGTGTGTCGTCGAACAAAGTTCGCGACAGGTTCTGCAGCGACCGGGCCTGATACCTGTCTTTCTCCAGTAGCGGCGTATAGATCAGCGTCTTTCCGTCCTTGCGGCTTTCGACAAAGCCTTTCTCGTCGAGAATACGCAGGATGGTGGCGCCGGATGTATAAGCGAGATTGCGTTCAGCAGGCAGACGATCAAGCACGTCACGGACCGAGCCCTGACCAAGTGCCCAAAGCTCATTCATGAACTCGAGCTCTACTTCGGTCAGCAGGTTTGTTGTTTTTTTCTTTCGCATCGGTCTTTCGTGTCGCATTTTTTAGTATGCCTGACAGACAAGCATCCTTTCGCTGTTTCGCAAAGCTCAAACTTTCCAGAAGACGAAAATACCCCAGCCGATTGACAGGAACAGCGGTGTCCAGACGGGCTGTCCCACGAACCCCAGCCAGGCAAGAAAGATGTAGGCCGATCCTAATAGGGTGATGAACAGACGATCGCCCAGTGTGGTCGTCAGGCCCAGAACGCCGCGCCGTTCGATCCCGTCGCGGTACTTGGTGGCTTCGAGGACACCGATCAAAGCAATAGCTGAGAAGATGCCAACAAATACGGCCAGTGTGGCCGGCGTCCATGCCATCCAAAAATCGGGCCAAAGGGGATCCGTCCAGGAAAAACCTTTCTCTTCTTCTTGTCCGACATTGCCCCAACCGGCTTTGGCTTGGGCGAAGGCCGTTGAAGGCAGGAAGGGGAGGGTAAGTAGTAGTTTACGCATATCGAACCTCACACACGGCCCATCGCGAACCCGCGCGCGATGTAGTTGCGGACAAACCAGATGACGATGGCGCCGGGGATAATGGTGAGCGTCCCGGCGGCTGCCAGCAGGCCAAGTTCATACCCAGCGCTGGAGGCGGTGCGGGTCATCACAGCGGCGATGGGTTTGGCCTCAACCGCCGTAAGCGTCTTGGCCAACAGCATCTCGACCCACGAGAACATGAAGCAGAAGAACGCCGCCACACCCACGCCCGCTTTGATGTTGGGCAGAAAGATCGTCACGAAGAAACGCGGGAAGGAATAGCCATCGACATAGGCGGTTTCGTCCAGTTCCTTGGGGATGCCGCGCATGAAACCTTCCAGAATCCACACCGCCAGTGGCACGTTAAACAGCGTATGCGCCAGCGCCACAGCCAGATAGGTGTCGAACAGGTGGATCGACGAATAAAGCTGAAAGAATGGCAGCGCGAACACGGCTGCCGGAGCCATGCGGTTGGTCAACAGCCAGAAGAACAATTGCTTGTCACCCAGGAACCGATAGCGCGAGAACGCATAGGCCGCGGGCAGGGCAACGCAGACCGAAAGTACTGTGTTAAGGGTCACATAGGTGATTGAGTTGATGTATCCCCAGTACCACGTCGGATCCGTAAAGATCGTGATGTAATTGTCCAGCGTAAAGGTCTGTGGAAACAGGGAAAAGCCCGACAGGATCTCGTTCGTGGTCTTGAAGGACATCGCCACTAGCCAATAGATCGGCAGCATCAGGAACGCGATATACAGGATCGGGATAAGGGACCGCTTCTTCATTGCGCGTCATCCTTTGTCATCAGAGTGTAGAAGAGCCATGAGACCAGCAGCGTGATGGCGAAATAGATCAGGCTCATCGCGGCTGCAGGGCCAAGGTCGAACTGTCCCAACGCGATCTTCACAAGGTCGATCGACAGCAAGGTGGTCGAATTGCCGGGGCCGCCTCCAGTCAAAACGAAGGGCTCGGTATAGATGTTGAAACTGTCCATAAAGCGCAGCAGGACGGCGATGGTCAGAACGGTTTTCATCTTGGGAAGCTGGATATAGCGGAACACCGACCACGGGCTGGCTCCGTCGATCTTGGCGGCTTGGTAATAGGCATCCGGGATCGACACAAGACCCGCATAACACAGCAACACCACCAGCGAAGTCCAGTGCCAGACATCCATGACGATAACCGTGATCCAGGCCGACAGGGGCTGTTGCGTCATGTCATAGTTGATGCCTAGAACGTCATTCAGGAAATATCCCATCAGGCCGATTTTCGGCAGGGTGAAGATGTTCCACATCGAGCCAACCACGTTCCACGGGATCAGCATCGGCAGGGCCATCAGCACCAGACAGACCGGCACCCAGAACCCTTTGCGGGGCATAGACAGGGCCACGATGATGCCCAAGGGCACCTCGATCAGCAGGATCAGGAAGGTAAAGAGGAACTGCCGACCGAGGGCCGCTTGGAACCGGTCCGAACGCAGGATTTGTTCGAACCAGCCCAGCCCTTCCCAGAAGAACTGGTTGTTACCAAAGGTTTCCTGCACCGAATAGTTGACTACCGTCATCATCGGCACCAGCGCGTTGAATGCGACCAGTGCCAGCACGGGCAGGACAAAGAACCATGCTTTTTGGTTTTCCGTTCTCATTGCGACCGCTCCTCGGTTGCGATCCAGCCGTCGCGGTAGACGCGGGATTGTTCTGGTTTGAATTGCAGAAAGACCTCTGATCCCGGCTCGGGCACACTGTGTTCCGTCACCGCCTTGAGGGCCGTATTGCCGACCATGGCGCTGACCACGTAGTGGCGGCCGATATCAGCCACCTTGGTTACATGGGCCGGGATACCGGTGTCGCCAAAACCCACATACTCGGGGCGAATGCCCAGATCGGTGCGACCTCCGTCACCGTGAGTGGGGCCTTCCAGCATCACCTCATGACCCTCGAAAACGGCACGGTCGCCTTTGGCCTCGCAGGGCAGAACATTCATACCGGGCGAGCCGATAAAATGACCCACAAACGTATGCTGAGGCCGCTCGAACAGTTCAACCGGCGTGCCGATCTGCACAACTTCGCCTTCCTGCATCACCACCACTTCGTCGGCAAAGGTCAGCGCCTCGGTCTGGTCGTGGGTCACGTAGATCATCGTCGCTTTGACGCGCTGGTGCAGCTCTTTCAGCTTGGACCGAAGTTTCCACTTCAGGTGCGGGTCAATAACGGTCAGCGGTTCGTCGAACATCACCGCGTTCACGTCATCACGGACCAGCCCGCGCCCCATCGAGATCTTTTGCTTGTTGTCCGGACTCAGGCCGCTGGCGCGGGTGTTCAGCATGTCCGTGACGTCCAGCATCTCGGCAATCTCATCGACGCGGCGCTTGATGGTTGCAGGATCGACTCCCCGGTTCTTCAGCGGAAAGGCCAGGTTTTCGCCCACGGTCATCGTGTCGTAGATCACCGGAAACTGGAACACCTGCGCAATGTTGCGCTGATCAGGGGGCAGGGCGGTCACGTCCTGACCATCGAACAGGATCTGCCCCTCGGATGGGGTCAGCAGGCCCGAGATGATGTTCAGCAGAGTTGACTTGCCGCAACCCGACGGACCCAACAGCGCATAGGCCCCGCCATCGCGCCACGTCACGTCGATTTCCTTCAGTGCATAGTCCTCGGGACCTTTCGGGGCCGGCATATAGCTGTGCCTAAGGTTTGAAAGCTTGATCTGAGCCATTAGACAACCCTTTTTCCGTCTTGGCTGAAGTACCGGCAATGCGCTGGATTCATGTAGAAACTATGGTCTTCGCCAACCTGATAAGGGTGCACACCTGCCGCCAATGACACCCAGGCGTCGTCCCCATGTTGGAAATGCGCACTGGAATCCGAGCCCGAAAGCTCGGTCACGATCACGCGGCCCGTCAGTTCTACATCGATGTCAGATGTGCGGAATGGGGTCACCCGGTGCGGGCGGACGGCGACCATGTATTCGCCATCGGCCATGTCCGAGACTGCCCAGCCTCCACCGCCTGCAAGCTGCGCCTGCGTGCCTGATACGGTGATGCGCGCCACGTTGATCGGCGGGTCTGAAAAGACGCGCGCAGCCGCGATGTTTTCGGGGTTGCGATAAATATCTGCGGTCGGGCCGAACTGCGTCACACGTCCATCTTCCATCAGGGCGGTGTAGCCGCCCAGCAGCAACGCCTCTTCGGGTTCTGAGGTCGCATAGACCACCACGGCCCCGCGCCCGGCGAACAGATCGGGCAACTGCTCGCGCAGTTCTTCGCGCAATTTGTAGTCGAGGTTGGCCAGCGGTTCGTCCAGAAACACCGCGCGGCTTTCCTTGGCAATTGCGCGGGCCAGCGCAGTACGTTGCTGCTGGCCGCCCGACAGCTCATGCGGGCGGCGGTGCAACATAGGGCGCAGTTGCAGCAGATCGGCTGCCTCTTCCACGCGGCCCTCGATCTCGGATTTCGCCATGCCCGCCACGCGCAGCGGCGACGCGATGTTGTCGAATACAGTCATATGCGGGTAGTTCACGAAGAACTGGTGGACGAGGCTGATCTGCCGTTTTTGCGTGTTCAGCCGGGTCACGTTCTGCCCGTCCATCAGCACTTTGCCAGAGGCGATCGGGTCCAGCCCGGCCATCATCTTGATCAGAGAGGTCTTGCCTGATCCCGTCGCGCCCAACAGCACATTGAAATGGCCGGTCTGAAGCGTCAGGTTTGTGGGCTTGATGTGGATGACGTTGCCAACCCGTTTGGTGGCGTCTTGAAGTTCGATCATGTCCGTGGGTTCCGGTCCTTCAGTGCGGTGCACTGGTCTTGGTGTGGGGATGCCGCGCACGGCATCCCCGGTTTCATTGGCTTAGTTGGCCTGCCAGCGCGCCACCAGCTCGTCATAGTTGACAGTCTGGCCTTGCGGCTTTTCGTTTTCCAACTTGGCCTTTGGCGAACCGGCTTTCTCCAACCAGAAGGCAGGATCTTGCGGTTCGTTCAGACGCGGACCACAGCCGCCGTAGACACCGGCGCTTTCATCCGCAGCCTGCATCCGGGCCATGGTGATGTCCATTTCCTCGGCCAGACGGTCCATCGCCTCTTGCGGAGTGAACGCGCCCGAGTTCACATCACCGATCTGCTGCCACCAGATTTGGGCCAGCTTCGGATAGTCCGGCACGTTGATGCCGGTCGGCGACCATGCCACACGGTCAGGCGAGCGGTAGAACTCGACCAGACCACCCAGCTTGGGTGCACGTTCGGTGAACGACTCGTGGTTGACCGAGCTGTCGCGGATGAAGGTCAGACCCACATGGGACTTCTTCACATCAACAGTCTTCGACGTCACGAACTGAGCGTAAAGCCAAGCCGCCTGAGCACGATCTTCGGGGGTCGATTTCAGGAAGGTCCACGACCCCACGTCCTGATAGCCAACCTTCTGGCCGTCTTCCCAATAGGGGCCATGCGGGCTGGGGGCCATCCGCCACAACGGCGTGCCCTCGTCATCCACGGTGTTGTTGCCTTCGGATTTCGGCTTCACCATGTCGGCGGTAAATGCGGTGTACCAGAAGATCTGCTGTGCCACGTTGCCTTGGCTGAGCGCGGGCAACGACTGGTAGAAGTCATAAGACGCCGCACCCGGAGGCGCATAGTTCCGCAGCCATTCGTCCCACTTGCGGATCGCATAGACCGCAGCCGGGCCGTTTGCAGCACCACCGCGCGAAACGGACGCACCAACAGGATTACAAGTGCCCGCTTCCATGCGGATGCCCCATTCGTCGACCGGAACACCGTTAGGCTCGCCCACGTCACCGGCACCGGCCATTGACAGCCATGCGTCGGTCATACGCCAGCCAAGGTCAGGCGCACGCTTGCCGTAATCCATGTGGCCATAGATCGCGACGCCGTCGACTTCTTTCACGTCGTTGGTGAAGAATTCGGCGATGTCTTCGTATGCCGACCAGTTGACCGGAACGCCCAGGTCGTAGCCGTACTTTTCTTTGAAGGCCGCCTTGTTTGCTTCGTCGTCGAACCAGTCCTTGCGGAACCAGTAAAGGTTGGCGAACTGCTGGTCAGGCAATTGGTACAACTTACCATCGGGACCGGTGGTGAACTGAATGCCCATGAAGTCATCCAGATCCAGTGTCGGCGAAGTTGTCGCCGCCCAGTCGCCTTCCATCATGTCTGTCAGCGGATAGGCCAGTTGCAGACGCGAGTGGGTGCCGATCAGATCACTGTCGTTGACATAGCCGTCATACAGGTTACGTCCGGTTTGCATCTGAGTTTGAACAGCCTGAACCACCTCACCCTCACCGAGGATCTGGTGGTTGACCTTGATGCCGGTGATTTCCTCGAACGCCTTGGTCAGAACCTCGGATTCATAGGAATGGGTTGGGATACCCTCTGACAGGACGTTGATTTCCATGCCGGCATAGGGCTGTGCAGCTTCGATGAACCACTTCATCTCACCCATCTGCTCGTCTTTCGACAGCGTTGATGGCTGGAATTCGTCATCAATCCAACGTTGTGCTGCGGCTTCGTCAGCCCAAGCAGGGCCGTGCCCCGCAATGACGGCAGCCGCCGCCACTGCGGAAAGTAGATGTCTCCGCATCTGTCTCCTCCCAAAGATTATGAGTTCCGGTATTGACCGGATGACGAACAGCATCAGCGATTTCGCGCTTAGCTGTCAAACTAATTTTTTAGTAAATGGCATAGTTTCTCGTTAAGTAATTGTTTTACATTGGAAACGCATCGTTCTTGCGCAATCTGAGGAGGCCGCGGATTAAAGCGCGCTTCATTCCGTCCTCAGGTTTATCTTTCCTTGCCAAGTCCTTGATTCTTTGTAAGCTGATCGTGATTTCGCTGGTTTCGAGCGGATATCTTGTCCAGAGAAATCGCTATTTCTTTTAGACGACTGAGGTTCGACGATGTCCCAAAGTCTTTTGAAGTACACTCGTGTTCTGGAAATTGTCGGGGACACGATCAAGGTCAGGGTCCCGCTGGACGGCGAAGCCGATGCGGCGGTTCGGTTCAACGACCTGGCCGTGATCGAAACGGTGGACGGGCACAAGACGCTGGCGCAGGCGATTTTCATCGACCGCGATGTTGTGACCCTACAGGTGTTTTCCGGCACCAAGGGTATCTCGACCGAGGCAACCGCGACCTTTCTGGGCCACCCGATGCAGACGCCCTATTCGGCCAACATTCTGGGCCGCGTCTTTGACGGGGCAGGGGTGGCGATCGACGGTGGGCCGGACCTGTCCTCCGAGCCGCGGATCGACATTGGTGGGCCAACGGTGAACCCCTCGGAGCGGGCTGTGCCCAACAAGATGATCCGCACCGACGTGCCGATGATCGACGTGTTCAACACACTAGTCGAAAGCCAGAAAATCCCGATCTTTTCGGTCTCGGGCGAGCCGTTCAATGCGTTCCTCAGTCGGATCGGTATTCAGGCTGATGCCGATATCGTGGTCTTTGGCGGGTTGGGGCTGATCTTTGACGATTACCACACATTCCGGACCTCGTTCGAGGATGCGGGCGTGTTTTCCCGCACGGTGATGTTCGTCAATCAGGCGATGGACCCGCTGGTGGAACGGCTGTTGGTGCCCGATATGGCGCTGGCGGTGGCCGAGAAATTCGCGGTCGAGGAAGGTAAGCGAGTATTGGTGCTACTGACCGACATGACCGCCTATGCCGATGCAATGAAAGAGGTGGGGATCAGTCAGGAACGCGTGCCGTCGCAGCGCGGTTATATGGGAGATCTCTATTCCCAACTCGCGCGGCGGTATGAGAAAGCGTGTGATTACGCCAAGGGCGGCTCGGTCACGGTGCTGACCGTGACGACAATGCCCGGCAATGACGTAACCCATCCGGTGCCAGATAACACGGGCTATATCACTGAGGGGCAGTTTTACCTGCATTCGGGGGTGATTGATCCGTTTGGCAGCCTGTCGCGCCTCAAGCAGAACGTGATCGGCAAGACCACGCGCGAGGATCACGGGCAGATCATGAATACGATGATCCGGTTCTATTCCGAAAGCCGAGACGCCGCGCAGAAACAGGCGATGGCGTTTGATCTGTCGGATTACGATCACCAATTGCTGAAATTCGGCGCGCTGTTTCGCAAGCGGTTCATGGATATCAACGTCTCGATCCCGCTTGAGGACGCGCTGAATCTGGGGTGGAAGACGCTGGCCGAGTGTTTCCAGCCTGATCAGTTGCTGATGAAGCAGGCCTTGGTCGACAAGTATTACCCAAAGGATGTCGATGGCGCGGTTGCAGCTGAATAAATCGTCGCTGGCCCGCCAGCAGACCCAGCTGAAAAGCTATGAGCGGTTCCTGCCGTCGCTGGACCTCAAACGCCAGCAGTTGATGGCGGAACGTGCCAAAGCCCGCGAAGACGTCCAACGCTTGCAGCAAGAGGTGCATAATCTGGCGCAGCAGGTCGGGGAAAAACTGCCGATGTTGGCGCAGCAAGGGGTCGATCTGGACGGGCTTGTTGAGCTGAAGGATTATAGGTTGAAAGAGGTCAACGTGGTCGGCGTCAAGATGCCCGACCTAGACCGGATCGAAGTTGCTGTGCGGCCCTATTCGGTGTTGGCGAAACCGCATTGGGTCGATGCCGCTGCCGGCCTGTTGCATGACATGATTGAGGCGCGGTTGCGCGTCAAAGTCGCCGAAGAACGGGTGCGCATCTTTGACAAGGCCGTGGCCACGATTACGCAGCGGGTGAACCTGTTCGAAAAGGTTCTGATCCCACGCGCCAAGGCCAATATCAAGAAAATCCGCATCTACCTGAGCGATGAGCAGATTCAATCGGTTGTGCGCTCGAAAATCTCTAAGCGTAAACATGCGCAGGAGGCGCTGACATGAGCGTTGCGCGGCTGAAGAAACTGTCCCTCGTCGGACCTGCCGCGCGGAAGGGCGATACGCTGGAGGCGTTGCAGGAGCTAGGCTGTATGCATGTGCTGCCGCTTGCGCCTCCGCCATCCGAGCCGGAAAAGATCAGCGAGCGCGGCGCGCGCAATGCGTATAAGGCGCTGCGCTTTTTGACGGATGTGCCAGAGCCGCGCCGACAGATACAGCGTGATCCGGTGTTCGATATGGATCAGTTCGTGCGTGACGTGTTGGACCTGATGCAGCGCACCCGCGATATGACGGATCGCCGGGATTTTCTGGCCGACCGGATCGCGCAGGTTCGCCCTTGGGGGGACCTGGATTTTCCGCCGACCGATGTGCTGGCGGGTAATCGGCTATGGTTCTATCAGCTTCCCCTGAAACATCGCGATGCATTGTCAAACATCAATCTGCCCTGGGCGATTTTGCAGGAGGACCATCGGTACATTTACGCCGTTCTGATCGCGCCCGATGATCCGGGCGATGATATCCTGCCGGTGCCGCGTACGCATACCGGTTCTTTGCCGATTCACGAATTGGAAGCGCAACTGGAAGAAGCCGAGATCGCGATTGAGGCGTTGGAGGCTGAACGGGTTGCCCAAACACGTTATCTGACCCTGATGCGCCGTAACTTGTCGGCAGCAGAAAGCGCCGCAGAACTGGCTCATGCGACCCAGAAGGTCCGCGACGCAGAGGCGATGTTCGCCTTGCAGGGCTGGGTGCCCGAGGACCGTATCGAAGCGGTTCTGGACATGGCCAAATCCAAAGATGCCGCTGTTCTGATTGAAGAACCGGGGCCGGATGACAATCCACCGACTCTGCTGGAGCAACCGGAGGACCGAAGCGCGGCCGTTGATCTTGCGTTGTTCTATCAGGTGCCGGGGTACAAGGACTGGGACCCGAGTATCATCGTCGCCGCGTCATTCGCGTTTTTCTTTGCCATGATCGTGGCGGATGCAGGTTACGGAGCAGTCATACTGCTGGGTCTTTTGGCATTCTGGAAACGCATGGGAAAAACGCCGCGCGAAAGGTCTTGGCGCCGATATGGAGTGATGATTTCCAGCGCTACGATCATCTACGGTGTGCTGGTCGGCAGCTATTTTGGTGCATCACCAGCCGACGGCACGGTTTGGGCCAAGCTCAAGATACTGGACCTCAACAACTTTGGTGCGATGATGATGATCTCGATCGTGGTTGGCGTATTGCATCTGGTGTTGGCCAATGCTTTGGCCGCGCGCGCGGCGTGGGGGCAGCGGAGGGCCGTTGCAAACCTTGGCTGGATCGGAGCCTTGATTGGCGGGTTTATTCTGTGGCTCAGCTATATGAAGGGTGGGACGATGCTGCCGGGCTCGATTGTATTGGCTGCGGGTGTTCTTGCCATTGTCCTGTTTTCAAGCGAGCGGGTGGTGCGTAAACCAATCGACTGGCTGTGGCGGCTGATAGATGGGCTACAAAGCCTTGCTGGTGCGATGGGGGCATTTGGCGATGTGCTGAGCTATATGCGTCTGTTTGCGCTGGGTCTGGCCTCGGCGTCGCTTGCGATCACGTTCAATGATTTGGCGGTTTCGGTGATGCAGGCGATGAAGGGGCCGGGCATTTTGTTCGGGCTGTTGATCCTGATCGTCGGTCATATTCTGAACTTCGCCCTCGCGATGATGAGCGGTGTCGTTCACGGTTTGCGTCTCAATTATATCGAATTCTTTAAATGGGGTCTGCCGGATGAAGGCATCGTCTTTCGCCCGTTCGCCCGCAAGGAGGTACAGGAATGAATGAGCTTGTATTGACATTGGGTTGGCTGGGTATTTACGCGCCAATGGCGTTGGGCGCGGCGGCAAGTGCCATTGGGTGCGCAATCGCTGGGCAGGCCAGCATCGGCGCGATGACTGAAACCGAAGGCGGCTATGGTCGGTTCGTCGGTGTCTCGGCATTTCCGTCAACGATGGTGATCTACGGGATTGTCATCATGTTTACCCTGAACCGCGATGTGACGCCCGAAAATGCGGGCGGGTTGTTCGGGATCGGCATCCTATCGGGCATTGCGCTGATGTACTGCGGCATCTGGCAAGGACGGGCCTGCGCCGCGGCGATCAATGCAACAAAAGAGAAACCAGAAATCTTCGGCTTGGCGCTTGCTCCGGCGGCGATCATCGAAGGGTTTGGCGTTTTCGCCTTCGTATTTGCCTTGGTCATCAGCGCGGGGATTAGCTGATGGTACAGGATGGAATGATTTCTCATGGTGTTGATGCCCTGATCGACAAGCTGCGAAATGACGGCGTTGCCGCAGGTCAGGCCGAGGCCGAGAAGCTACGCGCCGAGGCCAAGGCTGAGGCCGCCAAGATCCTTGCAGATGCCAAGCACGAGGCTGAGGCGCATCAGAAGAAAGCCCGCGCCGACTCGGACAATTACCGCGCGGCTGGAGAAGAGGCGCTGAATACCGCGATGCGCGATGCCGTTTTGACGATGAAAGCTGGCCTGACCGACCGTTTCCGCAAGGATGTCGAGCGCCTTGTCACCAAGGAAATGGCTAATCCCGAGATGCTGAAACAGATGATCCTTGAGGTTGTTGGGCGGGCCGCAGCAGGTGCCAAGCTGGATGGTAAAGTGCAGGTGGTCCTGCCCGCGAAAGTGGCCACTCAGGAAGATATCAAGCAGAACGCCGACGATATCCAGTCTGGTAAATTGACCAAGTATGTGCTGGGTTTGACCGCCGAAATGCTGCGGGAACAAGTCGAGCTGCACGCGTCAGACGATACCCAGGATGGCATTCGCATTCAGGCCGAGGAGCAGGGCGTTGTTCTGGACCTCACCGACAAAGCCGTGGCCTCGCTGTTGATGGAGCATCTGCAACCCAGATTCCGCGCCGTGCTGGAAGGCGTGATCCGCTGACATGTCGGACCCGGACGCCTATATCGCGCTGATCAGCAGTTTGCCGGGCTCGGAGCGGTTGTTTGTGGCCAAGCAGCCGCCTCTGTCGCGACTGCGGCTGGATCGACGGTTGAAGGCGCTGGCACCCGAAGATGCCCGGGTTCTGCGCGTGTTGGAGCACGCCCTGAACTGGAACGATTACGACATGGATGTCACGGACGATCAAGCGATTGCGCGCTGCAGGAAGGCACTGGATAACATCCCGCAACCGACATTGAAAAAGTTGCTTATCGAACGGATGGACTTGCGCACCGTAGTTGCCGCGTTGCGACTTCGGCATCGAGGGGAACCACCGCCTGCGACGCCTTTGGGGTTTGGACGATGGAGCCGCCATATCCCTGCCCATTGGAATGACCCCGGTTTCGGGTTGGATGCGGCAATGCCTTGGATCAAAGACGCGCGTCAATTGCTGGAATCCAACGATCCACTGGGGCTGGAAAGGCTGCTTTTGTCGATTAGTCACAGGCAGTTAAAGCGCCACGTCGCACGACATCTTTTCGATTTTGAGGCCGTGGCGATCTATGTGCTGATCTGGAATATTTTTGACCGTTGGGCGCAAAGCAGCGCGCAGGAGGCGGCAACACGATTTGAAAAACTGGCGCAACAGGCCATGGCCGACGTCGCTGATATCGACTTTGAGGGAGCTTACGCATGACCGCCCCAACCCCCGCTATCCAAACAGCCACCGCCCGTGTTGTCTCGGTCCAGGAGGGGCTGGTTCAGATCGAAGCAAAACCGGACGCAGAAGGTCGCCCCGGGCAGTTGATCAAAAACGAGGTGGTGTTTATTTTGCCGACTCGCCTCGGCCCCGGAGGTCGACAGGAACGCCTGAAGGCCGAAGTTCTGCGTGTGCGTGGGAAAACAGCGGACGTACAGGTCTATGAAAGCACGGATGGCGTTGCGGTGGGCGATCCGGTGGAGCAATCGGGGCAGTTGCTGTCGGTCGAACTTGGGCCGGGATTGTTGGGTCAGGTGTTTGACGGTCTGCAGTCCCCTTTGCCGAAAGTCGCGGCTGAGTTTGGCACTTTCCTGCCGCGCGGTGCGGATGTGGCCCCGTTGGACGATCAGGCAAAGTGGTCGTTTTCACCGTCCGTCAAAGTTGGTGATAGTGTTCGATCAGGGGACAGTATCGGAACGGTGCCCGAGGGCAGGTTCGAACACAAAATCATGCTGCCGTTCAATTGGGTGGGCGACTATAAGGTTGTCTGGGTCCAGAAGGGCGCGGCTACGATCCACGATATCGTGGCGCGGCTTGAGGACGAACAGGGCGGAGAGCATACTCTGACCCTTTCACAGAAATGGCCGGTGCGACGTCCATTGCCCGAAGGGGTTCTGAAACGCGCGCTGTCCGAAAGGCTTTATCCAACCGAACCGGTCCTGACATCTCAGCGCCTGATCGACACGTTCTTTCCCATTGCCCGGGGTGGAACAGCCTGTATTCCGGGGCCGTTTGGTGCGGGCAAGACAGTGTTGCAGAACCTGATCGCGCGAAACGCCAAGGTAGACATCGTCATCGTCGTCGCCTGTGGAGAGCGCGCGGGCGAGGTGGTTGAAACCATTAGCGAATTTCCAAAGATGACTGACCCGACCTCGGGTGGTAGCCTCATGGACCGGACGATCATAATCTGCAACACGTCCTCGATGCCCGTTGCGGCGCGTGAGGCGTCGATTTTCACCGGCATCACGCTGGGCGAGTACTATCGCCAGATGGGGTACGATGTTCTGCTGATCGCCGACAGCACAAGCCGCTGGGCGCAGGCCATGCGAGAGACCTCGGGCAAGTTGGAAGAAATCCCCGGAGAGGAAGGGTTTCCGGCCTATTTGGAAAGCTCGATCAAAGGGTTGTACGAACGCGCGGGCGCATTGAAAACTAATGACGGCGCGCTGGGCAGCCTGACCCTGATTGGAACGGTCTCACCTGCCGGGGGCAACTTTGACGAACCGGTCACGCAATCGACCTTGTCGACGGTTAAATGTTTCCTCGGTCTGTCTTCCGAACGTGCCTATAAGCGGTTTTACCCTGCGGTCGATCCGATGCTCAGTTGGTCGCGCTATCTGGACCAGTTGTCCGACTGGTATGACAAGAACGCTGAGGCGGGTTGGACCAGCAAGGTTCGTGATCTTCTGGCGTTGATCGAAAAGGGCGAACAGGTCGACCAGATGATGCAGGTGACAGGCGAAGAGGGCGTCACGATCGAGGATTTCGTCACCCAGCAAAAGGCCCTGTTCGTGGACATGGTCTATCTGCAACAAGATGCGTTCGATAAAGTGGATGCGACCGTACCGCTTGATAGGCAGAAGATGACTTTCAAGCTGGTCTACGGCGTGACACAATCCACCGCCGAATTCGCCAATAAAGCCGAGGTTCGACAGGTCTTTACGCAGCTGACGGGATTGATGAAGAACTTCCACTATGCGGCTGAAAACACGCCGGAATTCAAATCGACTTGGGCTCAGATAGAAGATCTGTGTCGCGAAAAATTCGGAGTGTAAGGGAAATGGTAGCCCGTAGGGGAATCGAACCCCTCTTTCCAGGTTGAAAACCTGGCGTCCTAACCGATAGACGAACGGGCCATTTAGGCGATACAAGCAAAAGTGGTAGCCCGTAGGGGAATCGAACCCCTCTTTCCAGGTTGAAAACCTGGCGTCCTAACCGATAGACGAACGGGCCACGTTAGCTTGTGGAGCGCCTTTTACGGTTTACCTATCACCCCCGCAAGCCGAAAAATGCAGGGATGTGAAAGTTTTTTGGCGGGGCGGGGTGCTGACCTAATTGGCCTCGGCTGCATCCTCCAGCCGAAGCTGCACAGATTGCCGTCCGCCCCATGTGTTGACCTCAAGCCTGCCGGCGAAATGGAACCGCGCGCCGCCATGGTTGGACAGCTTTTCGCCCATCGGCCCGTCGAACGCTCCGAACGCGATGGCGTCCAGCCCGGCGCCTACGCCGTCGGACAGTGAAAGTTTCAGATGAGATTCGCCCACTCGTTTGGCAAAGCGCACTTGTAGATCAGGCAGGGCATACCGTGGGGCAGGGGCACTTGCCCCAAATGGACCTGCCTTTTCGATCTGTTCGATAAGGTCCACTGTGGCTGCGCCCGGCATCAATGTGCCGTCCAGTTTCAGGTCCGCCGGGCCGCTGTCGCCCGCGCCTTGTTTGGCCAGAAGTTCAGACAGCCGCGCCATGGCCGGTTCCAACTGATCGCGCATCACGGTCAGACCGGCGGCCATTTTGTGCCCGCCGCCTTTGACCAGCAGCCCCTCGGCAGCCAGTCGCTGAATCGACGCACCCAGATCAACGCCCGAGACAGAACGGCCCGAGCCTTTGCCCTCATCCCCGTCAAAGCCGATCACGATGGCAGGGCGGTTCGCGGCCTCTTTCAGGCGAGAGGCGACGATGCCGACGACGCCCGGATGCCAGCCCTCACCTGCTGCCCAGACCAAGGGTGCGTCCAGCCCGCGTACTTCGGCCTGTTCCATGGCGGCCGCGCGCACGGCGTTTTCGATATCGCGGCGCTCGGTGTTCAGTTCATCAAGCCTCTGCGACAGCGCTTCAGCCTCGTGCGGCGACTCGGTGCTAAGTAGACGCGCGCCCAGATCGGCCTGACCAATCCGCCCGCCCGCGTTTACGCGCGGGCCAAGCAGGAACCCCAAGTGATAGCTGTTGGGGGCCGAATCCATCCGTGCCACATCCGACAGGGCCACCAGACCGGGCCGCTGCCGCTGGGCCATCACCTTCAACCCCTGCCGTACCAGCGCCCGGTTCGCCCCGATCAGAGGAGCCACATCGGCAACCGTCGCCAGCGCCACCAGATCCAACAGTGAGATCAGGTCAGGCCCCGTTACCCCGGCCTCGCGCAGTTGCCTCCCCGCTTCGACCAGCATCAGGAACACTACGCCCGCCGCACAAAGATAGCCAAGATCGCCGCTTTCATCCTGCCGGTTCGGGTTCACGACTGCCGCGCAATCAGGCAGGGTCTCGCCCCCCAAATGGTGATCCAGAACGATCACATCCGCACCCTTGGCAGCCGCTATCGGTTCATGGCTGAGGGTGCCGCAATCGACGCAGATGATCAGGTCGTGACGGGCGGCCAGGTCCTGCATGGCAGGTACGTTGGGGCCGTAGCCTTCATCAATCCGGTCGGGGACATAGAGCGTTGCCTGAAGCCCCATCTGCCGCAGCCAGACCAGCAACAAAGCGGCCGAGCTGCCGCCATCCACGTCGTAATCGGCAAAGACGGCAATCCGCTGCTTGGCGCGTACCGCCGCCAGAAACCGGGTCGCGGCGGCTTCCATGTCTTTCATCGCGCGGGGATCGGGCAATAATTCTTTCAGCTTGGGGTCCAGAAATCCGGGGGCCTCCATCGCCGGAACACCACGCCGGGCCAAAACCTGACAGACCGCACGCGGCAGGCCCGCTTGTTGCACCAGCATCTCGGTCGCGCGTTCCACATCTGCCGAAGGGCCGACCCAGCGCCGCCCGGACAAAGACTGTTCAACCCCTAAAAAGCTCATGACCTGCCCCTGATATGCCAAGGCCGGACCCTCGCGGACCCGGCCTTTGTTATTGTATGGATCGACTTGCGCACGCGGTTACGCGTTGTCGTGCGACCACATTGGCGTGCGGTAGGACATGCGCCGAACCGACCCGGTTTTCGACCGCATCAGCAGGGTGGTGGTCTCAACCCAGCCTGGCTCGCGTTTGATGCGCGGCAACAGCGATCCTCCGGTCACGCCAGTCGCGGCAAAGATGACGTCCGCTGTCACCATCTCATCCCGCGCATAGACACGGTCCAGATCGGTGATACCCGCCTTGGCCGCACGTCCGCGCTCGTCATCGTTGCGGAACAGCAGGCGGCCAAAAATCTGACCACCCATGCATTTCAAGGCAGCCGCAGCCAGCACACCCTCGGGCGCGCCGCCTTGACCCATATACATGTCGATGCCGGTCACTTCGCTTTCGGCACAGTGCATCACGCCCGCAACGTCACCATCGGTGATCAGACGGATGGACGCGCCGGTCTCGCGCACCTCGGCGATCATGGCCTCGTGCCGGGGGCGCTCAAGAATACAGACGGTGATATCGGCGGGTTCACACCCCTTGGCCTTGGCCAACGCTTCAACCCGTTCACGCGGGCTCATGTCCAGGCTGACGACACCCTCGGGGAAGCCCGGGCCAACGGCAAGCTTGTCCATGTAGACGTCAGGAGCATGCAGCATCGAACCGCGCGGACCCATTGCGATTACAGTCAGCGCGTTGGGCATGTCCTTGGCGGTTAGCGTGGTGCCTTCCAGCGGGTCCAGCGCGATATCAACGCCGGGGCCGTTGCCGGTGCCAACCTCTTCACCGATATACAACATTGGTGCTTCGTCACGCTCGCCCTCACCAATGACAACGACACCTGCGATGTCCAGCAGGTTCAACTGTTCACGCATGGCGTTCACAGCAGCCTGATCCGCAGCCTTTTCGTCCCCGCGACCCACCAGAGATGCCGACGCGAGTGCGGCCTGTTCTGCCACCCGCGCTAGGCCCAGTGACAGCAGGCGGTCGTTGAAATCAATCTTGGCAGCACTCATTTTTCAGTATCCTTAACTCAGTATCGGCGTTGTTTTGGGCATAGCCTGCGTTTTGGGCAGGCCGCAAGGGTCAAACCTCTTCGATCCGCAGGGCGACAGGCTCTCCGGCAACAACGTCTGTCTCGCGGAAGCCATCCAGCGCAACGTCGAGCGTGGCACGCGTTGTTTTGTGCGTAACGATCAAAACCGGCGCGGTGCTTTCGGAATGCCCGTATTGGCGCATCCGATCGATCGACACACCTGCATCGCCCAGAATAGCGGCAACTTTAGCCAGCGCGCCGGGTTTGTCGAACAACGCAAGACGCAGATAATAGGGGGCAGGCAGGCCCGTGATCGCCGGGGCTGCATCCTGAAGCGATGTAGCTGGGCGCCCAAACGTCGGAATTTGCAGTCCGCGTGCCAGATCGCAGACATCACCCATCACAGCGCTGGCCGTGGGCCCTTCGCCTGCGCCGGGGCCGCGCAGAACAACCTGTTCCACTGCGTCGCCTTCGATCACGACCATGTTCGTTCCGCCTTCGAGCTGTCCCAAAGGTGAACCGCTGGGAACCAGACAGGGCTGCATCCGCTGTTCCAGCCCGCGCGCGGTTCGTTGTGCGACGCCCAGCAGCTTGATCCGGTATCCCATATCATCCGCCTGATGAATGTCATCGAGGCTGATTTGCTGGATGCCTTCGATCTCGATCCCGTCGAAATTCGGCTTGGTGCCAAAAGCGATTGAGGACAGCAGGGCCAGCTTGTGTGCGGCGTCGATTCCGCCGACGTCTAGATTTGGGTCGGCCTCAAGATATCCCAACTGCGCGCATTCCTCGAACAGAGCGTTATAGCCAAGTTCCTGCGACTGCATTCGCGTCAGGATATAGTTACAGGTGCCGTTCATCACCCCCATCACGCGGGTAATCTCGTTGCCTGCAAGCCCTTCGGTCAGGGACTTGATGACGGGAATACCGCCTGCGACGGCGGCTTCGAAACGAATGACGCGGCCAGCGGCCTCGGCCTTTTCCGCCAATTCCTGACCGTGGATTGCCAGCAGCGCCTTATTTGCGGTGACGACGTCCTTGCCACTTGTCAGCGCCGCTTCGACCGAGGCTTTGGCGGGACCATTCTCACCGCCCATCAATTCGACAAATACGTCGATATCATCGCGTTTGGCCAAAGCGACTGGGTCGGTTTCCCAAGCATAGTCAGACAGGTTGACGCCACGGTCCTTGCTCGCATCCCGCGCGGATACTGCCACGATTTCCACAGGGCGGCCTGTCCGCGCCTGCAACAGGTCCGCATGACGGCGCACGATCTTGACGACGCCCACGCCGACAGTTCCCAAGCCCGCAATTCCAAGCCGCAGCGCCTGTGTCATCCCGTGGGTTCCTTTCCGCTCGTAATTCTTTAATGCCGGGTTGCCCCGTTCAACGCTGCCTTAGCGGGTTCGGCGAAGGGGTGCAATGCGTGGTGAGCCGCAGCAATCACTTGGTCAGTTGATTTGTTCGCTTTGTAGCTGATCCGCCTTTTTCTGCAGCTCTTTGCGCCGTGTCTCAAGCTCTTCCTCTACCTCGGATGCCTCGCTGATCGGGTCGATCGTAGGGCCAAGGTTTTCTTGTAGGGGGATCAGTTTTGGATAGCGCGCTGATTTCAGGCTGGCTGGTTCGCTGCCTTCCAACTCAGGAAAGTCGGCACAGGCCGCACAGCAAAGGGTCAGGATCAGCAGGGGCAGGGGTTTCATACTGCTCTTTCGAATACCATTGCCCCCGTGATGCACTTTTTACCGTGGGCATTCAAGCGGGGTTCTATCTGAACATCCGTTCATATACGGTTGGGGCATGGCACGCACACAAGGTTCCCATTCCGATATTACCGGCCCCCGCATCCGAAAGGCGGCTTTGCGCCTGTTCGCGCAGCAGGGCTATGCCGCAGTTTCCATGCGCCAGATCGCGGCAGACGTCGGCGTGCAGGCTGGCGCGCTTTATAATTACACGCCGGACAAGCAGAGCCTTCTGTATCGCCTGATGAACGATCACATGCAGGATCTTCTGTCGACCTACGCAAAGCTTGAAAGGCCAGCGACCGCCCTTGAGGCGCTGCGCCAGTTTGTCGGTTTCCATATCCGGTTCCATCTTGAGCGTCCGGATGAGGTATTCATTGCCTATATGGAGCTGCGCAACCTGACCCCCGAAAATTTCGGTGAAATCGAGGCGTTACGCCGGGCTTACGAAGACTCGCTCGAACAAATCCTAAAGGATGGGCAAGAGGTAGGGGCCTTCTTGGTCGCCGACACCAAGATGGCGACCTTGGCCGTCATTGCCATGTTGAACGGCGTGATGACGTGGTATCGCGCAGGCGGACGCCTTTCGCTGGATGAAGTCGAGCAGGTCTATTGGGATATGGTCCGGCGATCCGTGACCGCCTGATCAATGCGCGGGCCGGATGAAGGTGCCGTTGCGCAATTCCCGGAATGCCTGCTCAAGCTCGGACCGTGTGTTCATGACAATCGGGCCGTGCCATGCAACTGGTTCGTCTATCGGTGCACCGGAAATCAGCAGAAATCGCACACCCTCAGGACCTGCCTGAACCGTGATCTCGTCGCCGGTTCCGAAACGAACCAAAGTTCGGTCGCCTGACATATCGCGGATATTGACCTCTTGCCCCGCGATTTCCTTTTCAAGCAGAACCCCGGTGGGTTGAGACGCATCCGCAAATGCCGCTTGCCCCTGAAAAACATAGGCAAACGCCCTGCGGTAGGTGTCGATACGAAACGTCTTTTTCACACCGGCCGGGATATGAATGTCAAGATACTGCGGATCGGCGGCGATACCGTCTACGGGACCTGTCTTTCCCCAGAATTCGCCGACGATGACGCGGACCGTCGTGCCATCGTCATCCGTGATCTCTGGGATGTCCTTGCTTTCTACATCCTGATACCGCGGAGCCGTCATTTTCTGGCCGGACGGCAAGTTTCCCCAAAGTTGAAACCCGTGCATCTGACCCGCAGCGTTCCCTTTTGGCATCTCTTGGTGAAGGATCCCCGAGCCTGCGGTCATCCATTGCACATCGCCTGCGCCCAGCGTTCCGGTATTTCCAAGAGAGTCCGAATGCTCGACTGTTCCCGACAAGACATATGTGATCGTTTCTATCCCGCGATGTGGGTGCCACGGGAAGCCAGCCTGATAATCCCGCGGGTGTTCGTTGCGAAAATCGTCAAACAGAAGAAACGGGTCAAGTTCGGACGGGTCCTGAAATCCAAAGGCACGATGCAACTTGACGCCTGCGCCCTCAATCGTCGGGACGGATTTCCTGATTTCCAAAGTGGGTCGTAGCGACATTGCGGCCTCCTGTTACTTGGTCGATCATGTAGTCTGTGCGCAATGTGCGTCAATTTGCGATTGGGCACGTGCTGTGTGCAAAAATTAGTAATAAATCCGCCTCTGTCTTTCACCGCGGAAAGCCGCTAAACCCAGTCGAAATCATGCAGGGGATGGACATGCAGCAGGAAGTTCTGGCCACAGTAAAAGCGTCGACCCCCAGGCGGTGGCTTGGGGTTGGTATGTTGGCCGTGGTCGGTGCCATGGTTCTGTACGTGGCCTTGGCCGCGCCGCCCGAACCCCATTGGCAGGTGTTCCTGATCGCTGTGGGCGCTGCTGCGTTTTGGCTGGCGTATCGCATGTGGAATGCGACCGAAGATTGGATTGAGCTGACACAGACCGAGCTGCGCACCGGAACAGGGCGCATCATTGCGCGCGTTCAGGATGTCGAGGCCGTTGACCGAGGGGTCTTTGCGTTCAAACCATCAAACGGTTTTCTTGTGCGGACAAATTCCAAGGAAAAGAACGTTTGGGCACCGGGTCTGTGGTGGCGACTTGGGCGTCGTGTCGGTATCGGAGGAATGACTGCCGCTGCAGAAACCAAGTTCATGTCCGAGATGCTGTCTGCGATGATCGCAGACAGAGCATAAATCAGACGTCAGCCGCGATCTCGTTTGTGAAACGGGGGCGGGTGAACACAAAGTTGCGGAACGTATAATCGTCAGAAATCCAACCGGACCCAAAAACAGGTTCATAGTTGTTGGCTGTTTCGACGATAATCAACGTGTCCTGATCGGGCATCGGGGGCAGGCTATCCCGCATGTCCTTGATGTTCCCGTCGGTCCAGACTTGATTGTACCCACGTTCGGTTGACCACCGGACGTAGTGGCGATCATCCACTTCATCAAAAACAATGAGCGTGACCCGCAGCTTCATTTCCGAGCCATTGTTGACCATGCGCAGCATCAACTCATACAGAGAATCCACATATGTGTCCGTAACTGTTTGAGTTTCCCGCGAGATGAGGTCGCCGATTGTATAGGCCGCCTTCAGGTTGGCCGCGCTTTGACGGAACCCGTCGAAAAAAGTAAAGGCCCCCGTCACAGTCCAGACCAGCATGGGGAATATCAAAACAGCTTCGACGGTCAGCAGACCGCTTTCGTCACGCGCGGTGCGGCTGAAGAGTTTTTTGAACTTGGACAGAAAGGACATGGGTCTATCAAGGCTCCTGAACAAATGCTGTGGTCGCGGTCAACGCGATCTGGCCAGTTTCGTCCGAAAGCGCACGACCCATCGCAGAGGTCGGGAACACCGGATCAACTTTTGCGCATGCGCGCAGGATCATCAGTTCGTTGGACTGGCCTTGTTTGAATTGACGCACGGGCTTCACTTCTTCGGAATTGTCAGTGCAATCCGGGGCAGGGGGCAGGTCGACGCCAACAAACGCGTTTTGGATGATCATCTCGAGCCGCAGGTTCTTCCCGCACTCTCTGACCATAATCGCCTTGTTGCAGATCGAGTCCTTGATCTGATCGTGGGTCAAGTTTGAGCCTGTGCCCAGGCGAATGTCCCGAACGGACTGATCGACCGCGCGCTCCAGCATCGCCTGCTGCAGGGTGACAAGCGAATACTCCACCGCGCTCAGGATGAAAAACAGGAACGCGGGGAAAATCAACACGAACTCTACCGTCACAGAGCCGGACTCTGATTTTCGGAATTTCAGGAGTTTTGCCAGGGCTTTCATGCTCATTGTGTCAGCCTCAGTTTTTTGATCGACGAAGCGATGGAGACAAAGGCGTCTCCCAGCGAAATACCTTCTGGATCATCGAATTCGTCGACTTTGTAGACATGACTGTCCGAACTCGCACAGTTCTTGATGGTCGTCAGGCCTTCGTCCGGTGCTTCGAACGCGATACCGTAAACGATCACGCCCATGTCTTTGGCAGCGCCGCAGATGTTGCTGGTGCGCGTGTTCTTGGTTGTCGCACCCACCGATGAGCGAATGTTATAGTGCCAGTTACTCTCGTGGTTGTTCTGCCAGTAATAGTTGTTCTTGGCATTCCACCAGGTCGAAGCAAGGTTGAAGAGTTCAGGATAGGTCAGGCGCACAGATGTGCCGACTTCTTCGTTCGAAGCGTTTTCGTCGGGCGGATTGCCAAACGGATGCGTTGCCGTGACATAATAGCCCGCCGCATCTGTGTGCTGCATCCAGACCCAGCGATCCGGATTGGTCGAATAGCGAACACTGTATTCACCTAACTTACCATCGCCCCGGTCGTATTCGGGGTTGAACCAGACATTCGAATTGCCGCTGCGGTAATTTGAATTCAGCATATACTGCGTCGTGTTCTTACCGTCGGTCATGACGATGATAACTTTCAGAACATCATCCTCATAGCGCAACGGACGGTCGTCGAATTTCACAGGAACCGCGCCTTCGGTCGACAAGCTTTTGATAATGCCCTTGAATTTTGGGTCCAACATTGCGGATCCCCACTTCATTCCAACGTCGATTGACGTGTTGCCTTTCGCGGTCAGGGCATCAATTCGGTTGTGAAGTACGTCGATATCGTCTGTGACGGCCGTAATTTCACTGCCGACGCGGGTTGGGCACACAGGATATCTTGGGAATTGCTCTGCGCCATTGGTGTAGCGGAACGGGTCAAAATGCGCGGTGCGCTGGAAAGCCGAAGTCGGATCCATTGACGGGTCGTCAAATTGGGTCGACGAAAAGTTCACGCAGTGCGAATAGCTGTGTTCAGAGGTGACATTGCTGAACTTGCTCAGAATATCCTCGCCCGCATTTACCTGTGTCGCGTAAGGAACAATCGACATGGAAACTTCTGTCGCGTCTTGCTTCGAAAGCATCAGCGTAACGAATTCTTTCGCGGCATCCCGCAGAACTTCGATCTTGGTTTTGCCGGCTTCGGCCGACGGGTTGTCCATCGAACCCGACATGTCGAGGACCAGCGAGATTTCGACAGCACCCACTGATTCTTCCGCAGTGCTCGCGGCGCGTGCGGTCAGTGAGTTGACCCCCGAAAAGCTCATGAAATGCGTTTTGACGACGGTTTCGGCGGTGGCCGAAACGGTTCTTGATCCCAATCCTTCAATCACGACGGGTTCGCCGACAAGTTTGCCTTCCAATCCGGCTTTTTCCAAATAGGAAGCAACAACCTCTTTCGGGGGCAGTTTCTGATCAAGGTCGGCCGCAGCCAGCACGGCGCGATCCAGCGTTGACTGCAAATTCGCGCGGTCACGCTCATAGTTCATCAAATCGACGCCCATCCCCGTTGTGGCGAAGATAACCAAGAAACCCAATAGTACGAAAATCGTGAACGTCCCGTCTTCGCGTTCAGCGAAATCGCGGACCGGTGCACTCTTTTTTCCAAATTTTCCAAATCCGCTGATAATAGCGTTCTTAATCATAGTGCTGACCTCGCTGAGCAGTGGCTTGGCCCTGCTAAGGAAAAGTTAACGCCAGAAAATTAGCTGGGAAACGTGGCGGGAATTGGGCGAAAAAACCTTAGATTAGGCCCTTTTCCTGTCGAATGGCGGATAATTCACAGAGTTCGCGCCGCTCTGTATTCTGTTTGGGGACAATTCCGGGCGATGATCGAAAAGACTGCGACTCACCGCGGTTCGGTAAAAAAGTGTGAGGTTTTTGAATTTTATTTTTGCTTAAATATTGATCGTTTACGCAAGGGGTGCGACAAAAAGTCAGAGCGTAGATCGCTCTTTGGCACGGAGGATTAAATGACGGCCACAAACGAACCCAGCTTTCGAGAGAGTGTTGATTTGATGTTCAACAGGGCGGCGTCCCTGATGGACCTCCCTCCGGGGCTAGAGGAAAAGATCCGGGTCTGTAACGCCACCTATACCGTGCGATTTGGTGTGCGGCTACGGGGCGATATTCACACGTTCACAGGGTACCGTTCTGTTCATTCAGAACATATGGAGCCGGTGAAGGGCGGTATCCGCTTTGCGTTGGCCGTAAACCAGGATGAGGTTGAAGCACTGGCGGCCCTGATGACCTATAAGTGCGCTTTGGTCGAAACACCCTTTGGCGGGTCCAAGGGGGGATTGTGCATTGATCCTCGGCAGTATGAGGAACACGAGTTGGAGCAGATCACGCGCCGGTTCGCATATGAGTTGGCCAAGCGTGATCTCATCAACCCTTCGCAGAACGTCCCGGCGCCGGATATGGGCACGGGTGAGCGTGAGATGGCGTGGATGGCGGATCAATACGCCCGTATGAACACCACCGATATCAATGCGCGCGCCTGTGTGACTGGCAAACCCCTGAACGCTGGGGGGATCGCCGGGCGGGTCGAGGCCACGGGCCGGGGTATCCAATATGCGCTGCGCGAATTTTTCCGGCATCCCGAGGACGTCCAAAAGGCAAACCTGTCCGGAAAGCTGGATGGGAAGAGCATTGTCGTACAGGGGCTGGGCAACGTGGGCTACCACGCCGCCAAGTTCCTGAGCGAGGAGGATGGCAGCCGTATTGTCGGTATCATCGAGTGGGACGGAGCACTTTATAACCCGGACGGAATTGATGTTGAATCGGTTCGGCAGTGGATCGTCAAACACGGCGGCGTAAGCGACTATCCCGATGCGACCCATTCGGCAGACGGTGCGGCGGTTCTTGAGGCCGAGTGCGACATCCTGATTCCCGCCGCCTTGGAAGGTGTCATCAACCTGACCAATGCCGATCGCATCAAAGCCCCACTGATCATCGAGGCCGCAAATGGTCCGGTGACTGCGGGCGCGGACGAGGTTCTACGCAAGAAAGGCACGGTTATCATCCCCGACATGTACGCCAATGCGGGCGGTGTGACCGTTTCTTATTTTGAGTGGGTAAAGAACCTCAGCCACATCCGGTTTGGCCGAATGCAGCGCCGGCAGGAAGAAGCCCGCCACGAGCTGATTGTAAGTGAGCTTGAGCGGTTGGATCGCTATCTGGGGGATGCCTGGTCGATGTCACCGGACTTTAAGTCCAAGTATTTGAAGGGCGCCGACGAATTGGAGCTTGTACGCTCGGGCCTGGATGACACGATGCGTATCGCCTACCAGTCCATGCGTGAAGTCTGGCACAACCGCGACGATGTCGAGGATCTGCGGACAGCAGCCTATATCGTGGCCGTGGACCGTGTGGCGAAAAGTTATCGCGCCAAAGGTCTCTGACGCATATGAAATCCGGGCGGTCGATTAAATGTTCGGCCGCCCTTATGTTTTCGGAAAGTACTCCGGGCAGGTGCAAATGGGCAATGGCGGGGATGCCCAGTGGCGGGTAAGCTGCCCAGAAGGAATCAAATCCGGGAGACAACCGTGTTGCGAATAGCAATGATTGCCTTTCTTGCGGCCACGCCTTTGGCTGCGCAGGAAGCCAAGAAACAAGACTGCCAATATCAGGCCGACGTCGTCGAAGCGATTCAGAAAGCGCGGCTTGATAAGGTGAAAGAGCGGGACGTGCCGGATGCCGTTGCTGCATCAGCCCCGACTTGGCCGGACAATTACAATGCCGCAATTCCGCTGATCACACCGTGGGTCTATGAGCAAAAGATGCGCGATATCCGGAAAAAGGACCTTGCTGCCGCATGGCTGGAGCTGTGTTTGCAGCAATAATCCACAAGTTCAGTAATTCGCTGTGGACAAACGCGCGTCATCCCCTTGGCGCGCGTTTTCATTTCTGTCAGGTTTGACCCATGTCGTTGCCCCCCGGATTTCTTGATGAACTGCGCACGCGCCTTAGCCTGTCTCAGGTCGTTGGGCGCAAGGTCATGTGGGATCAACGCAAGTCCAATCAGGGCAAGGGTGACATGTGGGCGCCTTGCCCGTTTCACCTTGAAAAGACGGCCTCGTTCCATGTGGATGATCAAAAGGGGTTCTATTACTGCTTTGGTTGTCACGCCAAAGGCGACGCGATCAGCTTTGTGAAAGACACCGAGAATGTCTCGTTCATCGAAGCGGTTGAGATTCTGGCACGCGAGGCCGGGATGCCGATGCCACAGCGTGACCCCAAGGCGCAGGAAAAGCAGGACCGCCGTGCCCAACTGGCCGAGGTGATGGAGCAGGCTGTGCAGTTCTTCCGCCTGCAGCTTAAGACCGGTGCAGGGAGTGCTGCGCGCGACTATCTGACCGGCAGGGGGCTAGATGCGCAGGCGTTGGACCGGTGGGAGATCGGCTTTGCCCCCGATGGATGGCAGGCGTTGTGGGACCATTTGACGGGTAAGAACGTCACCGAGGACTTGATCCTTGGGGCAGGTCTGGCGAAGCCGTCGAACAAGGGCAAAAAACCTTACGACACGTTCCGAAATCGGATTATGTACCCGATCCGCGACCCGCGCGGGCGCTGCATCGCTTTTGGCGGCCGGGCGATGGACCCAAATGACAACGCCAAGTACCTGAACTCGCCCGAGACTGAGCTGTTCGACAAGGGGCGCAATCTCTATAACCACGGTCCCGCGCGGCAGACTGCGGGTAAGGGGCAACCTCTGATCGTTGCCGAAGGGTATATGGACGTGATTGCGCTGGCCGAGGCTGGGTTCGGCGCGTCCGTTGCGCCTTTGGGCACGGCGATTACCGAACATCAGTTGCAATTGCTGTGGCGGATATCGGACGAGCCGATCATTGCACTGGATGGCGATACAGCCGGTCTGCGCGCCGCGATGCGCGCGGTTGATCTGGCGCTGCCGTTGCTTGAGGCTGGCAAATCCCTGCGCTTTGCCCTGATGCCCGAGGGCAAAGATCCTGATGACTTGCTGCGTGCCGAAGGGCCGGGGGCTGTGCAATCGGTGTTGGAGGGCGCAATCCCCATGGTCAAACTGCTGTGGCAGCGCGAAACCGAGGGTAAAGTGTTCGACAGCCCCGAGCGCAAGGCTGCGCTGGACAAGGTGCTGCGCGACAAGATCAAGCTGATCCGCGACCCGTCGATCCGGTCGCATTACGGGCAGGAAATCAAGGATTTGCGCTGGCAGCTATTCCGCCCACAGCGCCAGTCGCAGAATCGCCCTTGGCAACCGCGCGGCAAGTGGCAGCCCAAACCGGCGGCGACACCGGGTGCGCGCGCTTCGTTCCTTGCTTCGTCAGAGGGCGCGGAAATCCAACTGCGCGAAGGTGCGATCTTGGCGATCGCGGCGCTGAACCCGCAGGTCGTGGTGCAGTTTGAACATCAATTGGAAGAGATGGAGTGTCGTGACCCTGATCATGCCGCCCTGCGCGGCGCGATCTTGCGCCATGCTATTGATGATCCCGAAAACCTGAAAGACCACATTGCCGAAACTTTGGGGCCGGACGCCCTTGAAAACCTCCTGCGCCTTCGCCATGTCGCAGTGATCCCCTGTGTGTTCAAACCGGGCGACGTTGAAAAGGCCGAGATGACACTGGCCGAGGAACTCGCAAAAATCAAAGCTCTCAGGGGGTTGGACGCAGAGATTGCCGAAGCCGAGGAGGAACTGTCTGAACTGCCGGATGAGGCGCTGACATATCGGCTGGCTCAGGCCGCCGAAGAGCGAAACCGCACAAGCCGCAGTCAGAACGAAGACAGGGCGATTTTCGACGTGGCCGACAATGGCGCGCGAATCAACCGCGACGAGAAAGACGCGTTCGAGGCAATCATGTCCGGAATCAATTTTGAGCGAAAACGCCGGTAAAGTGGTGTTTTCGTAAGGCACTGGAAAAGAAAAACGGGTAAACGGGTGGCCGAATCACTTCTACGCGCTAATGATTCGGCTCAGACGAATCACCCATCCCTGCAGGAGCATTGAATGGCCGCCAAGGATACCAACGAAGACCGCAAATCCGACGAGCAGGAACAGGAAATCTCGCTGGACATGAGCCAGGCCCAGGTCAAGAAGATGATCGCCGAGGCCCGCGAGAAAGGTTACATCACCTACGACCAGCTTAATCAGGTGCTGCCGCCGGATCAGGTCAGTTCGGAACAGATCGAGGACGTGATGTCGATGCTGTCCGAGATGGGCATCAACATCATCGAGGATGAAGAGGCCGAAGAAGAAGAAAACAAAGGCTCGACCGAACTCACCACGACCGAAAGCAACCGCGAAGTTGCCCTGTCAGGGGCAGCAACCGAGAAGCTGGACCGCACCGACGATCCGGTGCGCATGTACCTTCGCGAGATGGGCTCGGTTGAACTGCTGAGCCGCGAGGGTGAGATCGCCATCGCCAAGCGGATCGAGGCCGGCCGCAACACCATGATCGCCGGCCTGTGCGAAAGTCCTCTGACCTTCCAGGCGATCACCATCTGGCATGACGAATTGCTGTCCGAAGACATTCTGCTGCGCGACGTCATTGATCTGGAGGCCACCTTCGGCAACCAGATGGACGAAGACGGCGATGTCGAAGAACCGGTGGTCGATACCTCGAACGTGCAGGCTGCCAAGCCCGCGAAAGAGAATACCGGCCCCGAACTGGATGCCGACGGCAACCCGCTGAACAATGACGATGATGATGACGACGACGATCAGGCCAACATGTCGCTGGCCGCGATGGAAGCCGCGTTGAAAGAACAGGTTCTGACGACACTGGAGCGGATCTCGACCGACTTCTCGATGCTGTCTGAAATGCAGGACAGCCGGATTTCGGCCACCCTGAACGAAGACGGTTCGTTCAGCGAAAAGGACGAAGAAACCTATCAGAAACTGCGGGCCGAGATTGTTGAGCTGGTGAATGGTCTTCACCTGCATAACAACCGGATCGAAGCTCTGATCGACCAGCTATATGGTATCAACCGTCGGGTCATGTCTCTGGACAGCGCGATGGTGAAACTGGCGGATCAGGCGCGGATCAACCGTCGGGAATTCATCGACGCCTATCGTGGCCGCGAGCTGGACCCGAACTGGCTGTCGGATATGGCCGAAAAACCGGGTCGGGGCTGGCAGATGTTCATCGAACGCTCGACCGCCAAGGTTGAAGAACTGCGCAATGATATGGCTCAGGTCGGGCAATACGTTGGTCTGGATATCCCGGAATTCCGCCGCATCGTGCAGCAGGTTCAGAAGGGCGAGAAAGAGGCGCGGCAGGCCAAGAAGGAAATGGTCGAAGCCAACCTGCGTCTGGTGATCTCGATTGCCAAAAAGTACACGAACCGCGGCCTGCAATTCCTTGATCTTATTCAGGAAGGTAACATCGGCCTGATGAAGGCGGTGGATAAGTTTGAATACCGTCGCGGCTATAAATTCTCGACCTATGCGACCTGGTGGATTCGTCAGGCGATCACGCGGAGCATCGCGGATCAGGCGCGCACCATCCGTATTCCGGTGCACATGATCGAAACGATCAACAAGCTGGTTCGGACCGGCCGCCAGATGCTGCACGAAATCGGCCGCGAGCCGACGCCGGAAGAATTGGCGGAAAAGCTGCAGATGCCGCTGGAGAAGGTTCGCAAGGTGATGAAAATCGCCAAAGAGCCGATCTCTCTGGAAACGCCGATTGGCGACGAGGAAGACAGCCAGCTGGGCGATTTCATCGAGGACAAGAATGCCGTGCTGCCGCTGGACAGCGCCATTCAGGAAAACCTCAAGGAAACCACAACGCGCGTTCTGGCCTCGCTCACGCCGCGTGAGGAACGGGTTCTACGGATGCGTTTTGGCATCGGCATGAATACCGATCACACGCTGGAAGAGGTGGGCCAGCAGTTCAGCGTGACCCGCGAACGTATCCGTCAGATCGAAGCGAAAGCCCTGCGGAAACTGAAACATCCCAGCCGATCGCGTAAACTGCGGTCGTTCCTGGACCAGTGATCAAAAAAGGCGCCTGACATCAGGCGCCTTTTTCTTTGGGCATCCGCCATAAACACGAAGTCTTGTTCAAACCTCAAATTGGCGAGAACTCACAAGTCATAGGGGCGCGGGGTTTCTATATCGCGCTTGTCCACTCTTGGGACGGGCCGGGGCGAGGCGTTTGCGCCAATGACCCCCGGTCTCAGGCTTTGGTCGACACATCCAGCCTGCTTCGAAACGCACTGGGGGCTTGCCCTGTCCATCTTTTGAATGCGGTCGAAAACGCAGGTTGATCGGCATACCCCAACGAGAACGCAATCTCGGACAGAGGCATTCCGTTGGTGATAAAGGTCTGGGCCAAATCACATCTCAAGTCCTCGACGATTTCGCGATAGCTTGTGCCTTCTTCCTTGAGCCTACGGGCAAAGGTCCGGGTACTTAGCCCCAAATTTGCGGCGGCGTCTTCGGATTGAATGATCGCGCCGGGCAATGAGCGGGTGATCAGCCCTTCGACCTGAGCGCGCAGCTTTTGTTTCGGTTGCCGCTTTTCGGCGATGACACGGTCACCATATTCCAGCAGATGTTCGCGCAGTTTTGGGTCGTAGGTTGGAACCGGAAGATCCAGCGAAGACAGAGCCAGAACGATTTCCACCCTCTCAGCCCCAAACAACACGGGAAAACCCGCCAACCTTTGGTATTTGTTTCTGCTGCTCCCAACTTCGTGCTGAAAGCGAATTTCAATAGGAAAGAAGTTTGATTGCGTCAGGTCCCGCAGGCGGGCAAGACCCGCGAACAAAAGAAACTCGGTTCGCCGATGATAACGGGCATAACTTGCATCTTTCCATTCAGCCTCAATCGCGGCGAAATTTCCTGCAACCCTCAGGCTGAACATTAGGGCAGGGTCAATGAGACCGTGAAACCGGGACGCGTTTTCCAGTACCTGCTTCAGATCGCGGGAGTATTTACTTATATATGCCGTCAGGCTTGATGACGATTTGAACTGTAGGCCGGCCCTGGCCGCAAATGTAGCGTCAGCCAGCACATCGCAGGCGAACCGCACAAAAAGCGCCTCTTTTTGGGCGCTATAGGTTGCTGATGTCTGGTCGTCGCGAGTTAGGCCACTTTTTTCCAGAACCTGATCCACAATAGCCGGATCGTTCGCTTGATCTTCAAGCATTCTGGTCAACAATTGAAGGCGAGCAATATCAACGTCCATAATGTGATTTTAGCGCATACATTGTGATTTCCACCAGTTTACCTGCTGGGGTTCTCGTGTGAACTGTCTTTCAACTGACTGTAAATCGTAAAAGGTTGGCAGGATTCAGCAAGACCTGTGTTGGCGATCCATCTAATAACCGCGCGTTGTCGGGTCCGTACCTTTATGGGGATGAAGGTCAGAGCCCAGCCAAATTGTCGCGCAGACGACCAGAGGCTCCCCGACACGTGACCTGCCAATTATCCAGTGTACTTTGGCGCTTTCGGGGCGAAGCCCTGTAAAGAACGCGTGCAACTTGATACCATTCTAACGCGCGCTCACGTGAATTTTGGGCGCGCCTGAATTGATTGTGAACCGGTCTTGCTCGCTATGAATGTACACTATTTCAAAATTCACCTCGTAACAGGAAAGAGTATGATTATGAAAAAGTTTATCACCACTGCAGTGACCGCTGCGGTCTTGCTGAGTACACCAGCTTCTGCCTCAGCGGCGCGGAACGGATTTCAGACAGTTGCGCTGAACAACTCGGTTTTTGAAGTGATCCCGCGCTCACGCAGGGATGTTGATGGATATTGGTGCGCGGCTGCGGATTTTGCGCGTCGAACTCTGGGCGCTGGCTGGCAGGATCGCATCTATGTCGTGCGTGGCTATGGGCCCAGCGAGGCAACGGGCCGCCGTACAGCCGTCCAGTTCTCGACCCAACCGCCTGCGGGTGGGGTGCCCAAGCAAGGCAGTTTCATAACTTCGGGTTTCAACCCCGGCGAAAGCATGTCAGTTCAGGGTGCCAATGGGCGTTGTAATGTCCGTCCTTTCTTGAACTGAGGTTAAGTGAACCACTAAATGCAGACCGAGTTTATTATTTCGACGAAAGGGCCGGGGTTGTATGAATTCACCTTGGACCTGCGCAACTGGCTTAGCTCGGTCTCAGGTGACGGTTTGCTTACATTGTTTGTGCGGCACACGTCTTGTTCGCTTGTGATACAGGAAAACGCAGACCCCGAGGTTCAGACGGACCTAAAAGCCTTCTTTGAAAGGCTTGTACCGCCATCAGATCATCCGTCGATGTCCTACCTGCGTCATACCTACGAAGGGCCCGACGATATGCCCGCGCACATCAAGGCTGCTCTTTTACCGGTTTCCCTCAGCATTCCGGTAACGAACGGGCAGCCGATGCTGGGAACGTGGCAGGGCGTTTACCTGTTTGAGCATCGTGCGATGGCACACAATAGAAGGGTCGCTGCGCATTTTGCCTGAACCCTTTATCTTGCGGTGATAAATTCCGACTACCCAAACCCTAGCGGCTGCCCTATAGTTGTGGATAAGTAAGCCGTAGCGCTTACAAAAAGAGGTGGACAAAGGGACGAGGAGACGGCGGATGCGCTGCCCGTTTTGCGGAAATATCGACACTCAGGTCAAAGATTCACGTCCGGCTGAGGATCACGTTGCGATCCGCAGACGTCGCTTCTGCCCGGCGTGTGGCGGACGGTTCACGACGTATGAGCGTGTACAGTTGCGCGACTTGGTTGTAATCAAGACCAACGGCAAGCGCGAAGATTTCGATCGTGACAAGCTGGAACGTTCGATCCGCATTTCGATGCAGAAACGCCCGATTGAGCCGGATCGCATTGACCAGATGATCTCTGGCATTGTGCGCCGTCTGGAAAGCATGGGTGAAACCGATATCCCCTCTAGCAAGATCGGCGAGATCGTGATGGAGGCTCTGGCGCGGATTGATACGGTGGCTTATGTTCGCTTTGCCAGCGTGTACAAGAATTTCCAGGCGGCCGATGACTTTGAGGAGTTCGTCCACGAATTGCGACCGCCGCAGCCTTCGTCAGACGAGTGATCGAAACAGATAAGCGATATATGGCGTTGGCCCTGTCCTTGGGTCAGCGCGGTCAAGGAACGTGTTGGCCAAACCCGGCTGTTGGTTGCGTTGTCGTGCGCGACGGTCGGATCGTTGGACGTGGCTGGACGCAACCGGGCGGACGGCCCCACGCCGAAACCGAAGCTCTGAGTCAAGCCGGAGATGCAGCGCGCGGAGCGACAGCATATGTGTCTCTGGAGCCATGTTCTCATCACGGAAAGACGCCGCCCTGCGCCGAAGCTCTGATCGCGGCGGGTGTTTCACGCGTTGTCTCCGCGATCGAGGACAGCGATCCGCGCGTGGCCGGGCAGGGCTTTGCGATGCTTCGTGATGCGGGAATTGAGGTGACGACCGGGGTTCTTGCCGATCAAGCGGCGCGGGATCATGCGGGGTTCTTTTTGAAAACCGAACAGGGGCGGCCTTTTGTGACGCTCAAACTGGCCAGCAGTTTTGATGGCCGGATCGCGACCTCAAGCGGTCACAGCCAGTGGATAACCGGCCCCAAGGCAAGACGTGTGGTTCATGCGATGCGCGCCCGGCATGATGCGGTGATGGTCGGGGCAGGAACCGCGCGGGCAGATGACCCGTCGCTGAATGTCCGCGATCTTGGAATAGGCAACCAGCCTGTCAGGGTCGTTGTCTCGCGCCATCTGGACATTCCGCTGATCGGTCAACTTGCCAGAACCGCCGCTCAAATCCCGCTGTGGCTGTGCCACGGCCCGTCGCCGGACCCCGAACGTGCACGTGCGTGGGAAGGGCTTGGCGCGACGCTGATCCCTTGCGCGTTGAATGATCACCAGATTGATGCCACGGACCTTTTGCAGCAGTTGGGGCAGGCCGGTCTGACCCGTGTCTTCTGCGAAGGAGGGTCTGCGCTTGCGGCGTCACTACTTGCCGAAGACCTTGTCGATGAGTTGGTCGGATTCAGTGCTGGCCTGACAATCGGTGCAGAAGGCTTGTCGGCAATTGGTTCACTGGGGCTAGAGACTTTGGACACCGCACCTCGGTTCGAATTGTTGGAGGTGCGGGCCGTTGGGCCGGATGTGCTGCACCGATGGACGCGATCTTTCCGCTAACCTCTGCGCCAGAAATGCGCGTGCGTGGCAAAAACGCCCTGTAGTTTGGACAGCAGTCGAACAGACGCGCCACCTGTCGCCCCATAACCGTCCACCAAACGTTGTAGGGCGACTTCAACGGGGCAGGGTTGGCCAGTTACGGGGTCCAGATAGCGTGGATAGTCAATCAAAGACGCGTGCACCAAACCCAACAATGATGGGCGCGCTCCGCGTCTTGCAGGAACGGACCCCAGATCTTCGGTCAGTCCCCAACCGGCATAGAAAGGCCCGCCAAGCGTCGTAACGCTGACACTGCGCAAAAGTGCCTCAAATCCCAGCAGCGACGTCATGGTCCAGACTTCTTGCACTTGGGTAAGCAACAGTGCGGGGTCTGAGTTCACTGCAACGACGTCAGCAAGACCTGCCGTGTCAATCTCGCCTTCGCGCAGTTTAGCTTCGACATCCGGGTGAGGCTTGTAGATGATGACGGCGTCTGGGTTCGCCTCGCGCGTCGTTCGCAATAGTTCAAGATTTGTCCGCACGTTGTTGGTGCCCAAAAGGATTGACGCATCATCCTCTACCTGACCGGGGACGAGTATCCGGTGACCCTCGGGCAGTTTCGGGCATGACCCACCCGTATTGTACTTGCTGAGGTTCGCAGACACGATGCGCGAGATAAGCTTTTCAGCTCGGATTTGCTGATCGGGACGCAGGGTTTCCCGCCGGGCGATCATCTCCTCAAGCTGGCTCGGACGGGTAGGGTCGTAGTAGATTCCGATGTCGTCGGTTGCCAGAGACAGGGGTGGCACAAGACGCGCGCCAAGCCCTCGGGACCGGAGAAATCCATCTTCGACCCGCGTGACATGCCCGGCATCGCGTGCGTGATTGCCCCACACCATGTGCGGCCGGTCCGGATTTTCAGGAATCTCGGTCGTGAACCGCATTTTCTTTTCGCGCCCGAACATCTGTTGCAGGTGTTTGCGCTTCCACAGCCGCATACCCGAGGCTGTCCAACCTTGGTGATCCTGCCGCCAGGCGCACGTTTGCGCCTCAAGAATGTCGAGAACCGTTTCCAACTCGCACAATTGATCCTGAAACGGATCATACCACTTTGGGTACAGAACCATCGCAGCCGCAAACAACTGCGCGCGGGTCAAGGTGCGCTGCCTGCGGGGAAAAAAATGTTCGTCCTGCGTCAATCCCCAACCGGCATAGAACGGCTCGCCAAAAATGCGGGGTTTGTGCCCGGCGAGGATGGCTTCGAACCCCAACTGGGACGACAGGGTATAAACGCCGACGGCACCTTCCAGCAGCGTCCAGGGGCTGAGTGGTGCGTCAAAGAGTGTGACCCGGTCGGACAAGTCCTGTTCAGAATAATACCCGGCGCGATGCCCTTCGATCGTTTCAGGGTGGGCCTTAATCAAAACGCGTGCGCCCGGGTTCTCTTCCTGCGCCATGACAAGCATCTCACGGAACCGGGCAGCGTCGCCTTTGCTGGCGGTGACGGACGCGTCGTCGCGCGCCTGATCCACGACCAAAACATATCCAGGGTCGGGTGGCGAAAGGGCCGTATCAAACGCGGAATACTTGCTGATGTTGAGCTCTTTCATACGGGCGATCCCGCCGCGCGCCCTGTTCAGCAGGGCGGTATCGTCCAGCGGGTGCGTGCTCAGAAGCGTTTCAATATCCGACGGTTGGGCCGGATCGAAGTGCAACCCGGTTTGATCCAACAGCAGGCCCAGCGGCGCCTCGCCACTTCGCCCAGGATGCAGCGATCGTATAAAGGCATCCTCGACCCTGAGAAGGGGCGCGTTATGCTTCTCGGCTATGTTTAGGCCGCGATGGGCCGTTGGGCTGTTGCCCCAAATGCCGACAACATCGCCGTCCTTGGGAAGGCCTAGTCGGATGTCATACCTGGCAAGCGTCAGAATTCGGCGTATACGTCGCCCGGTCAGAAAACCGCCATTGTACACAAACAATCGGGTGCGATCCGCCCCGGCCGACGCTTGGGAATACATCAGCCGCCCGTAAGCGTGGCGACGTTCGCGAAGGGTGTCAGCCCGCCCGCGATAAGGGAAATTGACTTACTCCACTGGGAGTAGGGCGCCTCGGTCACATAGATCGTGTCGTCGTCGCGAATGACAAAGTCTCTGGCCACGAAAAGCCCGTTCGGGGCAGTCAGGTTCAGCAGGTAGATCATACGTTGATCCCCTTGCAAATCCGCTCGCCCCATAACTGTGCGTGCGATGTCCTGCCGCTCTCGCCGCAGAACGAAAATGCCTGTTGGGTCCGAAGACAAGGACTGCAAGCCGCCAACCTGAGCAAGCGCTTCAAGCGCGGACAGGTCCTGACTGTCAAAGGCAACACGCGACTGTCCTCCAGTGGCACCCAATGCGATATAAGACCGCGCGTCAGCCTCAACCAGAATACGGTCGCCGCCGCGCAAGGCCACATCCATCCGAGGGTTGCTAAACAGGTCCTCGTACCACACCGTGCCCCGTTCGTTGCCGCGAATAAGCGTCACCAGTGCAATATCCGACCCGACAGCAACACCACCAGCTTGGGACAGCATGCCCGTCAGGGTGCGCGTCGGGCGTTCAATCGGATAGATACCCGGTGCCCCGATGGTACCTGTGAGCGAGACGGTTGATCCGTCACCGGCAATACGACGGACTTCGACCTGTGGATCGGGCGTTTGATCCTTGAGCTCTTGGGTGATCTGCATGCGCAACTGTTCCGGGGTGTTCCCGGCTGCACGGACGCGCCCCGCGTAGGGCACAAAGATAAACCCGTCGCTGTCTACCTGAACCTCGTTCAACGCAGTTGCGGCCCCGGTTGGCCCCGTCAACAGGCCGTCATCGACGTTTTCCCATACGGTCAGTCCCAACACGTCACCCGGTCGCACTGTGTCGGCGGCCAAGCTCTGCGCGCTTTGAAACGAGGCGGGAAAGCCAAATTGTGGAATCGCGGACGTGGCCTGCGCGACACGATCATCGACTTCTACAACGAAGGCGTTGCCACCGTTTTCGACGGACCCGGCCAGAATCTGGTTCTTGCTGGGGCCGGACTTTGGAAGTTGACACGCCGCCAGAAGGCCAAGCGCGGCCACAAGGGAAACCCCCCGTATCCATTGGATTGGAAAGCTCTGCACTGCCGAATATCCTCAGTCTTTTTTGTTTGCGTTACGCTATCTGTTTCTTCTCGCAACTTCCAGCATCAACCTGTTCGTTTCCTTCCACTATTCTTAACTGTGGCGTCTGAGTCTCTGTCACATCAAGGACCGAATGGTAAGGATCGTGCGGGCTGAGCATCATGTCTGTGACGCGGCGCAGCAACTGGCGCCGACCGTGTCTGGAATAGAAACCGCCCGGCACTTGGCAGGTTTTCAAAAGAAAGTCCCGATATACCTGATAGGCGTCGTGGTCGGGCGGATCAGGGCGCGCAAAGAACTCTGCAATAGGCTGTTCTGACACGAAATCCGGTTTGTCATAGACCGATGTGCCGAAGGTGCGAATAGAGATGCCACGCCACAAAACTTGCTGACCTGCTGTCGAGTTGATCGTAACTGCGGAATTCGCATCATCCAGCAGTTTCGCCAATTTTCCGCCCGGAACATAATGGACCCGATCCGCGATCCCGTATTTCTTGGCAAAAAAGCGGGTTTTGCGTCGCAAGGGTTCGCGATGGTTTTCCAGCGGATGCTCTTTTACGACAAGCTGGTGATGCCGGGGTGCGCCTTCTGCAAAACCTTGGATTGCATGTTCGAGAAAGTCGGACATGCAGGTGTAATCCGAATGAGTCTGAACCGAACTGTCATGCCCCAACTGAAGCAGGACCAGATGATACGGCAATCCACTTCTGCGTGCTCGCGCCGTGGCCCATCGCCGCTGAACCCTGTGAAACGGCATTAGCATCAACCGTTTAAAGTACAAGCGGAATTCTTTTGAGACCGGTAACTCTCGGTGCCGTCGGAAGTTGCTGTAACGATGGTTCAGAAACAAAAGGAACCAATGGTAGAGCGCGCCATAGAAAATGTGCTGCCGCATATCACCCCAATGCGACGGAGGCGGCGGCTTCGGCGCGTCAGAGCGATCCAGCGCCCGCTCCATCTGCCTGACATTCAGTGTCATCAGACGCGAATTGCCGTTGGAACCCGAACGCTCATAAGTGATCCACCATGGGCGAAGATATCCCTCTTCGAACACATGCACGGTGATGCCGCGGGTGCGCGCGATTTCGACCGCTTGGGCGTGGACGGGCCGGGTGTCTCCGTACAACACGATATCGGTGACGCTCAGGGTTTCGACGAGGTTGCAAAACCGCTCAGGCCATGTGTCGGTAGGGTCGAGGAAGGGAACGAAGCTGCTCCGGTCGAACCAGAACACCTCATCCCCGGCATTGAAACCCACGCGCCAGACCTTGGCCCCGGTTCCGCACAGCGCGCGACCCAAAGCGCTGAAGAACGGCCCATGTGGCCCCTGTAGGAACAGGAACACGCCGCCATCGGCGCCGGAATTGAGTGGTGGCATTGGTACTGCTCGTTTCATTTTGGTGCGGAAATTATGCCTATTTGTGTCTATCACGGCAAGGCGGGGCTTGCCCCTACAGTCGGTTACGCTTACCTCGGCTTGGAAAACTGGTCACAGGTTAGAAGCTGAGGGTTAAAGCAATGTTTACCGGGATCGTTACAGATGTTGGCACTGTTACCGAGTTGGACCAGCAGGGCGATCTGCGGGCGCGGATTAAAACGGCCTATGATACAGCCGGCATTGATATCGGCGCCTCGATTGCTAGCGACGGTGTTTGTCTGACTGTAATCGCGTTGGGTGATGACTGGTACGATGTCCAGATCAGCGCTGAAACCGTGTCGAAAACCAACTTGGATAGTTGGCAGGTTGGCAAGCGTGTAAACCTGGAGCGTGCTCTGAAAGTCGGGGATGAACTGGGCGGGCACATTGTATCCGGTCATGTCGACGGTGTGGCCGAAGTTGTCGCGGTGGAAGACGAGGGCGACAGCACCCGTGTAACTCTGCGTGCGCCTAAGGACTTGGCGCGTTTCATAGCGCCCAAGGGCTCGGTCGCTCTGAATGGAACGTCCCTCACAGTCAATGACGTGGCAGGCTGTGATTTTGGCATCAACTTCATCCCGCACACCAAGGAAGTGACGACTTGGGGCGGCGTTTCTGTCGGTGACAAAGTGAACCTCGAGATTGACACTCTGGCCCGCTATGTCGCGCGTCTGGCCGAAATGTCCTGACCAGACGCCGCGTTCTGGCCGGTTCGGGGCGTTTGCAGACTGGCCTTTGCGCGCGTGGTGGTCTATCCACCCGTGCAAACTTGCTCAGCGAAAGGCTGCCCAATGAGCTTTGAAACCCCCGGACCCGTCGAGGCGCAATTGCGCGACGCGATCAGCCCGATCGAAGAGATCATCGAAGAGGCGCGCAAAGGCCGGATGTATATTCTGGTCGACCACGAAGACCGCGAGAACGAGGGCGATCTGGTTATCGCCGCCGAGTTCGCGGATGCCGAGGCGATCAACTTCATGGCCACCCATGGGCGGGGATTGATCTGCCTGCCGATGACGGCCGAACGTGTGGACGCATTGGGCCTGCCGATGATGGCGGTCAACAACTCGTCGCGTCATGAAACAGCGTTCACCGTATCGATCGAGGCGCGCGAAGGTGTGTCGACCGGGATTTCCGCCGCTGACCGCGCGCTGACCGTGGCGACCGCGATCAACGAACAGAACACCATGGCGGCCATCGCCACCCCTGGCCATGTCTTCCCCCTGCGCGCCAAGCGGGGTGGGGTGCTGGTGCGCGCAGGCCATACCGAGGCCGCAGTGGATATCTCGCGCCTGGCCGGGCTGAATCCCTCGGGCGTGATCTGCGAGATCATGAAACCCGATGGCACCATGGCGCGGCTGCCCGATCTGGTGGAGTTCGCCAAAACCCACGACATGAAAATCGGCACGATCAGCGATCTGATCACTTACCGCTCGCGCAATGACAATTTGGTGGTCGAGGCCTCGCGGGAAACCGTCACCTCGGAATATGGTGGCGAATGGGAGATGCGGATTTTCACTGATCAGACCCATGGCATCGAACACGTCGTCATCGTCAAAGGTGACGTGACTACACCTGAGCCGGTTCTGACCCGCACTCACGCTTTGCATGAAGCGCCCGACATTCTGGGCCTTGGACCCAAATCCTCGCGCGAATTGCCGCGCGCGATGGAGAAGATAGCCGAAGAAGGCCGCGGCGTGGTCTGCCTGTTCCGCCAGCCGCGCAATTCGCTTTATGCCGCCGAGGACGAAGGCCCGCGCACCATCAAGCAAACCGGTCTGGGCGCGCAAATCCTGTCCAAGATGGGCATTCAGGAACTGGTGCTGCTGACTGACTCGCCCGAAACCGTATATCTGGGGCTCGACGCGTTTGGCCTGTCCATCGTCGGCACCCGCTCCATCCTCAAGGAAGACTGATCGTGGCTGAACAAGATAAACACGGCGTCCTGCCGACCCCGACCTTCGACAAACCGGTGAAGCTGCTGCTGGTGGTGGCCCCGTTTTATCGCGCTATCGCCGACAATATGGTCGCAGGTGCCAAGGCTGAGATCGAGGCCGCAGGCGGTACCTGCGACGTGGTCGAGGTTCCCGGCGCGCTGGAAATCCCGACAACCATCGCCATGGCAGACCGTCAGTGTAACTATGACGGCTATGTTGCGCTGGGCTGTGTCATTCGTGGCGAGACCACGCACTATGAAACGGTCTGCAACGATTCCAGCCGTGCCATTCAGTTGATGGGCCTTCAGGGTCTGCTGATCGGCAACGGCATCCTGACCGTCGAGAATGACGAACAGGCCGAGGTCCGTGCCAATCCAGAAAAGATGAATAAAGGCGGCGGAGCAGCCGCTGCGGCCTTGCATCTGATCGCGCTCAGCCTTAAGTGGGGCTCTTCCAAAAAGGGCGTGGGCTTCAAGCCGCCGTCCGAGTCCATCCTTGTGGCGGGCGACAGCAACGGACCCACGACAGCATGACCCAGACAGACGCGCCGAAACCGGCCAACCAGAAACGCCTGATGAAATCCGCCGCCCGGCTTTATGCCGTGCAGGCGTTGTTCCAGATGGAGCAGTCAGGCCAGACGACCGAACAGGTTGTGAATGAGTTTCTGGATCACCGGTTTGGCGCCGTCTATGAGGGTGAGGAAATGCTGGACGGCGATATCCGCCTGTTCCGTAAACTGGTCGAAGACGCCGTGAACTATCAGGCACCGATCGACCAGATGACAGACCGCGCGCTGGTTGCCAAATGGCCTATCGCGCGCATCGACCCGACCCTGCGCGCTGCGTTCCGCGCCGCAGGCGCCGAGCTGACCCAAAGCGACACGCCGCCCAAGGTGGTCATCACTGAATTCGTCGACGTGGCACGGGCGTTTTTCCCCGAAGGGAAAGAGCCGAAGTTCGTCAACGCAGTTCTGGACCACATGGCGCGCGAGGCCCAGCCCGAGGCGTTCTGACGCCTTTACGCAGGGCCCATATGCGCTAGGCTGAACGTCGGAGCGCAAGGAGGCCCGCAATGCCCAAACTGATCCGTCTGTATATTACTCAGGTTGCCTGGGGTTTCGCGATCTCGGCAGTGTTTGTCGGTGTCTTGCTGGCGTTTAACGTGGCCAACCTGCGCAGCCTCATCACTGGGTCGGATATAGGACTGATTGCGCTGTTGATGATCTGGTTCATGAACGGCATCGTTTTTGCCGGTGTGCAATTCGCTTACAAGATCATGAGCATGGCTGAAAAACCCGGTGGCCCGCGCCGTGGCTCGCCGGTTGTGCACAGCTTTGAGCCTGCTGTCGTTCGTCGGGACGCCCCTGCGGGGAAATAAGCTAAGCTTGGAAAAATGTGGCGGGACCGCCAGTCAACCGTGCGGTGTGATTCCCGAGGACCTGTATGTACAGGTGGGCGCCAGGTAATCAGGCCAGGACCTGAACAGAGCCAGCCCCCTCGGAATTGCTTAAGGCCACCAGAATGCTACCAATCACAAGAAGGGCAGAACCCGCCAAGGGTCTAACTAGGTGTTGCTGACTGGATAAGCAAGGGGAGGCGGGTTGATTTTTGTTCTCTAATTGTTCACATTCCCCGGATGGTATTGGACTTGCAGCCAGGACAGAAGCTTGCACGCGGTGTCGCGCGCCATCTCAGCGCGCATGGATTTGTTTCTGTTGAAGAGTTTGTGCCCGTGCGCGGGTTGCGTGTGGATGTCATGGGGCTGGGCCCCAAGGGTGAGCTTTGGGTGGTGGAGTGCAAGTCCAGCCGCGCGGATTATCAGTCGGATGCCAAATGGCAGGGCTATCTTGAATGGTGTGATCGGTTTTTCTGGGCCGTGGATACTGATTTTCCAACAGACCTGCTGCCTCAGGAAACCGGCCTTATTATTGCTGACGCCTATGATGCCGAGATTGTGCGCATGGCGCCCGAAGACAAGCTGGCCCCGGCGCGACGCAAGAAAATGATACAGAAATTTGCAACGGACGCGGCACGTAGACTGCACGCGCTTCGCGATCCAAGGCTTTGAAAGATCAACCTTTTACCGCGCGTGCGGCTTGCGCGGCGGCTCGGATTTCATCCGCAATCTCTTCGGCTTCTTCGGGGTCAAAATCCATCGGGACTTCCAGACCGTCGGCTTCGATGAACAGGCGCACCATGCCCTGATCGGTCGGGCCGATTTGCAGGTTGGCCTGAATGTCACGTTCGGTGTTGATGCCCATATTAGCCTCCGGAGATGAGCATTCGTGCTATCGCGCAAAGGCTTGAGAATCAAGACGCTGATGCGGTCAGATGCATTATGAACAATGCAAAGATAAGACCCTTTTGCGCTTTGGACGTGCCGTGGCTGGTTGAACAGCACGGGACCCTCTACGAGCGTGATGAAGGATTCGACGAAACCTTCGCACCGCTGGTTCAACGGATTCTTGAGGATTTCGTAGCGACCCATGACCCCGAGTTTGAGCGAGGCTGGATTGCCGAACAAGAAGGTCAGCGTTTAGGCAGTATTTTCTGCGTCAGACTGGACGATAGCACCGCAAAGCTGCGCCTGTTTTTTCTTGTACCAGAGGCGCGGGGAATGGGGCTGGGCAAACGACTGTTGTACACATGTATGGACCACGCACGCACTGTCGGGTTCGCTCAGATGTCATTGTGGACGCACGAAAGTCACCGCGCCGCCTGCGCGCTTTACAAGGCGACAGGCTGGCATTTGACTGGCAGCAAACCGGTCCATTCCTTCGGTGTCGATCTTGTCGAACAAAGCTGGAAAATTCGGCTTTAATCCTCTTGCATTCCCCGGGCGCGTTCGGTAAATCGCCCCTCACGAGTGCCGCCTTAGCTCAGTTGGTTAGAGCGCTGGATTGTGGATCCAGAGGTCCCCTGTTCAAGCCAGGGAGGCGGTACCAAAAATCCTCATATAAATCAGGCATATAGAACCAAAAGCATCCAGTGGTCCGGGCACATTGCGCTGGGCTACGGGACGATTATAGAACCCGGCATTTTCAGCAGGATCGCCAGTTTCAGCCGATTTTAGCTGTGCCGGGGCAGGGGCTGCCGTTGGGTGTGCATTGGGACTGACCGTGGTTTTTGCCGATGCACATCGACCAACACCGCCAGACAAAACCAACAAAGCCGAGTCCATCCAGTTCTGCGCTGTCCCCGGACTGTCTTCTGTCCATACGGACACCGGACCCCGGCATATCCCACACCGGGGGGTGTTTGTGGAAGGCAGAGTGTTTTTAACAAAGGGCTTTTGTAGCTGAAGGCATTGCTACAGTTCCATTCGCCCAGCGCGAACGGCACTGCTCGAAAATCCCATTCGGCCCCAGCGGGGCACCCTCCCGGTTGCACCCGCCAGCGCGCTGGTGGCACTAGCGACCCAAACACAGAAAATTTATAAATCTCGGACTTTTAGCACAGTATGAACAGCCATCCGAACTGCCCTTGGGCCGGTGCAGTTACTTTTGGTTGGTGCCGCAAAGCCCCTAAATCCAGTTCAGATCGCCTTGTTTTGCCGGCGAAATCGCGCCTCTCGCTTAGCTCGTGCCGATAAAACGGGTGATTGGGCGGTGAATTCGACCAGAGAGATCGGGTTCATAGTCGGTACGCCCGGTGCCAGTTCGGATCGCCTAAGTCTGTAGCCCACGCCTCGAACCACCTCTAAGTCTGTACGTTCCGCCGGGGCGAAAACGGAAAGTCGCTAAAAATGGCTCAATTTGAAATAAGTCGCTATTGTTGACCTGTCTTGGGCGGGTGCCGCGCACAGGCTATTCGAACAGTGAAGGAAGGCTTACATGACTGCGCATTTCGACGCCAAAAGGGCCGAATTACTACTGCAAGCTGGGGCACACCCGCGAGATATCCATCGCCAGTGCGGCGTCATCCCAGACGCGAACGGCAATATGGTTGCACCGAAAGACCATGCTCATGCTGAACAGCTTTTTGCAGCGGCGGAGCAGGGTGCAACAGCACCAACCACTGAACAGCCGAAGAAGAAAGGTCGCGGTGCTGATGCAGAGCGGATGCGGGAACTTACGAAAATCAGGATTGCCAAGAATGGTGGCGAAACCTGGCCTGTAGAAAAAACATGCAAGGCAATCGCTAAATCGTCCGGTAAAAGATGCCGCCGCCTCGCCATCAAAGGCGTTGATCATTGCATCTTGCACGGCGGCGGTCGAGCATTGGCCAAACGCGACGACGAAATCTTGTCGAACCCAAAGCTGCAGGGCACGAAGAAGTGGCAGGTTGCCCATGCAAGATGGTTGAAGCGGCAGGCGAACAAAGACACGCGATACCACCCGAAAGATGCCAAGAATAACCCTGACCGGGGCGTGATCGAATTGGCGGCTCAATTGGTAAAGAGTGCTGGGCAACTGCCAGCAAGCACCGTTATGGCACGGGGCCAGATCTATGCGCCGCTTGCGAGATTGCGCGAATACAAAACGGACGCAGCGGCGGCGATTGCAACGATTGCCGTGCTAAAGCCGCAGGAGGTTCAGTATGGTGGAATGTCTTCGATGTGTGCGCAGTATCTCGGCCTGACGGACACCGAATTAGCGCAGGCGGAACAGGAATGGCCTGCGTACTGCCGACGACCTGAATACATCGGCAGTGCGCGTGATGACGATGACGATGACGAAAGGTTCTGACACAACGCCATCACCGGCCCCTTGCACCAGACGGTTAACCACCGGCCTTTTTCCAACCATCCATCTTCCGTTGAAGCCGCTTTAACTTGCGCTGGGCGTCCTGTTGATGATCTGGATCCACAGGTTCGACGACATTGCCTTCAAGGCCATGGCGCTGGGCACCATCAGCAACCATCGCAGTTAAATAGTCGAAGCTGCGGATGTGGAACCCCAACGCCGTCTTTAACCGTTCCGGCGTCAATTCATGCCCATCAGGCAGGTCCTTTAGGATGTCGGTGTGAACCCCAACCTTCATCGGTTTTACAAGCCCTTTGCTAAACAGCTTTGGATACTTCCGGGCGAGGAATGCGATATCTCGCTTGTTCCGGGCGCAAAGCCTCTTCCATTCATCCGCCGTGTATTTGGGCTTGGGCTTGGGCTTGGCAGTTGCGCCTGGACCCTTGGGTCTGACGGCATCCGCCTTCGCCTTTTGCTGTTCAGGTGCCAGCTTCAAGGACAGTGTTCCAGTCCGTCGCTTTGGTTGATTTTCAGTTTGGTTTGCCCCGGCATTGGGTGTGGCAGCCGGTGCCGTTTTGATCGCCGCTTGCAGTTGTTCGGCAAAGGCGGTTGCTCGTGCCTTGTTCATGGGATTGGTCCCTTTCTTGCAGGTGATATTAGAGAATTGAGGGTCAGGTTACGGGGTTACAGGCACCCCAGATTTGGATGGACGGAAAAGCCAGTAAAACAAGGCGTTTGAGGGGAGAGGGGAGAGGAGTAGTAACCTAGGGTCAGGACCTATAAACGAACGACCGCTTCTCTAAACAGCGGACGTTGGCCGAAAACGGGGCAAGGACCACAGTGCGGACAAAGCGGAAATCGCAATGCATATCGACCGGTCTTTGCTGCCGCTTACTTGGCAAAGCCGCTGCCGCGGTGCGGCCGCCAAAGCAGCCGTTCGCTGTGGATACCAGAACCTAGTTCAATAAACCTAGTTTCCTGCGGGACAGCTGTTACGTCACCTGTCGGTTCAAATGGCACTGAGCGGCCGGCAGAAATTTGTTCGCACTACTTTCTTCGAAAAAGCAAACTCTTGGACTACTGTTGCAAGTAACCTTGTCACTTCATCCGCAAATTTGTGGAAACCTCGTTCGGTACGCAGTCAGAAAAACCCCAGCCTTCAGATCATTGAACACTGACTAAAGTCATCATTGTAAGCCGTTAGGCAGCTCTTCGCTCCACTTTCGAAGTTCATCAAGAAAACAAAGAGCAGTCTGACCAAACTCGGTCACCGAGTATTGCACTGAAACAGGTGACGTATCCATAACCTGCCGACGCACCAGGCCCTGCTCCTCAAGCTGACGCAATCGCTCGGTGATCATCTTCTTGCTTGCCCCGCCGATCATGCGCGACAGATCGTTGAAACGCACAGGACCATCTTTGAGGTGCCATAAGATAGACCCAGTCCATTTTCCGCCGATGATCCGCATACCGCGTTCGATTGCACATGGCTCCAGACAGGCCTCCGTGACCTTCCGGCGCCCCTTTGCATCCTCATCAATTCGTGCCCGCATCGTCGTCCTTTCGCCCAGATAGCTAGGTTACCAAAAGTATACTAGTTGATTTTCAACACCTGTACCATCAAATGCTCTCTGAGCCCCAAGAAAGTCAAGGGTTCAAGATTACACAAATAGGATATGGACATGAGCAAAATCCTGATCGTGAACGGTACGCAGCCCTACGACTTCGCCCCCGGACAGTTGAACGCCAGCCTAACAGAGCGCGCGCGCGACATGCTGACCGCAATGGGTCACGAGGTACGCGTGGCAACTGTCGCCGAAGGCTATGACGCGAATGCTGAGGTTGAGGCGCACCTATGGGCCGACACAGTCATCATGCAGTTTCCGGTGAATTGGATGGGAGTTCCGTGGGTTTTCAAGAAATACATGGATGAAGTTTACACCGCTGGAATGGATGGACGGCTAAGTACCGGTGACGGTCGGACGGCAGAAGCACCGAAGGCCAATTATGGGATGGGAGGCGCGCTGAGCGATAAGACTTACATGCTTTCAGTGACGTTCAACGCCCCGAAAGAAGCGTTTAACAATGAATCCGAGCCGTTCTTTGCCGGTGGCAGCGTCGACGACTTGCTGACGCCGATGCATCTGAACGCAAAATTCCTTGCCATGCAGCCCCTGCCGACCTTTGCTGCGTTCGATGTTATGAAGAACCCGGAAATCGACGCCGATTTCGCTCGATTTGACAAGCATCTGAAAACCACATTTGCCGAGGTTGAACATGTCCCAGCCTGATATCCATCTTTATACCGCCGGCACGATGAACGGCTACAAGCCAGTTATCTTTTTGGAAGAGGCAGGGATCCCCTACGACCTGACTCACATCAACTTTTCCAAACAGGAACAAAAAGCGCCGGATTATCTGGCGCTGAACCCGAACGGAAAGATCCCGACCATCGAAGACCGTTCGGAAGGGCGCGCGATTTTCGAATCCGGCGCGATCCTGTGGTATCTGGCCGAAAAATACGGAAAATTTCTGCCATCGGACCCGGTCAAACGGTCCGAGGTCATGCAATGGATGCTGTTTCAGGTTGGTCACGTAGGACCGATGATGGGACAGGCGATGTATTTCCAGCACATCGCCGCGCCCAATGGCCATGAAGAGCCGTTCTCAATCCGCCGCTACGTGGATGAAAGCCGCCGCTTGATGGAGGTGATGAACTCGCGTCTGGACGGGCGCGAATGGATCGCTGCAGACGAATACACCATTGCCGATATGATGCTGTACCCGTGGGCTCGTGCATATGTCTGGGCAAGGGTAGATGTGTCGGACCTGTCGCATCTGAATGCTTGGTTCGACCGCATTGATGCCCGGCCGGCCGTGCAGCGTGCGTTGACCATCCCAAAGGCCAACCCCCAATTCTGGGATGCCAACGCAGATGCCAGCGCCTTTGCCAAGGAAAACGCGTCGCGCTTTTCCAGCGATGTGAAAGGAACCTGAACCGTGCAAGCTGCTCTGCCCATTCGCGTCGATATCGTGTCAGACGTTGTTTGCCCTTGGTGTGTGATCGGCTACCACCAACTTGCCAAAGCCGCGCGCGACACCCAGACCAAACTGGATATCTATTGGCATCCATTCGAGTTGAATCCGCAGATGGCCGAGGGTGGGGAGAACCTGCGCGAACACCTGGCGGCAAAATACGGGACCACATTGGAAGGATCGATCAAGGCGCGTGCCCGCCTCACCGAGATGGGCGCAGCACTTGGGTTCACGTTCAACTACGCCGATGACATGCGGATGTATAACACCTTCCGCGCGCATCAGTTGATCAACTGGGCCACAGAGCAGGGCAAAGGCCACGAGATGAAGCAGGCCCTTTTTGCGGCCTTCTTTACGCACCGCGAGGATGTCTCGGACATGCAGGTTCTCGCCGACGCGGCCGCTGGCATCGGGCTGAACCGCGCCAATGCGCTGGCCATGTTGCAAAGCGGAGAACGGGCCGACGGCGTGCGCCAGAAAGAGGAGTTCTGGATCCGCCAAGGCGTTCAAGGTGTTCCGGCAATGGTGTTCGACCAACGTCACCTTGTAACTGGTGCGCAAGGCGAAGAAAACTACGCCCGCATCCTGATACATCTGCAAGATAACAGGGCCGCGTGAGGCCGGTGAGTACAGGCCCGAGTTGCGTGATTGCCGCGCGATTAGATTGATGTCGTCCGGCATGCCCTCGCTTAACAACCGTTACGGGGGTTGCAAGGTCTTGGTCTCCACGACAACCTTCGTCTTTAAATAGCAACTCAATCAAAGTGGCCGCATGCCGGCCACTACAGTCTGCCAACTTTCAAGAGTTTCCAATTTATGGCACTGCATGACCACCCCATGTGGCGAAAGCCGCAACATCATCAAGACCTCGACCACGCGCATGACCATGTCCACTGGGCCGAGTTGTTCTATGACCTGATCCATGTCGTGACGATATTCTTGCTGGGCAACTATCTGTCACATCACCTCGATCTGCATGGGTTTCTTGTGTTCGCCGGAGTCTTCATCACGCTCTGGTACGCGTGGGGTGAGCTCAGTATTTTCAACTCGATCTACGTCAGTACTGATTTCTGGCATCGCCTGGTCATGGCCGTGATGATCTGCACGGTGATGTTTATGGCCGCGGCGATCCCGGCCATCGACGGCAAAGGCTGGGTTTTCTTTGCGTTGGGTTTTGCCGCAAACCGGGGCATGATCGCGGCGTTGTATTATCGCGCCAGGCGGGCCAATTCATCAGGCGAGTCGATGTCGACGGCGCAGATCCGCAACTTCTCGGTCTTTGCAGTGATCTTTGCCATCACGGCGTTTCTTCCCGCACCACTTGCGTATTGGGTGTTTGCGGCCGCGATGGTTGCCACGCAGGCGATGTACATGATCCCCGGCGTCACTGTTCTGCGCTTTGAGCGCTTCGTCCCACGCCTTGGCCACATGGCCGAGCGGTTTGCCCTTTTGACACTGATCGTTTTAGGCGAAGGGTTCTTCAAACTGGTCGTCACTCTGTCAGAGAAGGGAATCTATAAAGTTTCGCCTGACGTTCTGGTCAACTTTGTTATCGGCGGCGTTTCGATGTTTGTGATGTGTTGGATTTATTTCGACTTTGTCGGTAATGCCAAACCAAAAGACAAAAAAGTGTCGACATTAGTAATCTGGTGGCTTGCGCATCTGGTACTGATGTTGTGCGGAGTCATGGTTGGCGTGGCACTTGCAGCGGAGGTCAAGGTCGGGTTTTGGGAACCTTACCCAACCGAATATGCAGCCATTGGCTGTTTTGGTCTTGCAGGTTACATAGCCATGCTTTGGGTGCTTCAGAACGTCATTGAGCACCGCTTGGCCTCAGACTTCGGGCGCTGGGATATCCGAGTGTTTGGGATCGTTCTGGCAATTGCCTGTTTCTATATCGTCCCACATGTTCCTTCATTGGTTGGTAACCTGATCTGGGGGACAGCTTTGCTATCACAGATCGCGATACCTTTGACGCGCGCATGGATGAAGTTCCGAGATGAGTGAGGTTGTGACAGATTCAAGCTATTTGAGGCAGAGGGTCTATTGGTGGCTGGAGCGCCCAGACCGGGCAGCCACAGGCCCTTGGTTGTTGGAAATAGCTTTGATCGCACTGATCACGCTGAACGTAGCTGCAGTTATCCTTGAGACGGTCGCTTCCATCTATGCTCGTTGGGGTTTCGCGCTTAACCTGTTCGAAGGCCTTTCCTTGTTCGTGTTCGTGGTCGAATACGTTGCCAGACTTTGGGTCTCGACCGAGAACCCAAGCTATAAAACGCGCGCCTCCTGGGCTGTGTCTCCGATCGCGATCATCGACTTACTGGCTGTGCTGCCTGCGCTGCTTTACCTGATCTTTCCGGTTGACCTGCGACTGCTTCGAACTTTCCGTATGTTGCGGCTACTCAAACTCACTCGGTACTCGCCTGCGCTCGGCATGCTTCTCGCTGTATTTGAAGAAGAGGCTGGCGCTTTTTTCGCCGGTTTCTTTATCTTGATGGTGATGCTGATATTTGCCGCAAGCGGTGCTTGGCTGGCAGAGCATGAGGTGCAACCAGATGCGTTCGGCTCAATCCCGGCGGCAATGTGGTGGGCTATGGCGACACTTACGACCGTTGGCTATGGCGACGTGACCCCGGTCACGGTCGCGGGGAAGGTCTTCGGAGCAGCGATCACGGTGATCGGCATAGGTATGGCCGCATTGCCTGCAGGGATCATCGCAAGCGGTCTAAATGACCAGTTGCACCGCCGACGCGCAAGCCTAGAGCGTGAATTTCGAAAAGCCCTAGAAGACGGCGATATCTGTGAGGCGGACGAGGCCGTTATTGACGCCGTTCGCAAGCAATTGGGCCTGTCGCGCCGCGCTGCTGACCACATACGAAATCGCGTGCATGCCGAAACGGTGCCGCAGGTCGATCGCTGCCCCACCTGTGGCCAACCGACGACCCAAAAAACCAAGCCTGTTTATGAAGACTGACTTTTCTGCGAAACACCTTCAATTGACTTGGGTCGGGCGTCCGCACCGGGCTCGACTCGGTCACCTGACCGTTTTTCTCAGGTGACTGGTTATTTGCGCTTAGCCGACGTTCGGGGTGAAATTTTCGAAACCCCGATCATGACCGGCTGCTTCGCGCAGGAGCGGACGGTGGCGAAAAACCAGGCTACGACCGAGATGCGGACGAAGCTGCCTCTTAGCCGGAGAGCGACATAAGCAGCAAGCGGCCCAAAGCAGTCTTTTTTGCAATTGACAGCGAAAGGCAGCTTCGAACACAAAGTGAGCTTTTGATAGTGGAGCGTTCGTCTCCAGCGACAGGAAAAAAGCCTCTCTGGTCGGGTATGCTGGCACAGTCGGTAATCTCGGATTAGACATACTAGGATTTTAGTTCACGGTTCCGTCGAGCATACTGGTTTCAGCCGCAACACGATGCTTTGCGGCGAACAAGAGTTCCTCAGAACTGGCGCAAGATGGCCAGAGGACGGCTAATCATTAGGTTAAGCCTTTAAAGAGAAATAGTTTAAAGTCATTTTTTTCCGCTTCTCCAACATTTGAAATCTTGTATCGGAATAGGTTTTGAGCTTTGATTCAGCAAGTCTGTGCGAAAATACGCCCCTCCCGGCTGATAGCTGCGCGAAAAGGTTGCCAAGTTAAATCCGGCTAGCCACATTGGGCAGGAAACGCCCTTTAGCCAGGTGGGATACTTGGGAAAGTCCGAAAAGCCAACTTACGCGGAAAACGTCGCCGGGGCGATCAGGGCTGTAGGCACGTCCAGTTTTATGCCGGAGTTGTTGAACCTCATGCGCGAGGCAACTTCGTTCAAGGGCGCGTTTGTCAGCCTTTTGAACCCGGGAAAAGCGCCCGAACATGTCTATGACAATGTGCGTTCGGAACGTCGCTCGGTTGTTGTCGACCGATGGCTTGATCGCGCCTGGCTGCTGGACCCATTTGTTGTTCGTTTCATTGGTGAACGCCACGAACCAGTGATGGTATTAAGAGACGTTACACCGGACAGGTTTGCCAATTCCGACTACTTTCGGATCTACTACAAATCCCTGTTTCTGACGGACGAGATCGGGGTGTTCGTAGCAATAGCAAATGGCACATTGTTTCTTTCTCTCGGTCCTTCCGAGGGAAAAACTCGGTTCACGCGGCGGGATGTCGAACGGTTGACTGACTTGCATCCGATCATATCGGCGCTTTGCGAGCAGCACTTCCATCGCAACCCCTCGGCAGGCCGACTCGACGAGAGCGAGGTCGATTTCGACGGGGTCATCGACAAGGTTTGCAAAGGTTTGACACATCGGGAGATCGAGGTCGTGCAGTTCCTTTTGCGCGGGCACTCGACGCGGTCCATTGCGCTTTTGCTGGATGTTTCCCCGGCGACGATCAAAGTGCATCGCAAGAACATCTATAGAAAGTTGCACATATCTTCCCAGTCTGCCCTGTTTTCAATGTTTCTGCATTCGGCAAACGATTAGTCGTACCCCTTTGGGGGTACAAATCACACCGCCCTTTGGAGGTATTCACAGGGTAAGTCTCCCGGCTCTAAGCTGATTCTACATATCAACAAGTTCGGGTGTCCGGATCAGACCATGATCGACGTAAAGAATGTGACAAAACGTTTTGGCGAAGGTCAGGCGGCCGTGACGGCTCTGGGGGACGTGTCGCTGACCATTCCCGCAGGAAGCTTTTTCACGCTTTTGGGCCCGTCAGGTTGTGGCAAGACGACACTACTGCGGCTGATCGCCGGGTTCGAGCTTCCAAGCGAAGGCGAAATAGCGCTGGACGGTGAGTCGATTGGCCATCTGGCACCCAACAATCGGCCCGTGAACACGGTGTTTCAGAATTACGCCCTGTTTCCGCACATGAGTGTGGCCCGCAATGTCGGGTTTGGCCTTGAGATGCTGAAAAGGCCGAAAGCCGAGATCGACAGCACCATCACCGAGATGCTGGACCTGGTGCAGCTGGGCGAGTTTGCAACTCGCCGGGTTGATCAATTGTCAGGCGGGCAGCAGCAGCGCGTGGCTTTGGCGCGCGCACTGGCGCCGCGCCCAAAGGTTCTGCTGCTGGACGAACCCCTTTCTGCTCTGGACCTGAAACTTCGCAAAGGAATGCAGAGCGAGTTGAAGCGACTGCAGCATGAGACAGGCATTACGTTTGTTTTTGTCACGCATGACCAGGGGGAAGCACTGGCGATGTCGGACCGGATCGCTGTGATGTCGGCAGGCTCGGTACGTCAGGTCGGCACACCGGAAGAGATATACACAGCCCCAAAAAGCAGATTCGTCGCGGATTTTATCGGGGACACCAACATCGTAAACGCTACGTTGCTTGGCTTTGACGGAGACGCGGCAAAAATCCGGTTTGGCGAAGGCAAACCACTCACGATTCACACTGCCAGCACCTTGCTCGAACCGGGCCCCGTACATGTCGCTCTGCGCCCCGAAACGATCCGTGTGGTCGAAGAGAGTGCCGAAACAGCGCTCTTACGTGGCGAGGTCGTGGACAGCACCTATTTCGGGGCCGGGTCGCAAATGCTTGTGCGGCTGGAAGATGGTGTCAGTGTTCACGTCCAGGTTTTCACTCCGCGCCCCGTCGGATCGCGCGTCGGGCTCGAATGTGACACCTCCATGCTGCATGTGCTGGAAGACTGATGGCCGGTGTTGCACATATCCCGCAGCCGGACGCCGCGTCGAAATTGCTTGCGGCGCAGGCCGAGCGCGCGCGTCAAAGGCGCAGAACGCGGCTTTTCCTGCTGGCCCCGGCGCTCGGGATTATCGGTATCTTTGGACTGTTCCCGCTCTCTATCGCCCTGGTTTACTCGTTCCTTGAACCCGGGACCTATGGCGGCGTTGAATGGACGTTCTCTTACGACGCCTATGTGCAGTTCCTGTTCGAGCGGGATATTTTTGATGACACGCTGACCTTTAACAGCGCCTATCTTCAGATCTTCGGGCGTTCCTTTGGTCTTGCCATCACCACTATGATTGGAACCCTGCTCCTTGGGTTTCCTGTTGCTTACTTTATTGCGGCCCGTCCGCAGGAACAACGCAATTTTTGGCTGTTCGCCATCACTCTGCCGTTTTGGACAAACCTGTTGATCCGTACGTACTCAATGCTTCTGATCGTACGGGACGAGGGTTTTGTGAACCTGACGCTGATGAACATCGGCCTGATCAGCGAGCCGATAGAGATGTTGTACACTGATGGCGCGGTACTGGCCGGGCTGGTCTACAGCTACCTGCCTTTCATGATCCTTCCGATCTATGCCTCGCTGGAGAAGTTCGACTTTTCACTGCTTGAGGCAGGGCATGATCTCTATGCCACACGCACGCAGGTGTTCCGCCACATCATTATACCGATTACCCGTCCGGGCATTGTCGCTGGCTGCGTTCTAGTGCTGATCCCGGCGCTTGGGGCCTACATCACGCCGGAACTGCTCGGCGGTGGTAAGAAACTGATGATCGGCAACCTGATTGCCCTGCAGTTCGGTTCGGGCCGCAACTGGCCCTTTGGCGCCGCTGCTGCACTGATCCTGATGGCAGTCGTGTTAATCGCACTTCTTGTCAGCTTGCGGGCAGGTGCTTCGAAGGAGAGTGGACATGGCTAAACTGTCGTCGCTCTTCCGGCCGTCGACAGACGCGCGCGAACTACGCCGGCAACCCCTGTTCACCGGCGTGTCCTGGCTGGTTCTGTTGTTCCTCTACGCACCGATTGCCGTCCTGGTCGTGTTCTCGTTCAACGATAACCGTTCTGTTGTGCGCTGGACCGAGTTCAGCTTGCGCTGGTACGCGGCGGCCTTGGAAAACGATGACATCCGACGGTCGGCAATGATCTCGGTACAGGTCGCTCTCACCGCGACCGTGTTTTCCACCATCATTGCCACAATGGCTGCACTGGCGACAACGCGTGGCGATTTTTATCGCGGCCGTTCTGCGGCTATTGCGCTCATAAACCAGCCCCTGATGATCCCCGAGATCGTCACGGCGATTGCGACGCTGGCCTTCTTTTCGATCCTGCGCCAGCTTACGGGTGTTACCGGGATCGGCTGGCTGATCCTCGCCCACACAGTTTTCTGCGTGCCCTTTGCTTACATGCCGATCCGCGCACGTTTGTCAGATTTGTCCGTGACTTACGAAGCAGCCGCCGCCGATTTGTACGCGACGCCCTGGCAGACATTCCGCTATGTGACGCTGCCTCTTTTGATGCCCGGTGTTATGGCGGGGGCGATGCTGGCCTTTGTAGTCTCTCTTGACGACGTCATCATCACGCTTCTGGTGGCCGGACCGGGTGAAACCACCTTGCCCATCTATATTCTGGGCCAAATCCGTCGCGGCGTAACGCCAGAGGTCAACGCCGTTTCGACCATCCTGATCGGAGTAACCATAGCCATGGTCGCCCTGACCTTCTTTCTGCAACGCAAACGAAAATAACAAGAAGCCCGCGCTGCTGCGGGACGCCATCAATCTCAACGGAGGACAAAATGAAAAACACTCTTCTCAAATCCGCAGCCATCTCGGCCCTGGCGTTCAGCGCGGCAGGAGCGCATGCCGAAGGCAAACTGAACATTTTTAACTGGGGGAACTACACCAACCCAGAGATGATCGAGAAATTCGAAGCCCAATACGATATTGAGGTCACGCTGGACAGCTATGACAGCAATGAAACCATGCTGGCCAAGGTCAAAGAGGGCAACACCGGCTATGATGTTGTTGTTCCTGGCGACTACATGATCGCGATCATGGTAGGCGAAAGCTTACTGGCCGAGATCAACGCTTCCGAAATGGACAACTTCAAGAACATGGACCCGAACTGGGTCGATGTATACTGGGATCCGGGTCGCAAGTATTCGGTCCCATATCAGTGGGGTACGACCAGCTTTACGGTCGACAGCGCGGTCTACAGCGGTGACATAGACACGCTTGGCCTGATCTTCGATACGCCCGAAGAGCTTAAGGGCCGTATCAACATGCTGAATGACATGAATGATGTGATCAACGCCGGCCTGCGCTACCTAGGCTATCCGCGCTGCAACTCCAATCCCGATCAGATGAAAGAGCTGATGGCACTGCTCGAAAATGCCAAGGGTGACTGGCGCACCATGGACTATGCGGTGATCGAAAAGCTGACGTCGAAAGATGTGGACCTGTCGCAAAGCTGGAACGGCGCGGCCATGCGCGCCCGGGCGGATCGCCCGACATTGCAGTACGCCTATCCAAAGGAGGGGTTCACCGGATGGATGGATAACGTCGCGGTTCTTGCCGACGCGCCCAACATGGAAAACGCAAAGCTCTTCGTGAACTTCATGATGGACCCGGAAAACGCTGCAATGACCTCGAACTTTGCGCGTTATGCCAACGGGATCAAAGGTTCCGAGGCATTCATGGATGCCGAGATGCTCGACGCGCCTGAAATCGTGATGCCTGCAGGGGCACCGGTACCCGACTTTGTGAAGCCTTGCGACCAAGACGTTGTGGACCTGTACAACAAGGTTTGGACCCGCCTTAAGCAATAAACTTAAAAGTCACCTGTGGTCGGCCCATCTCTGGTCGGGCCGACCCCTTCCAAAGTTTTTTTAACCTGACTGCGGCCCCTGTTTGGGTCGCCTTGCGGGAGCATGGAAAATGCAAAACAGCAAATCCGGCACCAGGCCCAAAACAGCGCGTGAGATCGGCATCATGCAGGGTTTCCCGCCCCCGCCTGAGAAACGTCCGTCTCTCGAGAACTGGGACCTCGCCCCTTTCAACCGCTGGACCTTCCAGAACATGCGTAGTCTGTTTCCCACGGTCGATGTTCGTCCGGGCCCAAGTACCCGAGAACTGATACAGGCGCCTCGTGACCTGCTGGATACGGAGTTTCAGACCTTTGATGACCGCCAACTATCGGTCGGGAACTGGCTGACTGAGAGCTACACGGATGGCTTCCTAGTGTTGAAAGGTAACCGGCTTTTAACCGAGATATATGCCAACGACTTTACTCCGGACACCGCACATTTGGGGCAATCTGTCTCCAAATCCCTGATCGGCTCTCTGGCCGGTGTGCTTCACGGTGAAGGCAAGTTGGACCTCTCGGAGCCGCTTGACAATATCGTACCGGAGCTTGTTGGGACCGGCTATGCCGGATGCACTGTGGATCAGGCGCTCGATATGCAATCCGGCGTGCGCTTTACCGAGGATTATGGCTTTCCAGATAGTGACATGACACGCGTTGATGTGGCGTCGGGCTGGCGCCCGGTTCGCAAGGGAGAAATCAAACCTACCATTCGGGATGTTATTCTAACTTTGCCCCGGGAAAGACCCCATGGGCAGGCGTTTTCTTACCGCTCGATTGAGACGGATGTCATCGCCTGGGCCTTGGAACGTGTGAGCGGCGAAGACGTTGCTTCGCTCTTGTCCAACCGGATCTGGCAAAAGATTGGCTGCGTGCATTCGGGTTTTTTTACCGTAGACGAAGCCAAGACAGCACTCGCTGACGGCGGGTTCAACGCAACTCTTCGGGACTATGCCCGCTTTGGCCGCATGATGGCTGATGGTGGCAAGGTTGGTGACCGACAAGTGGTGCCGGAAAGCTGGGTTTCAGGGATTTGTTCGGGATCGGACCCTTCAAAGCACGGTGACCCGTATGACGTGCTGTCCCCTCAAGGGGCATACCGAAGGTTCTGGTGGGTTCATGACCCGAGGCGCGGCGTGTTCATGGCGCGCGGAGTTTTTGGTCAACTGATCTTCATTGACCTGACCGCGGACGTGGTTATCGTCAAGCTTTCCAGCTGGCCCGACTATCTGATCCAGTCCTTTAGCCACGATGCCGTGCGTGCCTGCGAGGCAATCATTCGCGCACTTGAATAGTTCAAACCATCACAGACACAAGAGGCCGCATGTCGCCAAAACCTGATCTGATCATCCTCAACGGTTCTCTCCTGACCTTTGACGACGCCACGCCGAAGGCTTCGGCCCTGGCAATTCAGGGCGGCATAATTGTGGCTGTTGGAAACACCGACGACATCCGTACTCTGGCTGGGAATGGAACCAAAATCATCGACGCTGCGGGCGGCACCGTCATGCCTGGCTTTATTGATAGCCATGTCCACCTTTTCGGTGGAGCGGCCGAGTTGGGCATGTTGGACCTGCGCGAAACGACGGGCTCGGATGTTCTGACAAACGCATTGCGAGCCTTTGCGGCCGAGCACCCCGACGAACCTTTGCTTATGGGGGTCGCCGCCGACTACGAAATTCTTGGCCCCGGCGTCACAACGACACGGCAAGATCTGGATCGCATCCTGTCTGAGCGCCCGGTTGCGTTAATGTCGGCTGACCACCACACCGTCTGGGCAAACACAATTGCCTTGGAAAAGGCGGGCATTCTTCACGGCGGCCTCGTTCCCCCCGGTTCGGAAATCGTGATGGCTGGGGATGGTACCGCACAAGGTCAACTGAACGAAACCGGTGCTTTTGGCCCTGTCCTGCGCCTGTCGCGACTGGGAGGGCGCGATCTTCTGGGGTATGTTACAGGAGCGGACCCCGTGCCACCCGCAACACCAGAGGAACGCGCCTTTGATAAGGAAGTCATACTGCGTGGTCTGAAGCACTGCGCTTCCCACGGGATCACGGGGTTGCATAATATGGACGGCAACTTCTATCAACTTGAGCTGCTGAGTGAACTTGAGGCCGAGGGGCGCCTTCCGATCCGTGTTCAGGTGCCCATGCACCTCAAGAACACCGACCCTCTGGATCGTTTGGAAGAGGCCGATGAAATGCGCCGACGCTTTGCGTCGGATATGGTTTGGTCAGGGCGCGTAAAGATGTTCATGGATGGCGTGCTGGACAGCTACACAGCACTGATGCTCGCGCCTTATCCGGGCAAGCCGGAAAGCCTCGGCGATGCTGTATTCAGTGCCGAACACTTTAACGAAGCCTGCATTCGCGCTGATGCAATGGGGTTGCAACTCAGCACGCACGCAATTGGCGACGGTGCCGTTCGGCGCACGCTGGACGGTTACGAGGCAGCGCGCAGTGCCAACGGCGCACGGGATTCCAGACACCGGATCGAGCATATCGAGGTGATAGACCCCTTGGATCTGCCCCGTCTGGCAGCCCTCGACGTCGTTGCCTCTCTTCAACCATTGCATTCACCCGCAGGAGGACTGTTTTCTCCCTATTCGGCCGGAGACATTCTGACAACCGAGCAAATCCCTTTTGCGTTCGCGTGGAACAAAATACGCGAGAGTGGCGCCAAGATTTGCTTCTCGACGGATTGGCCAGTCGTTCCCGTCGACACAATGATGACGATTGCCGGAGCGGTAAACTGCAATGAGCTGCCATCGCCCTGGCAGGACAACCGTCAAAGCCTTATGGCCACGCTTTCCGCTTATTCGCATGACAATGCGTGGCTGGAGTTCAACGAGGATCAAAAGGGCCGTCTGAAGTCGGGATATCTGGCCGACATTGCCATTCTCGAACAGGACCTGTTTTCGATTGAGGAAAACCAATTAGCAAATGCGCGCATTGCTGTGACCGTTTGTGGAGGCGCCGTTTCGCATACAGCTTGAAATGCTAAGCATCGATTGTATCAGTGCTTAGAGAACTTCTTTCAGGCCGCGACGATTGTCGGCATTGCGCAGCAAAGCAGACCTTGGCCTCGAGCGCAGCGAATGACCGCTTCCCGCCCTTTTCGACGGATGTTGCGGTCATTGCCGAAGTCGCCTTTGGGCTCGACTCGGTCATCTGAGGCTTTTCGTCGGATGACCGGTTCGCCGTTCTGAGCGGCCATTGCATTGGCCGATTCCATCCGCAACACCGTCGTGATTCAAGGGCGGCAGGAGGATTGTCTATGTCGCACTTGTTCTGGCTCGACCTACAGCACCTGAAACGCATCCAGCACCTGTTCCCCAAACCGCGCGGGGTGGCGCGTTCCGACGACCGTAAGGTTCTCAGTGGTATTATCCACGTCATTCGCAATGGCCTGCGCTGGCGAGATGCTCCGGCTGAGTATGGGCCGCACAAGACACTTTACAATCGGTTTGTCAGGTGGTCCCGACTTGGTGTCTTCGCTCGTATCTTCCGGGAACTGGCACAACCGGGACCGGACGGCGAAACCATCATGATCGACAGCACCCACCTGAAAGCGCACCGAACGGCGGCAAGCCTCTCAAAAGGGGGACTCGCCCGAGGGCCATCGGTCGAACCAAAGGCGGCCTGAACAGCAAGTTGCACACGGTTTGTGACGGCCGGGGAAGACCGCTGACGTTCCTCCTGTCAGCCGGGCAGATGAGTGACGCCAAAGGTGCGTTGGCTTTGCTGGGCAGCTTGCCACAGGCCAAGGTGCTTTTAGGGGACAAGGGGTATGACGCAGACTGGTTCCGGGAGGCACTGGCCGAGCGCGGCATCAATGCGTGTATTCCGCCGCGCCGAGGACGACGAAACCCTGCCGATCATGATACCAAACTGTATCGCAAGCGGCACCGGGTCGAGAACTTGTTTGCTCGACTAAAAGACTGGCGTCGCATCGCGACCCGCTATGACCGATGTGGTGAACTGTTCCTGTCGGCAATCTGCATCGCCGCGAGCGTCATATTTTGGTTATGAGTCCTGACCCTAGTAACCTTAGTAACCTTCACATACGCAGTGCCGATAATTTTACACACGAACCCGGCCGGTTCTTTGGGTCTTAGAGGGGTCAGCCCGGTGCTTCGATCCCCCGGCACTCGTGTCCGTTTTACGTGTCCATGTCCGGGTAAAAATGCGTGTGTAAAACTTACCCCCATCCACGCGAAAACTGGAGGTTACGGGGTTGCAAGGTTACAGCTTTGTCCTCCTTGTCCCCCAAAACTGGGCCAAGTGGAGGTTACAGCTTTTTTCCGGCCTTCGGGGTTACACCCCTCAAACCCAATAAAATAAGGGGTTTGAGGAATTTCTGTAACCTTGTAACCCTGTAACCTCCTATCTAGCAGGTGTGTGGGGGTATATTTTACACACACACGGACACCCGGACACGGACACGGACACTTTGCTGGCTGTAACCCCTCTTTCATCTCAAATAGGCTCCTTGGTGGACACGCGCTCGACCTCTTCCAAAACCGCATTATCCGGTGCTTCGTCCCCCCGCGCACTGCGGATTTCAGAAAGCTTCCGCTCGGCGTATTCGCGGGACACGGAGAACTCGGGCCGGACTTCAACAGCCAGCCGTTCCAGCAGTGCCTCGTCCTCATGGACCGGCGGCAGATACTTGTCGAACACGGGCTGGATATCGCGCCACAGATACCCCTTCTGCGGTGCCGATCCTTTGCCGACTCGATATGCCTTTTGCTTCACGCCGAAACCTTTGATGAGTTTGCCAAGCGTGTACTTTGTGATCGGGCCGTTCGAGAAGGGCATCTTGTTCCAAGGACCGCCCAAAGTGTCGTCGTTGTGCAGGTGGTATGTGACGTCGCTCAATATCGCGTTCTTGGCGGCGCTATCGGCAACCGCACCATCAGCCAGCAGCTTGGGGATTGTCTTCAGGAAAAGCTGGCGCAGATCGGCCAGCAGGGCGAGACCTAGGTCTTTCTCTTCATCGTCTTCCTGTGCCGCGAAGAAGCCCGTAAGTCCGCTGCGGATTTCATCTGCGAATGCGGGGCCGATATGTTCTGCAACCTGCAATATGGAGACCACATTGTCCTCATTGCGCGGAGACTTGATCCCGACAGGTTCCTGAGGTTCGTCGCCCAGCGCGATGGCCGCTTTGTTCTCCAGCATCCAGCGGCGGACCAAGGGCGGAAGTTCGGCCCGGAGACGATCACTGTCCTTGGTTCGGTATCGGCGGAGCGCCGTGCCCTGCGGCATCCGGGTCAGCGAAACAACCAAGCACCGGGACAAGGTATCGTCAGGCATTTCCTTGCCTCTGCCATTGAATATGCGCGGCACATAGATGGGCACTTCCGTGATGCTATGGTTTCCGTCAGGGGTCGGTTCGATCAGGTGATAGACGGCTTCGGCTTTGACATAGCCTGCGTTCATCAACCCGACCAAGTTCGGGTCAGCTTTCGGACCCAGAACCTGGTTGGCCTCATGGACGATCATAGTAAAGCGACACGCGCTGTTCAGCGCCTTGCGATAGATAATCGTGGGTCGCATCGACCCGCCGACCAAGAACCTGCCACGGGTCATGTATCCGATGATCTCGGTCAGGATGGACTTGCCGCTTTCGCGGGTTGGCGCGGTGATCAACAAGTACGGGCACCGGCTCCAAGTCTCGTGCATGTGGGTCGTCAATGCGTACAAGACCGCCAGTTTCATGTGGAACGTGTCGCCATACACGTAGGTTTTGACCTCGTGCATCAGGTGGTCGATCAGTTCCAATCCTGACACTTTGCGAACCCCGGCCTCGACCAGTGCCTTCAGTTCTTCCTCTTCCTCGGCAGCGGCGAAATCTGGGGCGAAGATATCTACCGGCTCTGCGTTAACCGGCCCCGCAGATGGCCGTGTTTCTACTTCGCGGGTTATCTGTGCCCAGACTTCATTCAGGGCGCGTTTGCCGCCAAATGCGGCCCGTGCTTTCCGGCCTTTGCCGACTTTACGGCCAGCCAAATCTTCGATGATCTGTTCTTTCTCAAGACCGTAAACCTGCGCTTCGATCAGTTGTGTGAACAGATCCCCGACATAACCTGCGGAATACGCCCCGGCGGCCTCCATATCATCCACGACACCCTTGGCCCATGCCACGACATGATCCGATGCACGGCCACGGGAAAGACCCTCAGGCGCTTCATATTCTGGCACCTCAAATTCAACCGGATCGGCCTCAGGAGCGGCGTCATCACTGTCCATGACCTCGGCCTCTATCACGTCATCGACTTCGGCCTCTGGTGGTTCCGATTCATGTTCCGAATCGTGATCCGAATCGTGTTCCGAATCGTGTTCGGATTCGCCACCTTCAATATTAGCCGCCATCGCCCGAAGCTGAACCATCAGGTCAGACACCCACGGCAATGTCGCATTGCCTGTGCCAGCTTTTAGACGCTGAATGGCCTTGCCGCTTTTGCCGACGATCTCCCCGACTTCTTTGTTGCTCAGGCCCGTGGCCTTCATCAAATCGTGCAGTTCCTGCATCGTGTCCCTCATCATTTTCGATTGTTTGGATTGTTCGCCAGTGCCAATGACCGGGCAGTCAATTTCAGTGGCACGAACGGTTTTGATAATTTGCGCTGGGCCGCAGGCGTCACACTGTTGAACACCGTCAGTATCTCATCCACCGGCGGTGCATCAGCCGCCCAGCGCAACACTAAATCCAGAAAGTCTTCCTCGGCCATGTTTTGCCCTTTGGCCCACACAGCAGCGGCAAAAACAGAATTGTGCCTTTGCCCTTCGAAGCATTCGGCCCCAAGGAAATTTTCAACGCCTAATTCAGGGGTGAATGCTGCGCGGATGTACTGTTGCAGGGTGTCCCGCATGACATTGCCGGTGCCATCACCAGTTGCGACCCGCTGGCCCGGTTTGCCCTCGACATTGGCCTCAACCCATTGCCTGAAGGCTTCAACCTGCGCCTTTGTCACAACCGGCACAGACCTATGTCTCAAATGGGTTTGCCAAGGCTTTGCAAACTCCCACCGATAACCCCTGCCAGTGTCAGGATGGATGCCAGCAAGGATGCAATATCCACTGCCGTTGAACAGTTCGACTTGAGGCAAGACAACCTTGCCCAAGTTCAGATCATCAGCAGCGCGGTAGAACATGCTGACCCGTGGCGGTCGGCCAGTCCGTCGCAATGGGGACCGGCCAAACACTTCCTCGGCCTTGCCCCGCAAAGTAGTTGCCAAGTCTGGATCATCGGCATCCAGATCGACCACCAGCATGTCCTTCGACACGGCAGTTGCTACGCCGCAATGGGCGTGAACCAGCAGTGCCTGGGTCAGGTCTTTGTCCCGCCAGGGCGACACGTTCAACCATTGCCACCCAGTAATCGACGGGGCCTTTGACCGATATCGAATTGGGATTGGTCGCCATCCGCCACAATGAAGTGACAGCGCATGTTTACTGAACTCTGCCATCAGGAAAACGGATTGGTATTTGGGGTTTCATCCGTCTTGGCCGGTGCCGGTGCCGGGGCAGGTTCCTGCGCTTGGTCACCACGCGCTTGGCCTACACCTCGAATCGCGTTGCATGGCCAGTCATCGAAATTACGCACGGCAACGAGTTCCGCGCTGAATGTTTTGCCGACCAGTGCGGGCAAATCTAGCTGGCCCTCATCGTCAAGGGCGCTGCAGGTTTCACCCAACTGCCTGAGCAGATCGACATTCCGCGCTGCGAACTCGGAGGTGTAGGCTTTCGGGCCGTCGATCCACAACCTATCTAATGCAACGGGCTCGCCTTTGCTATTTTCCACCTGCAGTTCGATGAACACGTTTCCGGTCATCTCATTTGGGTCTAACTGGATGCCTGTGATCTTCAGGTCATACACGTTCTTGGGCAGAACGATCTTGCGCTTGGCCAGCCTAGCCAAGTTCAGTTTGGTGTTCTGTTTGCGGGCTGCTTTTGGAAATTGTCTTGGCACGGGATGCCCTCCGTTTTTTGACAATCCCGTGCCCCGTGATAGTGTCCGGGACATCAAGATTGATTGTTTGGGAAAAATGACTGGCTCGTCGGCGCTAACCACCGCCACGAGCCGTTTCTTTTGGTGATGTTCTAACCTCGGGGCTGGCGGTTTTTACGCAGCCAGATTTCCAGCGCCCAACGGCACGTCAAAGCCGTGGCATCCTCTTGCCAGCAATAGACCGGTGGGCCACCGGCCTTGCGCCTTTGCTTTAGCAACCATTGCTGGTCGTGGGGGAAGGGGGAACTCAGCCTGTGCCGGTTCATATAATCCAGCACTTCGTTATCGGTCATAAGCTCGGGCGCATGGGTGTTGCGCTGTCGATCCAGCACTTGCTCTGCGTAAAACCCGGCTTCTTCTACATCCTTCGTCTTTCCGCCATCCGCCGGGAACCAAGGCAGTAAACCACCGAAACCCCCCTGCAGAAACCACGGTAGATCGTGCAATGTCATTGTGCCCATAACTGTCACCTCAAGCCGCGCTGGGCGTGTTCGCGCCCCGGACCTGATTGTCAGCGAAATAGCGGACGATGCGCCCATATTTGATGAAGGGCACAAGCGGCTGCGGCTTGAGCCGATCCTTGTGCAGGAACGACGCGCTAACACCCAATTGCTTGGCTTTCTCGGCAGTGGTCATCAATCCATCGCCAATGATCTCTGGTGTTGCGGTTTCAGTATTGTCGGACATGAAAAAACTCCTGTGCAGTCGTCTGCACAGGAGCTAACAGCAGGTAATTTGCCTTGTCAGTGACCCGATGAGTGTCCTGAGTGGCTCATTCCGCCATTGGTCTTCGACGCCCCGGCCAATCAATCCGGATACCAGTTTTCCGCAGCCTTTTATCCAGTGCCCGTGCCTTGTCGTGCTGCGACATTTCGGCAGGGTCATACTCGGCCAAGCGCTTTGCCAGTTCGTCCCGTTTGAACAGCGATCTGAACTGGTATTCGCCGCCATCGGGCAGGGGGATAAGCCAACCCTCGGCAACCGCATAGGCCAGCATCCTGTCCACTGGCGATCCAGCCGCAGCAAGCGGTGCCTCAGATTGCCTTTCGGTCCCATACATCAGGATCATCGAAATTAAGGACGGGTCATCCTTGGCATAGCGCCAGCCATCTTCGATCAGGGTGCAGAGGGGCACGGTCGGATCACCGTGCTGGTCCCACTGCGCCCGGACTTCATAGTCTTTGCCGCGATAGGTGAAGAACCGGACCGTCATGCCAATAGCGCCGCTTCGATGGTGTCAGCGTGTTTGGGCAGGTCAGGCCGCATCGACGCCGCATATTGTTCGGTCACATCGACCAGCGCGTGACCGACCAACAGCTTGATTGCGGTTGATGGCACCGATGCGGTCTCAGCCGTGCCGATGTAGGTTCTGCGCAAATCATGATTTGTGATCGTGACATCGGCGATCTTATTAACCGCCCAGAGCGTCTTTCGTGTATCCGTCAGATGACCCGTGCCGCGCGATGCTGGAAACACCCAGCCTTTCCCGCCAGTGAACTGGCGCTGGGCGTCCAGAACCTTGCGCATTTCAGCGGTGATCGGGCGGGACAACAACCGGCCATTTTTCATGCGCTCTTCGGGAATAGTAATTGTTCCGGCTTCCAGATCGACCTCATCCCAATGCAGAGCTAAGGCCTCATCGCGGCGCAATCCCGTCAGGAACAACAACAACACCGCCCGGACCGTCCCACCGGCGAAACCGCGTTTGGTGGCCTCGGCCTGTGCCGCGTCGAACCATGATTTGCGGCGATCTGCGGGGATAGCACCGGACCGTGCCTCACTACGCTTAATCCTGCCTTTGCGCGTGGTCATGCCTTTGATGGGATCGTCTGGCAGGGGCGCACCACTTGGATGTTCCTCTGACCAGAACCGCCAGATCGCCCTGATCGACCGGATCGTCTGGTTCGCTGTGCCGATGGCATGGGTCTCGACCATCCGGTCATACATCTGGCGGGTATCGTCCAAGGTCAGATCGGCAATCAATTTGCGCGACCGGGCAATGACAAAGGGAACGATATCTGGATCGCCGGGTTTACGTTCCAGCTTCTCAAGCCGCGCGACACCATGGGCATAGGTTTCGATTGTCGATGCCCGGACCTGCGGGTTCTTTTCGATAAAGTCTGCCAATGCTTCCCCCATGGTCATGGCGTCGAGTTTGGCGACTTTGCCTTTCTTTACAGCTTGGGCTTTCTTCTGCGCTTTGGTCTGGAAGGTGCCATTGCGGACAGCGGACATAATGTCAGATGCTTCTGCCCTGATCCGGCGCAGGTCGGTTGCGCTGGTGTAGTCTCCTAACGAATGCCGGAATATGCGGCCGTTGATTCTGCGCTCAATTGCAAGAATCCAGTCACGCCTCTGGCGACGAAGAATCAAACCTGTCATTTCTTCATCGCGAAAAACGACAATGCCCCCTGCTGGTGCAGCGGCAATGGCGTCAGCAAGCGCGGTTTTAGTGAATTTGAACCTGTTGGCGTCTTTAGCCTTAGGCGTGTTGTCCTGCGCAGTGGACAAAGGTATTACATTACTGGTCATATCGATGCTCCAATCATCGTTGTGGCAAGTGATCGCCCGGCGTTACAGCGCTGGGCGTTTGCGTTTAGGGTCGGACCTCTGGACTTCTTTGGCCCTCTGACGGGTATATAGGACAACTAGGGAACGGCACAAGAGGAAACTATGGGAAACGACAGGAAAGTCATTTAGCCCTAATTGACTGAAAATACACAGATTTTTACGTGATATAGTACCGGGTGCCACTGTTATCTCTGGATTGTGGATCCAGAGGTCCCCTGTTCAAGCCAGGGAGGCGGTACCACTTCTCCCTGATCAGAGATTGGTGACACCGCAGGCTAGGCCGTTCATTCTTGCATTGAAAATGAAGTAGCGCGCCGAAAATCAGCGCGCCAGGTTCAGCCTCAGCTTCATTTTGCTGCGCTTGGCGGCAGGCAGGTGCCGGTTCAGGCGCTTGTTGACCAGCCCGAACGCCCAGATGACCACAAGTGTCAGCAGGATGAAGTAGAAGGCCAGAATTGGGTAGGGAATGAAGGGGTTGAAGGTCTTGTCTGCAAAATACCCTGCGTAATACAGCGCATCGCCTCGTTGCTGCCAGACCGGAAACGCCGAGAAGAAGACCAGTGTGGTGGCGTGAAACAGAAAGATCGCTTCATTTGTATAGGCGGGCCACGCCAGCCGCAGCATGGTGGGCCAGATGATGCGACGGAACCGGGACCAACCCGTCATGCCATAGGCGTCAGCAGCCTCGATATCGCCCTTGGGGATCGAGCGCAGCGCGCCATAGAAGATCTCGCCCGAATAGGCGGCCGTGTTGAAAAAAAGCACGATCAGCGCACCCAGCCAGGCCGAGGTCAGCGCATCAAGGAGCGGAAAGCTCTGCTTGAGAGACAAGAAGAAGAAATAGGCAAAGAAGAACTGGATGAACAGCGGCGAGCCCCGGAACAGAAAGATGAACCATTCCGATGGTTTACGCAGCCATAATTTGGTTGACGCTTTGCCCAGTGCCAGTGCCGTGGCCAGAAAGAACCCCGTGACCAGCGCCATGATTCCGAAATAGATGTTCCAGATCATGCCTGAACCGATCAGGGTGAACTGTTCGCACAGGGTGAAATCAGCCTTGGGAATGGCCCGCTCGCCAATACCGATTGAGCGCAGGCCATAGTCCTGAATGGTCTGGATACAGCTCATGCGGTGGTCTCCTTGCGCAGCAGCTCTCCGCCTGATGTGGCCTGACCGTGGGACAGGCGGCGCATCAGCCGTTCAAGACCAATTTCAGAAACTCGGGTCATGCCCAGGTAGAACACCAGCAGGGCAAGGAAATACCACATGCGCCAGTCGCCATGCGGGTATTGCGTGAATTTCGGGTTCTTGAACGCGCCCAGTTCGCGCGCCCAATAAACGATGTCTTCGATACCCAGCAGGAACAACAACGGCGTAGCTTTGATCAGCACCATCCATAGGTTCGACAGGCCGGGCAGGGCATACACCCACATCTGGGGCACAAGGATACGCCAGAAGGTCTGGCGGTGTGTCATCCCATAAGCCGCCGCCGTTTCCAATTGCGCATGGGGAACCGCGCGCATCCCGCCAAACAGGACGTTGGCGGCGAAAGCCCCGAACACGATGGAAAAGGTGATCACGGCCAGAAAGAAGCCATAGGTTTCGTGCACCCATTCGGGGGCTGTGCCCAGCGGCAATTTCGCCGACTGACAGACGATAAAATCATTGCCCTGCCGGATTGGGTCCGTCCATTCAGGACACAGTATCTTGTGCCGCGTCCATTCAAACGCCTGATCCAGCGCGATTACGAAAAACATGAAAAATGCGATGTCCGGCACGCCGCGCACGATCGCGATATATCCCTTTCCCAACCACGTGAGCGGCAGGATATGCGACCGGGCAGCCATGGCCCCCAGAAAGCCGAATCCCAAGGCTACGGGCGCGGTAATGGCCAGCAGCAGCAAAACCTTGAAGAAGGACAGGTAAAACAGCCAATGAACGCCGTTGGTCAAATAGCAAGAGAACCAACGGACAGTGCCGAGCGTTTCGGGATCAGTGCAGAACGAGAAAATGGCGGGCCTCTTTGACTGGCAAAGGCTCAGAATGCGGCGCGCCCGGTTGTCAGGCGCGCCGCAATTAGCAATTTAGAAGGTCGAGGACACTTCCCACTTGGTGATCAGCTCGTTCAGGCTGCCATCGTCCTTCATGGACTGGATGGCGGCGTTGAACTTCTCTTTCAGCTCACCGTCGGACTCGCGGATGCCCATGCCGACGCCACCGCCCAGCGGGACTTCGTCACCGACAAAGACCATGCCCGAGCCGTCTTCGGTGAAGGGCACCAGGAATGATTTGTCAGCCAAAACCGCATCAGCTTCGCCATTGCGGACGGCTGCGATGGTTTCTTCGGGGCTTGCAAACTCCACCAGAGTTGCGCCGGAATCAGCAATGTAGCCAGCCTGAATGGTGCCTGTTTGGGCCGCGACGACGCCGCCTTCCAGATCAACACCATCGGACATGGCAACATAAGCCGACGGATCTGGCGGGGTGTAATTCTGGGTGAAGTCGATGACTTCGTCCCGCTCATCGGTGATCGACATGCCGGCGATGATGGCATCATAGTTGCCCGAGACCAGGTTCGGGATGATCGAATCCCAGTCGTTCTTGACCCATTCGCAATCCAGGCTGGCGCGCTTGCACAGCTCGTCGCCCAGTTCGCGCTCGAACCCGTCGATCTCGCCCGCGTCGTTTACGAAGTTCCACGGTGCATAAGCACCTTCAGTGCCCAGACGGATCGTGTCCGCCATGGCCATGCCCGCGCCAAGCGCCAGCGCTGCTGTGGTCAGAATCAGGTTTTTCATTGGTAACTCCCCAGTTTAGTTCTGTCCTGAGTTTATGCCGCCTTGGTGGCGGATAGAAAGCCCTGAAGCCGTGCGGATTCAGGGGTGGTGAAGATGTCTTCCGGTAGGCCCTCTTCCTCGATCAGCCCTTGATGCAGGAACACTACGTGGCTTGAGATATCGGCCGCCATTTTCATATCATGGGTCACGATGATCATGGTGCGGCCTTCAGCGGCCAGATCCTTGATAACCTTGATGACTTCCTGCTCCAACTCAGGGTCCAGCGCCGAGGTCGGTTCGTCAAACAGCAGCGCCTCGGGCTCCATGCACAGTCCGCGCGCAATCGCGGCACGTTGTTGCTGACCGCCTGAAAGTTGCGCCGGATATACGTCGCACTTGTCGCCGATACCGACTTTTTCCAGATATTTCCGCGCGCTGTCCTCAACTTCGGCCTTGTCACGGCCCAACACGGTGACCGGGGCTTCCATGACGTTTTGCAGGATTGTCATGTGGGCCCACAGGTTGAATTGCTGAAATACCATCGACAGGTTGGTGCGGATACGCAGAACCTGTTTTGCGTCGGCGGGACGACGGTGTTGACCTTGGCCTGCCCAACGGACGGGTTCGCCCTTGAACAGAATTTCCCCCTGCTGACTGTCTTCCAGCAGGTTGCAACAGCGTAGAAGCGTGGATTTACCAGACCCGGACGACCCGATCAAAGACACCACATCACCGCGTCTGGCCGTAATATCCACCCCTTTCAGCACTTCTAGATTGCCGAAACTCTTGTGTAGGTTTTTGATCTCGATGACCGGAGTGGAATCTGTCACGGGAGCCCTGAGTGTTATTGGTGTTGGTGCGGTACTAGGGCTTAAATTTTTGAGCAATGCAATGCGCAAATGATGCGTTACCGCTCAGAAACTGTCAAAATGACCAGACGTTCTGGCCAAATCGGTCAGGGATTGAGCAACTCGGCAGCCGCTTGCGATGGATTGGGAACAGCCAGATAGTCATCCGCCGGGATGTAGATAAGGTCCCGCAGAAGCAGCAGTTCTGCGTCCTGATCAGACAATTCGGTTATCGCCTTTTGAGTCGCCCGTGCGATGGCGGCTGCGTCTTGCCCGATGGCCGTGATGAAGGGAAGGGCGGGTGTCGGGGATGTTTCTTCAACAGGGCGCAATGCTGTTCCCAAGTCTGAGTGTTTCTTCAACAACGCCCAAGTGACGGCATCCAGACAGGCATAGTCGGCGCGACCATCCGCAACCGCTTGGGCTGAATACGCGTGACCGCCAGTCATAAGCAATTCAGACGGAAACTGGGCGTCTTTGGCAAGGTGAACCATAGGAGCGGCCCAGCCGGACTGCGAAAGCGCCTCGTTATAGGCAAATGTCCCGCCTGCAAGCTGTTTCAACCCACGGGGGTCATCCTGCCGGGCAACAAAGACCGAACGATAATGCCCCGGTGGACATCCCGGCAGCCCGTAATCCGGTGTTCCAACCAGTTGCACATTGCCGTGCAATCGGGTTCGGTAGGGCATCCCGCACGTCTGGGCAAAGAGAAGGTCGGGACTCTGCCAGATGCTCCATGCATCTTCGTCTCGTGTCAGGCTGGCGGGGCCGAAGCCAAGGTTTTCACGAATCAAAAGCCAGAAACGATCATTCGCGGATCGAACAGCGGGCATGTCATACATGCCCAACGCAGCGATCACGCCTTGGCTGCCTTTTGCCGCGCCAGGGCCGAGTCGACATCGCTGACCCCCAACAAGCTGACCACCAGTCGCAAAAGGGAATCTTCCTCTCCCGTGCGGTGCCCATCGGCCAGCGCAACCGACCACATTGCCTGAACCACGGCAAGCCGATCTTCATATTGGACGGCTTCCTTGATCGCGCGGGTAAAGCGGACGGTGTCCGGGGCTTCGGCCTCAAGATCTTCGGCGCGTGCGCGCAGGGCGGCCGCTTCGAACGGGGACAGGCCATAGCGTTCGGCGGAAATACGGTCGATCCGCGCCATCTCGCTGTCGGCATAGTCGTTGTCTGACCGAGCAATGCGGACCAATAGGGCGGTCAACGCCAATCGCGCATCGTCATCGGCAAGCGGGTCGGGCTGAGGCTGAGTAAGCCGGGACAGGAATTCACTGAACATGCGAAAGATATAGAGGCCGACTAGGTTTCTTCCAAGCGCCTTTGCACGCGGCCGCGTGCAGCTTGGCTGTCGTTGAAGCTGAGGCCCATCGCAATACGGGCTTCCTCGACGATCTTCATCTCGCCTTCGTCGGAATTGCCGTCGGCCAGAACGACCTCCCACAGGGCGTCTAGGGCGGCCAGTCTCTCGTGCAGGTCCGTGGTTTCGCGGATCAGTTTGCCGAACGTGTCTGTCTCGGGGGCCGCCGCGTGCAGTTTTTCGCAAGTGGCGCGGACCTTGGCGGCCTCAATCGCGTTGTGCTGGTACAGACGGGCAAGTATCCGATCAATCAGGCTGATTTCTTCCAGCTTATAGTCGCGATCCGCCTGCGCCACGCGCACCATCAACGCACCCAACGCCAATTCAGCGTCCGGGTCGGGCAGATTCGTATGCTGTGGCGGGCGAAACGCCTGAAATAACTTCTTCAACATAATTTTAGAATATTCCATATTTTGTAGCCCGCCAAGCACGGACTACATGTCATGGACTGGAATCGTCAAAATCCCGCTGTGTGGGTTTCAGCGGGCCATAAGGCCCTGAAGTTTAGTTCAGAGCCTTTGTCGCCTGTTCTTGCAGCCATCCCAACATCTGTTTGTAGGGCACGGGGCCATAACTGATACGCGCCACGCCCAGTGATGCCAATGTTGCAGTGTCCGGTGTTCCGGGCAGGGCGATGATGTTTACAGGCAATTCGGTCGATTCGCATAACCGCGCGATAAGCACCTCATCCTTCAGTCCCGGCGCAAAAAAGCCGCTGGCCCCTGCTTCGGCATAGGCTTTGGCGCGTGCGATTGCATCGTCCAACATGTCATCGCTATGTGTATCGGGCCTGGCCTTGAGGAAAATATCTGTGCGCGCGTTGATAAAGGCGGGAATCCCGGCGGCATCACAGCCCTCGCGCATTGCCCGTACCCGCGCTTCCTGAGTCTCGATGTCATACAACTCTTTCGTGCCGACGATCTGATCCTCGAAGTTGAAACCGATCACCCCGGTTTCCAAGGCACGTTCGACACTTGCGGCCACGCCAAGCACGTCCGATGCGTAAGCCCCTTCGAAATCCAGTGTCACAGGAAGATTGACGGCCGACACAATGCGACGGGCATTGTCCAGCGCGGCCTCCATGGGAATGTTCTCACCATCCCCATACCCCTGCGCCATCGCGACCGGGGCGCTACCCGTGGCAATCGCCTTGGCCCCGGCATCGCGTACAGCACCGGCGCTGCCAGCGTCCCAGATATTGTACAGAATAACCGGGTCGCCCTTCTTATGCAGGGCGGCAAAGGTTTCTGCGCGTGTGATCTGATCTGTCATGGCCGGTCTCCTGTCGTTGTTGTGACGACAGTTAAAGGCGCAAACAGCCGATGCGTACAGAATTTTTCGCATCGGCTGTCACAAGGCAGTGATCCTGTGAAGGTCAGACCAGACGAGAGGTATCCTTGGCCGCGCGCACAAACTCGCGGAACAACGGATGCGGGTCAAACGGCTTCGACTTCAGTTCAGGGTGATACTGAACACCGATGAACCACGGATGGTCCGACCATTCGACGATTTCCGGCAGACGTCCGTCAGGAGACATGCCCGAGAATTTAAGCCCGGCCTTTTCCAATTGCTCGCGGTATTTGATATCGACCTCATAGCGGTGGCGGTGGCGTTCTTCGATGTTGGTGCCGCCGTAGACCTCGGCCACTTTCGAGCCATCGGCCAGAACCGCATCATATGCGCCCAGACGCATGGTGCCGCCTTTGTCGTCGCCGACCTTGCGTTCGACCTTGTGGTTGCCCTGAACCCATTCCTTCAGGTGATAGACCACAGGTTCAAAACGCTTTTTGCCGGCTTCGTGGTCGAACTCTTCGGAACCCGCCTCTTTGATGCCAGCCGCGTTCCGGGCTGCTTCGATAACCGCCATCTGCATGCCAAGACAGATACCCAGATAGGGAACCTTGTGCTCGCGCGCGTATTGCGCGGCTTTGATCTTGCCTTCCGTACCGCGCTCGCCAAAGCCGCCGGGGACAAGGATGGCGTGGAATCCTTCCAGATGGGGCGCGGCGTCTTCTGTATCGAACACCTCGGCGTCAACCCACTCGACCTTGACCTTGACGCGGTTGGCCATGCCACCATGAGTCAGCGCCTCGGCAATCGACTTATAGGCGTCTTCCAGTTGGGTGTATTTACCGACGATGGCAACCTTTACCTCGCCTTCGGCGTTGTGGATTCGATCACTGACGTCTTCCCATTTCGCCAGATCGGGTTTCGGGGCAGGGCTGATCTGGAACGCATCCAGAACCGCCTGATCCAGACCTTCCTTGTGATAGGCCAGCGGCGCGTCGTAGATCGTGCTAAGGTCCTGCGCCGCGATCACGCTGTCAGGGCGCACGTTGCAGAACAGGGCCAGCTTTTCACGTTCTTTCTTTGGGATAGGACCTTCCGACCGGCAAACCAGAATGTCAGGGGCCAGACCGATCGAGCGCAGCTCTTTGACCGAATGCTGGGTTGGCTTGGTTTTCAACTCGCCCGAGGCCTTGATGTAGGGCAGCAGCGTCAGGTGCATGAACAGGCACTGGCCGCGCGGCTTGTCCTGGCTAAACTGACGGATGGCTTCGAAAAAGGGCAGGCCCTCGATATCGCCAACGGTGCCGCCGATCTCACACAGCATGAAATCAACCTCATCCTCGCCAATGGCAATGAAATCTTTGATTTCGTTGGTGACGTGCGGGATCACCTGAATGGTCTTACCCAGATAGTCGCCGCGGCGCTCTTTCTCGAGCACATTCGAATAGATCCGCCCCGAGCTGACCGAGTCGGTCTTGCGCGCGGCGACTCCGGTGAAACGCTCATAGTGGCCAAGGTCCAGATCGGTTTCGGCCCCGTCATCGGTGACGAACACCTCACCATGTTCAAACGGAGACATAGTGCCGGGGTCGACGTTCAGATAGGGGTCCAGCTTGCGCAGCCGGACCGAGTATCCGCGTGCCTGCAACAAGGCACCCAAAGCTGCCGAGGCCAACCCTTTGCCCAAGGACGAAACCACACCACCGGTGATGAAAATAAAACGCGCCATGTTGTTCGGCTAGCTCCCGTGAGACGTCAAAATCAGCTGCCCGACGGTTCCGAAAAACCGTTGCATCACGGGACTCCATACATAAAGGATTCGCGCCCAAAGCGCAAGAGAACCGCAAGATGCTGTTGCAGTTCTCTGTCAGGTTTCTAGGTTTTGTGGATCAGTCGGCCTGCGGGATCAGCGGCGCGTTGTCGCCCTGTACCGGAGGCAGAAGATCGTCCGCCGACGGTACCGCCGGTGCGCTTTCTTCAGTCGCAGCCGGGGCGGGAACGCCCAACCGGTCGATAACCGAGCTGCCCGAGGATTTCTGAGCCGCCAGAATCGTCAGCGTGATCGACGTGACGATAAAGCACGCCGCCAGAATCCATGTGACCTTGCCCAACGCAGTTGCAGCCGCGCGGCCGCTAACGGCGCCGCCACCGCCGCCACCCATGCCAAGACCACCGCCTTCGGACCGCTGCATCAGGACGACGGCGATCAGGCCCAGAGCCAGAAGAAGATGGATGATGAGAACGACGTTTTCCATGGTGGTCCTGTACAGCGTGGCGTGTATCGCGTGGTACTTATGCAAGTTTGGTTCCGGGGGCAAGTCACGAGTTTCCATCAGGATCAATGATGTGTCTTATCACGGCAAAGGGACTGGACAGATCGGCGGATCGTGGCGCAACCTGCGGCCATGCCCCATGATGATCACGACCACCCGCACGCCCTTTTGCCACCCGAACCTGCCTTGCGCGTCAAGGCGCTCGAGACGATTCTGACTCGCAAGGGGCTGGTTGACCCCGCGGCTTTGGATGAGATTATCGACACCTACCAAAACAAGATAGGCCCTCAGAATGGTGCACGTGCCGTCGCAAAGGCGTGGACGGACCCGGAATTCAAACGCGCTTTGCTTGAGGATGCGACCCCGGTTGTTGCTGATCTTGGATTTTATGGGCGGCAGGGCGAACACATTGTAGTGGTCGAGAATACGCCTGCCCAACATAATATGGTAGTTTGCACCTTGTGCAGTTGTTACCCGTGGCCGCTGCTCGGTATCCCCCCGGGGTGGTACAAGTCCGACGCATATCGCGCGCGTGCCGTTCGGGAACCGCGTAAAGTACTGACCGAGTTCGGCGTGACGCTGCCATCCGAAACTGCCGTTCGGGTTTGGGACTCGACCGCCGAGATCCGCTATCTGGTTTTACCAATGCGGCCCAAGGGCACTGCGTCACTTGACGAAGACGCTCTGGCTGCCCTGGTAACACGCGACAGCATGATTGGAACCGGTTTGCCCAAGGTGCCCTCATGACACGGGTTCACGACATGGGGGGGCGGTTTGGCGATGGCCCAGTAGTCCCCGATGCCGACGGTGCGCCGGTATTTCCCCAGGAGTGGCATGGTCGCGCATTGGCCGTAACTCTGGCAGCAGGCTTTCTAGGCCAGTGGAACATCGACATTTCGCGCCATGCGCGTGAGCGCTTATCGCCGAAGGATTACACGCGGTTTTCCTATTACGAAAAATGGATATCTGCCTTGGCTGACTTGTTGGTCGAGCAAGGTGTTCTGACATTGGCCGACTTGAGAGGGGCGGAACAAGAGGGGCCGCATCCTCTGGCATCAAGGACGCTCAAAGCTGAAGCCGTTAGTGCCGCGCTATCCAAAGGTGGTCCCGCGGATCGACCGTCCAACGTGCCCGTGCAATATGAAATCGGCCAGAACGTTCGGACAGTTCACCCTGCTTCCAATCGGTTGGTGGATGGCGGTCACACACGATTGCCAGCCTACGCCGCTGGAGCCGAGGGGCGGGTTCTGCGTGTTCACGGCAGCCATGTCTTACCGGACTCAAACGCGCACGGCCTCGGAGAATCGCCCGAGCCGCTTTATGCAGTGGTTTTCGCCGCATCGGAACTTTGGGCAACGCCCGAAAATCCCAAGGACGAGGTCGTACTAGACCTCTGGCAAAGTTATCTGGAGCCATCATGACCGATTGCATCGCGCATACAGCTCCCGAGCCGGTATTTGCCGAACCATGGCACACTCAAGTCTTTGCCGTGACAGTTGCGCTGAACGAAGCGGGGCGATTCGATTGGCCGGAATGGGCGACACGATTTTCTGCTACGTTGAAGCGTCACGGGTTGAAGAAGGAACTCGATGGCGGCGAGGATTATTTTCGCGCTTGGCTTGAGACACTGGAAACGCTTCTGGCGGATGGTGGTGAAACCAGTGCCGGCGATATCGACGATGTATCAGCGGCATGGGAAAAAGCGTATTTGACCACACCCCATGGCAGCCCTGTTGAATTGAGTGCCGATTAGGGGGCTCTGCCCCCGCCGGAGGCATCGCGCGCAGCGCGGTTATGGTCTGCGGCGAATTACCGGTTTCCCTGCCGCTTTCTCCTCGTTATACGAGCCGAGTTTGATATCTCAGCGCAAAAGGACCGGATATGGCCAATGTGGTTGTTGTCGGCGCCCAGTGGGGTGACGAAGGAAAAGGCAAGATCGTCGACTGGCTCAGTGAGCGGGCAGATGTCATCGCGCGTTTTCAGGGTGGGCATAATGCCGGGCACACGCTGGTCATCGATGGTGAAGTTTACAAGCTGAACGCGCTGCCTTCCGGCGTCGTGCGTGGCGGCAAGCTGAGCGTGATCGGCAACGGTGTTGTTCTGGATCCTTGGCATCTGGTGAACGAAATTGCCTCGATCCGCAAACAGGGGGTCGAGATTACTCCGGAAACGCTGATGATTGCCGAAAACACGCCTTTGATCTTGCCCATCCATGGTGAGCTGGACCGAGCGCGGGAGGAAGCGGCAAGCAAGGGTACCAAGATCGGTACCACAGGGCGCGGCATCGGCCCGGCTTATGAGGATAAGGTTGGGCGCCGCTCGGTGCGCGTTGCTGATCTGGCTGATGAGGCAACGCTTGAGGCACGGGTTGATCGGGCGCTGCAACACCATGATCCGTTGCGCAAAGGTCTGGGGATCGAAGCAGTGGATCGTGACGCGCTGATCGCTCAGTTGAAAAAGATCGCCTCGGAAATCCTACCTTTTGCTGCTCCGGTCTGGAAAGTGCTGAATGAAAAGCGCAAGGCAGGGAAACGCATTCTGTTTGAAGGGGCGCAGGGGGCGCTGCTGGATATTGATTTTGGCACCTATCCTTTCGTGACGTCTTCGAACGTGATCGCAGGGCAGGCCGCAACGGGCGTAGGCATTGGGCCGGGGTCTGTGGATTTTGTTCTGGGTATCGTCAAAGCCTATACCACCCGCGTCGGTGAGGGACCTTTCCCGACCGAGTTGGATGACGAGGACGGCCACCGTCTGGGCACTCGGGGTCATGAATTTGGAACGGTGACGGGACGCAAACGCCGCTGCGGGTGGTTCGATGCCTGCCTTGTTCGGCAGACCTGTGCCACCAGCGGTGTGAACGGCATCTCGCTGACCAAGCTGGATGTGCTTGACGGGTTTGAGACGCTGAAAATCTGCGTGGGTTATGATCTGGACGGCGAACGACTGGATTACTTGCCGACCGCCGCAGATCAGCAGGCCCGCTGTAAACCGATCTATGAAGAAATGCCGGGTTGGAGCGAATCCACCGAGGGCGCCCGCAGTTGGGCAGACCTGCCTGCCAACGCCATCAAATATGTGCGCCGGGTCGAAGAACTGATCGAATGCCCGGTTGCCCTGTTGTCGACAAGCCCGGAGCGGGACGACACCATTCTGGTGACTGACCCGTTTGCAGATTGATGGGCACCGATCAGAAACCAGGACTCAGCTATAAGGCACGCCGTCGTTGGTCGATGGTGTTGCTCCTGGTTGGTCTGCCGGCCTATATCGTGGCGGTGGTGACAATTGTGAATTGGCTCGACCGACCGCCGATCTGGTTGGAACTGCTGGTCTATGTCGTGCTTGGCGTCTTGTGGGCTTTGCCGTTTAAGTTCGTGTTTAAGGGCGTCGGCAAAGAAGATCCGGATCAGCCATCGGAATAGGCGGTCTTTACTGCCTGTTTCCGTGCTCGGGTAATGGCCAAGTCAGGATTGCGCGCGCTAAGGCGTGATACTCGCCCGAAATTTCTTCGGCGAGGCTGAACGGGCTTGGCCATGGTGTGGTCAGTGTGGCCTCGACCTGTCCGGTGACAAGCTTCAATTCAGCTTTGTGTTTTGCCGCCAGACGGCGCATTTTCTGGTTCGTCGCCAGGCACAGCATATGAACCTCGCGAATGCCTCGGTTTCGCGCGGCTGCAATGATCCGAGAGAGTAGGGCGTCGCCGATACCGCGGTCTTGCCAAGATGCTTCGACTGTCATCGCAACTTCCGCCACGAAATTCTGGCTATCGGGTACAGTCCGAAGCTCGCCAACACCTCGCAGGCAGGAATCTGGAAAGGCCCCGAAAACAAGCGCGGCATTGTCAAATATTTCGTCCAGATAGTTTTGCACGAATTCCGGTCTGACAGGGACGCCAAACCGAGAGGTCAGCGTGTCTTCGTTTAAGTTTCTGTAATGGCTTACTATTTTCGGTTTGTCGTATATTCGAAGGCGCCGTATTGGGAGTTCATACATGGCACGACTCCTGTTTTAACGAATTGTGGGCATCAAATTAGATGGCGACAGGTTACCATTATTCTGCAGTGCAGCAAAAAGGACGTTTCGTCACAATCGGGCGCGGAGGTATCAGTTTGAATAGGCAAAAGAAAAGGTCGGTGCATTGCACCGGCCCCTTGATTTCAAGCTTGTATATGGTCAGCCAGCGGCGCGTTCGTCATTCGGGCGAAAGCCAATCTGGTTTGACGCTGCAAATCGTCCGCCGCCTGCTTTCTCGATCTTGCCGTCGCGCAGCAACTGACCGAAGGACCGCAGGCTTTCTTCGCGGTTGAACTCATCTTGCTTGAGTGAGCGAATCTTATTCATCAACTGCGGGCGCGAGAATTGCTCCTGACCTTCGATGAACGACAGGTAGGCCGCTGCGGCCTCAAGCAGATCGGGCAGGGACTGCGCACCTTGCTCTTGCGCGAAGGATGCAAATCCACCTTCCTCGCTCGCCTGATCTTCATCCTCGGACTTTACACGGCGGGGCGTAACGGGGCCGGCATCTTCGTCGTGAGTGTCAATGCGTTGTTCTGCCACCAGCTTCAACGGAGCCAGCGTATTCGATTGCGGGCGCATGCTGGTCACCTGAACCTCGGGGCGGCGAGGGTTGACCACGGACGATGTCAGGTTGCGATATTCTTCTTCCTCATCGTCTGCCTCGGGCTGTTCTTTGCGCTCTGCTTCGGTTGCAGCTACAGCCGCGCGGAGGTGAGAATAGGTCTCGCGCTGTGTGTTCGCCGGATCGTCCATCTGAACACCGGCTTTGTCCATCAGGCGCGTCAAGTCCTGGTCTGATGCCGCTGAATCGGCTGCGGGTTCGTTCGCACGATTGGCAAGAAACGCCTCAACCTCAGAGATTTCGCTAAGGAGGTTTTCTTCGTCCTGCGCGCTCAGAACACCTTCTTCGGCAGCGGCCTCATCAAATTCGACATCGTCGTTGTCCGAGGCATCCTCGCTGAGGATATTGAGGATCTCTTCGTCTTTGTCCTGTTCGTCATCCGAAAGCTGGATTTCAGTCTCGGCAATCTCTTCCTCGATCACGTCCTCGGTGGGCAGCACCGAGGTTTCGTCCAGATCTTCGACGGCTTCAATCACCGCCTCAATGGACGGATCGTATTCTTCGGCAAGCTCGTCCAGTTCAGCAACCGGTTCCACGGCTTCGGGAGCCGCCTCGGCCGTGGGCATCTGGTCGTCTTCGGCAATTGGTGCGGTGTCCTCTGCTTTGAACGGCGCTGCGTCGGCTTGGGCAACATCTTCTGCCGGGACGTCTTCCTGCAGGTCTGCCGCGCTCAACGAACCGGCTTCAAAGGCGGCAGCGACGGCATCCGAGGGGCCAGCGGCCTCTCTCATCAGCGTCGTTTCTTCGTCCTCAGCGTAAATGACCGAATTCTCGTCGGTATGGGATACGACGGCACGGATGCGCTGCAGCTTGGCGGCTATGCTGTCAGCGGCCGGGGCAGGGGCGTTTTCAACCGCTTCCGCGTCATCAAAGAAAACAGCGGGGGCTTGTTCCGGCTCTGCCGCGCTCGGCGCTTGCTCTACTGGCGTTGCAGGTTCGGAAGGCGCTGCCGCAACTTCGGTTGCACGCAGCAACAGGCCGCTTTCGTTCTGGCGGGCTTCCACGCGTGTGGATGCGTCGCGCTGCGCGATGCGGGCCAACATCTCGGCGTCGGGCTGGGGAGGTTCTGACCCAAAGTACCGGTCTTCCGCAGCAAGGTCGCGAAAGTACTCGGCGATGGCCTTCATCGTTTCGAAGGAATCGTCAAAGCCTTCCAAAGTGCATGAGAAGGTTCCGTAGGAAACGGTTAAAACCTTGTTATTCTGTACCATCAGACGCACGTCCTTTACAAACTACCTGAACCAACCTGCCCAGGTCCGGGCACCCCTATTGGTTCGAAACTTTGCTTATAAACCTATCATTTTGTGGTCTGAATGTGTCCAAAACCGGGAAAAATGATCAATCTTAGAAAAAATATGCCAATTGTGCGCTCTGACGAGCCAATTGTGCTGGTCGGAGGCGGGCAAATTGGGCCCCGCGATCTGGAAATCGCGCTGATTCGCGCAGGTAGGGTCGTAGCTGCCGATGGCGGAGCGATACCGGTGCTTGAGGCCGGACATATCCCCGAGGCCGTGATCGGTGATTTCGATTCGTTGGAGGCATCCCACAAAGCGCAGATTCCATCCGACCGTCTGTTTCCAATTCGTGAACAAGACAGCACGGACTTTGACAAGGCATTGCGCAGCCTAGACGCGCCGCTGATCCTGGGGGTCGGGTTTCTCGGCGGGCGGTTGGATCACCAATTGGCCGTGCTTAACGGGTTGGTCAGGCGGCAGGATCGGCTCTGCGTCCTGTTGGGGGAGCATGAGGTCGTGTTTCACGCACCGCCAAACATCAGGCTTGCGCTTGCGCCGGGTGACGTCGTCTCATTGTTTCCATTTCAGCAGGTAACGGGGCGGAGTACGGGATTGGAATGGCCGATCGACACGCTGGTTCTGGAACCTGACGGAGTGGTCGGGACATCGAACCGGGCAATATCTGAGGTTACGCTAACCATGGACACGCCGGGGTTGTTGGTAATGGTCCCAAGGACGGCTTTGGATACGGTTATGCAGGCGTTTCAGTCGGGGCAGATCGGGCGCTGGCCCGTTCGCGCAGAATGACATAGAGGCCGGCCAGAACGGTGATCGTAATACCGATCGCGGCCATGCCGTTGGGCAGGTCCAAAAAGACCAGCCAGCCGAACAGGGTGGCGACTGGTATCTCAAGGTACTGCATCGGGGCCAGCGTCGCCGAGGGCGCATAGCGCAGTGACCACGTCATAAACAGATGCGCGACGGTCCCAAGCAGGCCTATCGCCAAGAACAGGAAATGGGTGCCTTCAGTTGGGACGACCAGCGAAAGGTGCCAGACCTCCGTCGCGGTTCCAGCGATCAGGACGGGCAACATGATGATGGTGGCCATCGCACCCGAAACAGCTTGAAGGGCAATCGGGTCGGCCTCTTTCGCTATTTGTCGCGTGACCAGCATGAACAGTGCAAAGACGATGGCGACGACCAGGGGCAGAAGGGCAGCCGCTCCGACCTGAATGAAGCTTGGCTGGATAACCATCAGTGTCCCCGCGAAACCTACGGCGCAGGCCACAAGGAGCCTCAGGCCGACTTCTTCGCCCAGCACGTAACGGCCCAGCAACAGCATGATGAAGGGCATGACAAAGGCGATGGCCACCGCGTCGGCCAACGGCAGATATTGCAGGGCGCTGAACATCGCGCTGATACCGAGAATGTGCAAAATCGTTCGAATGGCCGTCAGGCGCAGTACGCGCCCCCGCATCCGCCAATGTCGTCCCGTCAAAGCAACCAGCGGGATCAGGACCATCGCCTGCACCGCGAAACGGACGAAGACAAGCATCGCAACGGGCGTTGTCTCACCCAAAAGCTTGGCCATCGCGTCGCCCAAGGGGGCGAGCACGCAAAACCCAAGCATCAAGACGATGCCGAAGACGGGGCGATCCTGTGTCATGCCCGCGACGCTAAGTTGAATGGGGGTATTCGGGCAAGGGCTGTACTTGGGTGTAGTCCGGCCCAATGCAGACCGGCAGATCGTCATTCAGCCTAAGCCATTCCAGCTTTTCTTCGTGGGCTGCATGCAGCGTCGGCTGCAAAGCGTCGGGATTGTCCAGCGTCGCGACGTAAAGATGCAGGATGCCCGACATCGCCTGAGACCGAAACGAGATCGGCGTGCCGCATTCCGGGCAGAAACTGCGTTCAACGCCGGGCGAAGACGTAAAGGTCTTTGGTTCCTTGCCCGTCCAGCGCCACTGGCCGTCGCGCACCCCGAAATATGTTGTCATAGGTGCGGCGCATTGCCGTCGGCAACTGTCGCAGTGGCAGGTCACGCAGGACAGGGCCGGGGGATCGACCTCAAAAGTTATAGAACCACATAGGCAGTGTCCGTGCATAAGGCTCCTCCGACTCGGGGCTCAACAATTGGGCACGTTCACGGCCAGACCACCCAACGACGTTTCCTTGTACTTTTCGTGCATGTCATGCCCGGTTTGGCGCATGGTTTCGATGACTGCGTCCAAGGGGACAAAGTGACGACCATCACCGCGCAACGCTAAAGACGCTGCGGAAACTGCTTTGATTGCGCCCAACCCGTTGCGCTCGATACAGGGAACCTGAACCAGCCCCGCGACCGGGTCACAGGTCATGCCCAAGTGGTGCTCCAACGCAATTTCAGCCGCGTTTTCCACTTGCTCAGGCGTGCCACCCATCACAGCGCACAGCCCCGCCGCAGCCATTGCCGAAGCGCTGCCAACCTCGGCCTGACACCCAGCTTCGGCACCCGAGATCGACGCGTTGAACTTGACCAGCCCGCCAATGGCAGCCGCAGTCAGCAAGAAATCCTCAATATGCGTTTCCGAAGCACCGGGCACGTGATCGAGGTAATAGCGCAGGACCGCAGGCAGAACCCCGGCAGCGCCGTTTGTTGGCGCTGTTACGACCTGACCACCCGCGGCGTTTTCCTCGTTTACGGCCATGGCGTAAACGCTCATCCAATCGTTGATGGTGTGCGGGGCATTCAGGTTCATCCCTCGTTCAGCCTGAAGCGCGTCGTGGATACCCTTAGCGCGGCGGCGCACGCTCAGGCCACCGGGCAGAATGCCATCGGTGTGCAGGCCGCGCTCGATACAGTCGTTCATGACTTGCCACAGACGGGCCGAGCCTTTGGCAAAACTGTCGGCACAACCGCGCGCGATTTCGTTGGCGCGCTTCATCTCGGCGATGTTTTTGCCGCTGGCCTTGGCCATGTCCAGCATTTCGACCGCCGATTTGAACGGAAAGGGGACGGGGGCGCCTTCGTCGGTGGCTTTGCCTGCGGCCAGTTCTTCTTCGGTCAGGACAAACCCGCCCCCGATCGAATAGTAGACCTGCCGCAGGATTACGTCGCCTTGTGCGTCCGTGGCCATCAGGATCATGCCGTTGGCGTGGCCCGGTAGGGTGTGATCGTAATCAAAGACCAAATCCGCCTTGGGGTCGAAATGCAGCGTCGGCAAACCATCGGGGGTAACGCTGTGGCTCTCTTTGATGGCCAGCAGCGCGGCTTCGGCTTTTTCATTGTCGTAAGTATCGGGAACAAATCCAGCCAGCCCCAGTATCGTCGCGCGGTCCGTGGCGTGCCCAACACCTGTAAAAGCAAGAGAGCCGTGCAGCGAGCCGCGCAGGCCCGCAAATTCGAACGGAGAATCGCGCATAAGGTCCAGAAAACGTGCCGCGGCCACCATCGGACCCATTGTGTGCGACGAGGATGGGCCAATGCCCACTTTGAACATATCGAAGACAGACAGGAACATATCAGGTAGCGGAGCCTTCTGGAGGGTTAGCATAAGTCGGAGAAGTAAACGGTGTAACCCCCAACCCTTCTGCTTTGATAACCGCGCGGGTCGCAGGGCGGGTTTCCAGGTGCATAAGCACGTCCCGCAGGCGCGGTGTATCGTGCACCTGATACCAACTGCGGTCGGACTGCATCGGGTAGAGGGCCATCCACCGCATCTGGCAAGCGAGGTAATACGTTAGAACCGAGGGTTTCTCGGGGTGCAGCCAGTTCGGGGTTTGCTCTGCTGTGGCTTCCAGAACCTGAAGGTGCTGGCGCAATCTCTGGCGTATTCCTGCGCGCAAAGGATCGGTCTGCGTCGCCTCAATGTATTTTTCTGCATAAAAAAGGATGCGCAGGTCAGCGTGTAGAGTGTTCGATGCAAAGAACAGCCACTTCAAGAACGCGGCCCGGTCGGGGCTGTGCGGTGCAGGTGCAAGTTGTGAATGGGTGTCGGCCAGCCAAAGCAAAATCGCGGCCGTTTCAAAAATCGGGCCCTGAGGGGTTTCGAGCACCGGAATCAGACCGTTGGGGTTCAGCGCGCGATAGGCCGCACCGTCTTGTGCATTCTGACTGCGATCGACCAGAGCCGTATCGTAGGGCAGGCCCATCTCTTCCATCGCCAGCCGGATCACCAGCGAGGCGTTGTCGGGGGCATAGTGCAGACGGTAGCGCGCGTTCATAACGCTTGTGTACACCGCTGCGCAGAAGGCGAAACCTTCGATTGCGACGTTTCCAATCGGAAACGCGTAGTTTTCAGCCGCGCAAGCATTGCGAAATGTTTTATTCGCTCTCGCAGTTGCCGCAGGCATTCCGTATAAGTCCGGCAGCAAAATAAGGATTTACGGCGATGATCGGAGAGTTGTCACCCATCGACAAAGCCAAATATGTCGCCGCGCGCCGCGCGGCTGACATGGTGCAGGACGGAATGCGCGTCGGGCTTGGCACCGGGTCGACTGCCGACTGGATGGTGCGGCGTTTGGGGGAACGGGCGCAGCAAGAAGACCTGAAGATCAAGGGTGTGCCAACTTCGACCCGCACGGCGCAACTGGCCCGTGAGGTCGGGATTGACGTTGTCTCTCTGGATCAGGCTGGATGGTTGGATATCACCATTGATGGCGCGGATGAGTTTGACGGCGAACTGAACCTCATCAAAGGCGGTGGCGGAGCGCTGCTGCAGGAAAAGATCGTCGCCACAGCCAGTGATCAGATGGTCGTGATCGCAGATGCCGGCAAAGAGGTTGAAACGTTGGGCGCGTTTCCCCTGCCGATCGAAGTCATTCCATTCGGCTGGCAGACAACACGCACTTTGATCGAAGAAGTGCTGGATACGATGGATGTGTTGGGCACCTCGACCGCGTTGCGCATGATCGGGCAAGCACCGTATGTGACTGACGAAGGCAACCACATTCTGGATCTGCACCTTCAGCGTATTGGGAATGTGCGGCAGTTGGCATTGGTCTTGAACCAGGTCCCCGGTGTGGTTGAGAACGGATTGTTCGTGGATATCTGTGACCAGATCGTGATCGGTTATGGGGATGGCCGTGTCGAAGTGCGCGATATCAACGAAGGGACAACCGAAGTGGATCAGCCCACTGAAGGCGGAGAAAACCTGTTCGCGGATCTTGCGGATTAACAAGGTGGTGAAGCTGGACTTTGCGCGAACGCGAATAGCTCAGCGAACTTTCTGAAACATCAAGGGTTGGCAGTTTGGTAATCGACCCCAGATACTCAACGAATTTTGGCTTGAAAGAACAAGGGAACTCAGGATGAGCTTTGACTATGATCTGTTTGTCATCGGCGGAGGCTCGGGCGGGGTCCGCGCGGCGCGCGTTGCAGCCGGGGAAACCGGGGCAAAAGTCGCACTTGCAGAAGAAGACCGTTATGGCGGTACATGTGTCATCCGGGGATGCGTGCCCAAGAAACTGATGGTGTTTGCCAGCGAATTCTCGGGCACGGTCGAAGACGCGCAGGCGTATGGCTGGGACATTCAGCCCGGTGCATTCAACTGGAACACCTTTCACGGCAAGCTGGTTGCCGAACTTGACCGGCTCGAAGGTATTTATCGCAATATCCTGAAGAACAACGGCGTCGAAAGCTTTGACCTGCGCGCTCATGTAGTTGATCCGCATACTGTCGAGTTGGCGGACGGAACTCGCAAGACCGCCAAGCATATCCTGATCGCCACCGGTGGCCGCCCGGTTGTGCCGGAGTTTCCGGGGTCGGACCTGGCGATCACATCGAACGAGATTTTCCATCTGGAGAAGCTGCCCGAAAGCATCCTGATTGTCGGAGGCGGCTATATCGCCAGTGAATTTGCCGGGATCATGAACGGGTTGGGCGTGAAGACCACTCAGTTTTATCGGGGTGCGCAAATCCTACGGGGCTTTGACGAAGAAGCCCGTGGCCTGATCTGCGAAGAAATGCGCCAGAACGGCATCGACGTCCGTTTGGGGACCAACGTGCTTGAGATGACCAAAGAGGGCGAGCAGATCCGTGTGAAAGCCACTGACGGTACCGAGGACCGGTTCGACGTGGTCATGTACGCAACGGGCCGTGCCCCAAATGCCGACGATCTTGGACTTGAAGCGCTGGGCGTTGCGCGCGGACGCAAGGGTGAAATCGTCGTTGATGAATACAGCCAGACCGCTGTGCCCTCGATCTATGCCATTGGGGATGTGACTGACCGGGTGAACCTGACGCCGGTAGCGATTCGCGAAGGCATGGCGTTTGTTGAAACGGTCTTCCGGGGCAATCCGACCCCGGTAGATCATGAGCTGATCCCAACGGCGATCTTCACACAACCTGAAATGGGAACCGTCGGCCTAAGTGAAGAAGAGGCTGCCGCACAGGAGCCAATCGAGGTTTATGCCACGTCGTTCAAACCCATGCAGAAGGCTTTTGCAGGTGGAACGCAGCGGGTTTTGATGAAGCTGATCGTCAGTCAGGAAACCCGTAAGGTGCTGGGCTGTCATATCGTGGCACCGGGCGCGGGCGAGATGATCCAGCTTGCAGGTATCGCCGTTAAAATGGGCGCCACCAAAGAAGATTTCGACCGCACCGTCGCCGTTCACCCGGTCATGGCAGAAGAGCTGGTGACAATGCGGCAACCTGTACGCACTGCTTGATTTGCAACTGCGCGCACACAAGTTACAAGGGAACCCGTGATCACACGGTCCAACACAAGGGAATTTATACATATGGCGGGCAACAGCGGCGGCCCCTGGGGGGGCGGAGGCTCTTCGGGTGGCGGAGGAAATCGGGGTAACAACGGGAACGGGCAACGCCCGCCCGAAGGCGACGGCCCGCAGATCCCCGAGATCGACGAATTGATGAAAAAAGGTCAGGAACAACTGCGCGTCCTTATGGGCGGTCGCGGTGGTTCAGGCCGGGGCGGAAACGGGCAGGGCTCTGGCGGGGGCGGTCCCATTTTCACCAAGGGAACCGTTTTGATCGGCGTGGTCGTTGCGGCGGTTCTTTGGGGTGCGGCCAGTTTTTATACCGTCAAACCCGAAGAACAGTCGGTTGAACTATTTCTGGGTGAGTTTTCGGCTGTTGGTAATCCGGGTCTGAACTTTGCGCCTTGGCCCTTTGTTACGGCTGAGGTTATCCCGGTAACGCGCGAACAAACCGAAGATATGGGCGGTACGCGCGGAAGCGATGATGGCCTGATGCTGACCGGCGATGAAAACGTGGTCGACATCGACTATCAGGTCGTCTGGAACATCAGCGACCCGGCCAGGTTCCTCTTTAACCTGCGTGACCCGCGCCAGACGATCCGCGCCGTGTCGGAATCGGCCATGCGCGAAATTATTGCGCAAAGCGAGTTGGCACCGATCCTGAACCGTGACCGTGGTGTCATTGCCGAACGCCTGCAGGAACTGATTCAGACAACGATGGACAGCTACGATTCGGGCGTGAACATCATCCGCGTCAACTTTGACAAGGCCGACCCGCCGCAGGACGTGATCGCCGCCTTCCGTGACGTTCAGGCCGCCGCGCAGGAACGTGACCGTCTGCAGAACGTGGCCGACGCCTATGCCAACCGTGTTCTTGCGGAAGCACGTGGTGAAGCCGCACAGGTTCTGGAAGAGGCCGAAGCCTATCGCGCGCAGCAGATCAACAGCGCACAAGGTGAAGCCAGCCGCTTTAGCGCGGTTCTGGAGGAATATTCCAAAGCTCCGGACGTGACGCGCAAGCGTCTGTATCTGGAACGGATGGAACAGGTGCTTGGCGACGTGGACAAGATCATTCTGGACGAAAACTCGACCGGTCAGGGGCAGGGCGTCGTGCCTTACCTGCCGCTCAATGAGTTGCGCCGCAATCAGGCTGAGGAGAGCAACTGATGCGTAAATCACCCCTTATCCTCATTGCCTTGGTGATCATTGGCGTTGTTGGTCTGTCTTCGATTTTCATCGTGGATGAACGTGAACGCGCGCTGGTACTTCAGTTCGGTCGCGTGGTCGCCGTCAAAGAAGAACCCGGGCTGGCGTTCAAAATCCCGTTGATTCAGGACGTTGTCCGCTATGACGACCGCATCCTTTCGATCGACGTGCAACCGCTGGAGGTCACGCCTCTGGATGATCGTCGTCTGGTCGTTGATGCCTTTGCCCGCTACCGGATTTCCGATCTGGAACAGTTCCGTCAAGCCGTTGGTGTCGGCGGCATTCCGGTCGCCGAAGATCGTCTGGACCGTATCCTGCGCGCCGAAACGCGTGAGGTTCTGGGTTCGGTGTCGTCCCGCGATATCCTGAGCTCGGACCGTGCCGCGCTGATGCTGCGTATCCGCAATAGTGCGATTGCTGAAGCCCGTGCGCTGGGCGTGAACGTAATCGACGTGCGTCTGAAGGCGACCGATCTGCCGCAGGCCAACCTTGAGGCGACATTCGACCGGATGAAGGCCGAGCGTGAGCGTGAAGCGACGGACGAACGCGCCCGTGGTAACGAGGCGGCGCAGCGTGTGCGCGCGCAAGCTGACCGTACCGTGGTCGAACTGGTCTCGGACGCCAACCGCGAGGCAGAGATCATCCGCGGTGAAGCTGACGCTGAACGTAACGCGATCTTCGCCGAAGCATTTGGCAAAGACCCAGAGTTCTTTGAATTCTATCGGTCTCTGTCCGCTTATGAGCGCGCGTTGGGCGGCAGCAACAGTTCGATGGTTCTGAGCCCGGATTCAGAGTTCTTTAACTATCTGAAGTCACCAACAGGGCAGGCATCCCAGTAATGGGTATGATCCTTCTGGCCCTCGGGCTGGTACTGATTGTCGAGGGGCTGGCCTATGCGCTGGCCCCTTCGCTTATTGAACGGATGCTAGAAGCATTACGATCGCTGCCTGAACAGGCGCGACGACTGGCGGGGCTGCTTTGCGTGGTCAGCGGCTTTATCCTGCTTTGGGGCGCGTATCAGGTCGGGTTTTAGTGCCGTGGTTTCAATTGCAGGTGATTTCCCCGCGATCCTCAGTTGCGGGCCTGATTAAACCGACTACATTGGTTGCCAAGAGGGAGGCGTTCATGCGCGATCCCGCAGAATTGACGACAAGGAGTACCCAAGTGCAGGCACAAGCGCGCAGTATTTCCGTCCGAGCGGACGACAGGGTTGGTTTTTTGCGGCTGATGTGGCTGGCATTTGCGGGGATGTTGATAATCCTGGCGCAGACATCGGCAGCATTTGCGCGCGGGGAAAGCCTTGCGCCGTTGGCCGAAAAGATCAGCCCGGCGGTGGTGAACATCACAACCTCGACCCTGATCGAAAATCAGACCGGGCCGCAGGGCATCGTTCCCGAAGGGTCGCCCTTCGAAGATTTTTTCCGCGAGTTTCAGGACCGGGGCAATAATGGCGAGAACGCCCCGCGACGCAGTAATGCGCTTGGGTCGGGGTTCGTGATCTCAGAGGATGGTTACATCGTCACCAACAACCACGTGATCGCCGAAGCGGATGAGATTCTGATCGAATTCTTTCCGGGTGACGGACAGCCCAAGAAGGAATTGCCTGCCAAGGTAATTGGCGCGGACGAAAAAACCGATATTGCGCTGCTCAAGGTCGAGGCGACGGGGCCGCTGCAATATGTCAAATTTGGCGATAGCGACGTGGCCCGCGTAGGCGATTGGGTGATCGCGATGGGCAATCCGTTGGGTCAGGGATTTTCGGTCTCAGCCGGGATCGTATCGGCCCGCAACCGTGCGCTGAGCGGATCTTATGACGACTACATTCAGACCGATGCGGCGATTAACCGAGGTAACTCGGGCGGGCCGTTGTTCAACATGGACGGCGAAGTGATCGGTGTGAATACGGCCATCCTGTCGCCCAATGGTGGTTCGATCGGGATTGGGTTTTCGATGGCATCGAATGTTGTCGTTAAGGTTGTGGACCAACTGCGTGAGTTCGGTGAGACCCGCCGCGGCTGGTTGGGTGTCCGCATTCAGGACGTCACCGAGGATATGGCCGAAGCCATGGGGCTGGATAAACCGGGCGGCGCTTTGATCAGCGACGTGCCGGACGGACCGGCAAAGGACGCCGGATTGCTGGCCGGGGACGTCATCCTCAGCTTTGATGGTGTCGAGGTCGAAGACACGCGCGGCCTTGTCCGTCAGGTTGGCGAAACCACAGTGGGCAAGTCGGTTCGCGTGGTCGTACACCGGGATGGTGGAACGCAGACTGTTCTGGTGACACTCGGACGGCGTGAAGACGCTGAGCGGTCTGAGGGCGGCGAGGAAGAAACGTCAGAAGCGCCAGTTGAGGAAAATGCCGACATACTGGGTCTTACGATCTCGCCTTTGACGGATGAGTTGCGTACCGACATGGGCTTGGATGAAAACGCCGAAGGTTTGGTTGTAACTCAGGTTGACGAAGCCTCGGAGGCCTACGCAAAGGGATTGCGCTCGGGTGACCTCATTACCGAAGCTGGCCAGCAAAAGGTCACTTCGGTCGAAGATCTGGAAGCACGGATGGACGAAGCGCGAGAGGCTGGGCGGAAATCCCTGCTGCTTTTGGTGCGCCGTGGCGGTGACCCGCGATTTGTGGCTCTAAGCTTGGAAGAGTGAAATTCGGGTCTACTTGAATGAATGGGCCGGGGCGTTTGCTCCGGCCTTTTTTCTGTTCTGCAAAGAAGTGAGCCACACGCCGGGGAAGGCGCGTGGCTCTGATACAGGGAGAGGTCAGTGGACAGATATCGGGGATGATTCTCTGACCTCCTACGGTAACAATTACGAAGATAGTCTTAACGCAGCCGGTCGTATGTGAAGCAGGTCACAACGGATCAGATCAGATCGGATTCCGCCAATTCGCGCAGGGCTTCGAAGTCATGGATCATCAGACCGCCGCGTGATGCCTCGACCACGTTATCGCGCTTCCAGGTCGAGATTGTTTTGGATACGGCTTCCCGTGTCGCGCCAACGAACTCGGCCAGTTCGCTCTGCGACAGGGTGATCCGTTTGGCAGGGTCGTCCTGAAGGCCGGACAGGTGCAGCAGCTTACGCGCCAAACGGATGGGCATTGGCAGAAAGACCTGCTCATTCATTTGCGACCCCATCCAACGCATACGCAATCCCGCAAGGCGGATCAAATCGACCGCAAGATCGGGATGCTGACGGATTTGGTTCATTACGTCGCTGCGCCGGATGCGTAGAACACGGGACGGTTCAGCAGCCGCAATCGTGGCGGTGCGCGGTCCGTTGTCGAACAGGGCGATTTCACCGAAGATTTCGCCCGGCTTCATCAGGCTCAATGACAGTTTTCGACCACTCATGGCCAGAAAGGACACTTCCAATGTGCCCTCAGTGAGGGCGTAAAGTGAGTCACCTTCGTCACCTTGTTCAAACAGGGTCTCACCCTGTTCAAGCGAAATTTCTGTCGCCTGGGCAGAAAGCATGGCCCTGAGCCTGTCAGACGCCTCGGCCAAAAAGCCGCTGTTTGGGATGGCCGTCATGTGGATGTGGTGCTCCGGCTGCCAATGGTGAGTGGTCCCACAACTTTCCACAGCTATGACGTTAAGCCAAGGATTTTATGCGAATTCCGAAAGTTGGCTGTGCGTTGGCGCTCCACAGGACCGGTTCGACCACCCGGTTTACTGATGATCGGGGTCGTCCATATAGCTTTGTAGCATGCTGAACTGAAGCATGAGAAAGACCATCAACGCGATAGGAAACCCGAACGTTTCGATCTTGACCCAAAGGTCGGTGGACATCGTGCGCCAGACCAATTCGTTGGCCACGGCTAGAACTGCAAAACACCCGCACAGTCGGCGCGTGAGGATCATCCAGCCCTCGTTGCGCATGGGAAGCATTTCATCGAGAACATAGGCGAGATAGGATTTACCCTGCAGCAATCCGATGCCAAGGATGATCGAAAAGAACCCGTAGACCAGCGTGGTTTTCATCTTGAAAAACCGTTCGTCATTGAACCAGGCTGTCAGGCCGCCGAAGAAAATGACCATGAACGCGGTGAATATCTGCATCCGGCTGAGTTTCCCGGTCAGGTACCATAGCACGGCCATTGCAGACAGCATCAGGGGCACGAAGATGATGGTCGCGACGATGAACCCGGAATATTCAGTTCCGGCAAGCTCGAAACTGTCATCCCGCAAGCGTAGGTAGATGAAGAAAAAGGCCAGCGGAGGGCCAAGTTCCAGCACCTGTTTTAGAAATGGATTGATTTCTTTCTTGCCTGTCATGTCAGTTTCCTGCTGTTTACCCGCCCATTTCAACTATTACGGCGCCCAACGCAATCAATGCCATCAAAGCGATCCGCCTTGGCCCAACGGTTTCTTTCAGAATCAGCCAGCCGATCAGGGCAGCAAAGACGGTCGAGGTTTCGCGCAGAACGGCAGCCTCGCCAACTTTGTCCAATCGCGTTGCCAGCATGATAGAGCCAAAGGACAGCGGGGCAATGATGCCGCCAGCCAAACCGCGCAGCATCAAGGGGCCGATCGCGGGCCGGTTGACCATCGCACGCCATCTCAGGAAGGCGTAAATGGGCATGGTGGCGCCGTCGATCATGAAGAACCAGGCCAAAAAGGTGAAAGGGTCGGCGGTCGCGCGTATGCCATAAGCGTCATAGGTTGTGTAAAGCGCTACGAACAATCCGGTGGCGATTGCCAGCGCCAGGGCGATCCCAAGCGTTTCGCGGTTGGTTTCGAGAAAGCGGAAGTTGTAGGCCGCCAGTCCGAATATGCCGGCCAGCAAAACCGCGACACCCAGCCATTGGATGCCGGTAAAAGTCTCCCCGAACAGCAGGTAGGCGCCGATAACGGTGAACAAGGGGCCGGTTCCACGGACGACCGGGTAAACGACAGTGTATGAGCCTTTGGTATAGGCCATAGCCTGTAGCGTTTTGTAGACGATGTGAATCAGCCACACGACGGCGAAGATGGGCCACATGTAGGGCTCTGGCCACGGCACGACGAAAAAGGCAAAGGGCGCGGCCATCAGGCAGTAACAAGCGTCGATTGCTCCGCGGGACAGCCAGGGATCGTGACGACCCTTCTGCAATGCTCCGAAAGCCGCGTGAAGGAACGCCGCCATCAATGCCAATCCCAGCGCGAGCTGATGGCCTGCTTCGGTGCCTTCGAGTGAGATCAGCCAGTCGCTCAAGTGTCAGATCTTTGCGTTGGGAGGAGAGGGTGGGGGGCTGTCTGCCCCCCAACACCCCCCGAGGATATTTTTAGCCAGATGAAGCGGAGGATCAGCTTTGGTCAAGGCCGGTGAGGGCGGCGGCGAAATCTTCCGGGTCAAAGGGGGCGAGGTCGTCGATCTGCTCCCCAACGCCGATCGCGTGGATCGGTAGGCCAAATTTGTCCGCGAGCGCCACCAGAACGCCGCCTTTGGCCGTGCCATCCAGTTTGGTCATCACAAGGCCCGAGACATCGGCCAGCTTGCGAAATGTCTCGACCTGACTGAGTGCATTTTGTCCGGTGGTCGCGTCCAGCACCAAAAGGGTGTTATGCGGAGCGGTTTCGTCGACCTTGCGGATGACGCGGACGATTTTGGCGAGCTCTTCCATCAGGTCGGCGCGGTTTTGCAGGCGGCCAGCGGTGTCGATCATCAGCAGGTCTGCTCCGTCCTCTTGCGCGCGCGTGAGGGCATCAAATGCGAGAGAGGCGGGGTCGGATCCTTCGGGCGCTGTAAGGACGGGCACGCCTGCGCGGTCTCCCCAGACCTGAAGTTGTTCGACCGCCGCAGCTCGGAATGTGTCGCCCGCGGCAATTACGACCTTTTTACCTGCAGCTTTGAACTGGCTTGCGAGTTTGCCGATTGTTGTGGTCTTTCCGGATCCGTTCACGCCGACCACAAGCACCACCTGGGGGCGCTTGGGGTAGATCGGCAGCGGTTTGGCGACAGGCTCCATCACGCGGGAAACTTCCTGTGCCAGTAGCTGTTTGATTTCCTGTGTTGAAAGTTTGCGGCCCAAACGCCCTTCGGCCATGTTGGAGGTGACGCGCAATGCGGTGTCTACACCCATGTCCGAGGCGATCAACAGCTCTTCGAGTTGTTCCAGCATGTCGTCGTCAAGCGTGCGGCGAATAACGGTTTTTGCCTCGTTTCGGCTGAACATCCGCGCCAGAACACCTTTGGACGGTGCGGCCTCTGGTGGCGGGGGGGCTGGCATTGGGTCTGCTGGAACTGGTTCAGGGGTTTCAACAGGCTGCGGTTGAGGCTGTGGCTGCGGAACTTCAGGTACGGGTTCTGGCTGCGGCTCTGGCTCGGGGATGACAGGGTCAGGGGCTGTTGTTTCTTCGCCGCCATCTTCGATGATGGCGTCCAACCCCTGTTCGAGTCGGGACGAGGATTTGAACAGCTTGTCCTTGAGCTTTGAGAAAAACGCCATTTTTGGTCTCCGCAGATGTTCCTCTCACCTAATGCGGATTTGAACCAGTTGCAAAGGGTCACAGAAAGGCAATCAGCAACCCGGCCTGAGCGCCCCAGTACAATATCCACACCATGTAAGGCGTGAGGCGGAGGCTTGGATGATTTTGGGGCAGCAGGAACTTTTCCGTCGCTAGGATCAGGTCGGACGCGATAAAGGCCAACGCTGCGGGCAACGCCCAACGCAAAGGGCCGATGTCGGGCACTGCCAAAACGGTAAGACCCATACCGAGGATAATCGGGATATATCCAAGAACGGGCACCTTTAACTCTCCGGCGCGGGGGGCGAGCAAGGTTACGGCAACGATGCCTAATATAATCAGCGACCAGAAGAAGCCGGGCCTGTCGAAGATAAGCGCTGTTTCGCTGGACGGATGGGACAGAAACAAAGCGATATAGGCCAAGTGTCCGGCAGCAAAAGCACCGATGCCGGCCATGAATGTGGCGTCGGAGTCCCGAGACAGTAATGCGTCGCCGACCGCGCAGAGAGCCAGAGCTGTGGTCAGCAACAGTGGCGCGCCCTGTCGGGCTGCGATAAGCGCAAGTATGGCAACCGACAGCGTCTTTAGGACTGACCTCGGCCAACTTGCGGGTTTCGGTGACATCGGCAAATACGCAAGCGCGCAGGCTGCGGCGATCAGAAACAGGGCGGTCATTTGGCGGCTCTCCCGTAATATGGTTTTTTGAACAGCGTCGCCGGGAACTCGGCATTACCTCAACCTGTTACGTTGGGTAAGTCGTTCGTTGCGCGCAGAGTTGGCGTTGCTGCACCACATCTGCGAAGATGATCATATGCTGAGGTCTATCGCGATTCTGATGGTAATGTCCGGCCCGGCTGTGGGCGCGGAGCCTGGTCTTTCGGGATCGGAATTTGATGCATACACACGCGGGAAAACTCTGTTCTACGGGTTTCAGGGGCAGGTTTACGGGGTTGAACGTTACTTGCCAAACCGCAGAGTTATATGGTCTTTTTTGGATGGAGACTGCAAGGAAGGTGTTTGGTACGAGCAAAGCGGCCAGATATGTTTCCTGTACGAGGATCGTCTGGACCCGCAATGCTGGTTGTTCACAGAATCGGGGAGCGGCTTGATCGCTCAGTTTGAAGGGAACCCGGACAGAACCGAACTATATGAAGCCGATGAGATCGACGAGGAAATGGTCTGCCACGGCCCCGACGTCGGCGTTTAGCGCGCCCCTTAAAATAGCGATCCCTGGTCCGGAGTATCCTTTGATGGCGTTTTCTTCTGCGATGGACGTGACGGGTTTGCCTGACCTGTACTTAGCACACCGTCCGCGAACTCGATCTCGAAGGAGGCGTGCTTTCCAGCCTGTTCTTTGGTCGTCAGGACCTGACCTTCTGCGCGCACCACTGCGTAGCCCCTTTCTAACGTCGCTTTGTAGCTGAGTGTTTCGCGCAGACGGTCCGTCGCCTCAAGATTCTGGCGCATCCGGTCGAGACGTGCGGTCTGCGCGCCGCTCAGGCGTTCCGCCAGTCGGGTGACGTTATTTCGCTGCGCTTCGATCTCGCGCTGGATTGGCCGCAGGGACAGCCGGGAAGACAGGTTGCGAACGGCCTCTTGCCGCGCCGCCACCAGATTGCGCAGCGTGGCCGGACGCAGATGTGCAGAGATCTCAACGACACGCAAACGCCGGTTCTGAACACTTCGGTCAAGCGCGGGTGCCAGTCTATCTGCAACAAGATCAATACGTTGGCGTGGAATGTTCAACAAGGTATCCGGTCGTGGCAAGGCCCGGGACAGATCGCGCAAACGCTGGGCGCGGCGTTGAACCGCGTCTGTGGCCGAACGGGAAAGACGCGCGCTTTGTTCTCCGGTCCAGGCCAACAGTTCCATACGAACGGGAACCGCCAGTTCCGCTGCGGCCGTCGGCGTGGGTGCGCGTCGGTCAGAAACGAAGTCGATCAGTGTTGTATCTGTTTCGTGCCCCACGGCCGAAATCAGTGGAATATCCGAGGCGGCGGCGGCGCGCGCGACGATTTCTTCGTTAAAGCCCCACAGGTCTTCGATCGACCCACCGCCACGGGCGACAATGATCAGATCGGGGCGCGGCAGGGCGCCTCCGGGGGTCATTCGGTTGAATCCCTGAATGGCGTTCGCCACTTCGGGTGCGCAGTTTGATCCCTGTACGGCCACCGGCCAGATCAGCACCTTGCGCGGAAACCGGTCGCGCAGACGGTGTAGGATATCGCGGATCACAGCGCCTGATGGGGATGTCGCAACGCCGATGATCTGCGGCAGGTAGGGCAGAACCTTCTTGCACTCTGGCGCGAATAGCCCTTCGGCCTCAAGCTGTTTCTTGCGTTTTTCCAGCAGCGCCATCAGGGCACCTTGTCCGGCGACCGCGACCTCATCGACATTCAGGTTGTACTTGGATTGTGCACCGAAAGCTGTGAGGCGACCGGTTACAACAACCTCAAGCCCTTCTTCCGGCACCACGGACAAGCCCGAGATCTGGCCCTTCCATGTGTTGCACGCCAGCACGTTTCGGTCATCCTTGATGTCGTAATACAGATGGCCCGAGCGCGCTTTGAACACGCGTCCGACCTCGCCGCGCACACGGATTCGGCCAAACGCGCCTTCAAGCGTGCGCTTAACCTCTCCTGAAATGTCCGAAACGCTGTATTCGGGGGTGTTTTGGCCGGGAATGGGGTCGTCAAGCAGGTCGGACATTTCAGCGCCTTGTGTCAAATGCCTGCCCAGCTTAGAACGCGCGGAAGGCGAGGCCAAGCAGATCGGAGAGCAGTCATGAATATCCTCATTCTCGGCAGTGGTGGGCGGGAGCACAGCCTGGCCTGGGCAGTGATGCAGAACCCCAAATGTGATCGGCTGATCGTCGCGCCGGGAAATGCCGGAATCGCGCAGATCGCCGAGTGCGCGGCGCTTGATATCGAGAATGGCGGCGCAGTGGTCAGCTTTGCCGAGGAAAACGCGATTGATTTCGTGATTGTCGGCCCCGAGGCGCCTTTGGCAGCCGGGGTTGCAGATCGGTTGCGAGAGGCAGGCGTTCTGGTCTTTGGTCCGTCGGCAGAAGCAGCCCGGTTGGAAGCCTCCAAGAGCTTTACCAAGGAAATCTGTGATGCCGCCGGTGCTCCGACTGCGGCTTATGCACGGTTTACCGAAGCTGACCCCGCCAAAGCCTATATTCGCGAACAGGGTGCGCCGATTGTAGTCAAGGCCGATGGTTTGGCCGCCGGTAAGGGGGTGATCGTTGCAATGGACGAAGAAACCGCGCTGGAGGCGATCGACGATATGTTCGGCGGCGCGTTTGGCGGGGCCGGCGCCGAGGTGGTGATCGAGGAGTTTATGGAGGGCGAGGAGGCCTCTTTGTTTGTGCTATGTGACGGTGAAAACATCCTGTCAGTCGGCACAGCGCAGGACCACAAACGCGTCGGCGAAGGCGATACCGGCCTGAATACCGGCGGAATGGGGGCGTATTCTCCGGCACCGGTTCTAAGCGCCGAGATTGAGGCACGCGCAATGGATGAAATCGTGCGCCCGACCATGGATGAGATGAAGCGTCGTGGCGCGCCGTTTCAGGGCGTGCTTTATGCCGGTCTCATGATCAAGGACGGACAGCCGAGGCTGGTGGAATACAACGTGCGCTTTGGCGACCCGGAGTGCCAGGTGCTGATGATGCGTCTGGGCGGGCAGGTGATGGACCTTATGCATGCCGCGGCCGAGGGGCGCTTGGCAGAGGCGCGCGTGAACTGGGCGGATGACCATGCGATCACCGTTGTGATGGCGGCGAACGGGTATCCGGGAACTTATGAAAAGGGAAGTGTTATCAGAGATTTGGGCGCACTTCCCGAAGACAGTAAGAACATGGTTTTCCACGCGGGAACCAAAGCTGAGGATGGTCAAATTCTGGCGGTGGGCGGTCGTGTGCTGAACGTGACTGCACGGGGGGAGACTTTGCAGGACGCGCGTGACCGGGCCTATGCGATGGTGGACGGGATAGACTGGCCCGGCGGATTTTTCCGCCGCGATATCGGCTGGCGCGCGTTGTAATCCAATTGCCGGGCTGCGCCCGTCTTGAATTCTTGCGCCAATGGCGGCTCCCCGGGATATTTATAGCCAGATGAAGGGCGGATCAGCAGTTCGGGGTTTGGGTAAGGGTCTTGCGGTCTTTGAGCGGACCGAGATCGGTTTTTATCCAGCCGTTTCTAAAGGTGACACTGATGATGCGGGACCAGTCGGCGCTGGCCAAGATCAGTTCGGGACCTGTCGTGCAATAGACTAGACCGCCAGCGATAAATGCATCTCCGATACGGTGATTAGTCAGGCCGGGAAGAGTAGCGATTTCAGTAAGTTTGCCGTCCGAGTAGCGCCAGATGCGCAGGGTTTTGACCAAGTGCGGGCGATCTACATAGGCGATTTCGATTTGGCCGTCATTGTCCAGATCCCAAATCCCTGCAGGGGCAAGCCAGCGGTTGCGAGTGCCGATATGGGGGGTGGCTGCGATCTTTTCGCCCTGTGCGTTGTAGATTGCGAGTTGAGCGCCCTCGTGCACGCTGGTTTCAACGACGATGACCTCGTTTGTTCCATCAAGGTCAACGTCTGACAATCGAGGGGCGAGGTCCTCGAACACCCGGTCCTGCGGCAGTCGGATCGTTAGTACCGACTGTTCGTTCGACCGTTCCTTGGGGTCGGTGCTTTCAACGGTGATTTCCAGTGCACCATATTCGATATCGTCCCCCAAAACGCCATGGGCATAGCGTGTGGTGGGTTCGGTGTACCGTGCGGCAGTTACAGTGTCGGCGGCGGTGGCGAAGCCAACTCCGGAAAACCATAACCCAAACGCCAGCAGCGCGCCGCGGGTCCCGCGTTGCCACAGGCGAGCGGGCAGGCGCGGCGCTTTGGACTGCATTAGATCTGTTTTTCCGGCATCTGAACGACCAGACCGTCCAGCTCATCCGTGACCTTGATCTGGCAGGTCAGGCGCGAGCGGGCAGGGTCGGGTTCAAAGGCAAAGTCCAGCATGTCCTCTTCCATGTCATCCTTGGCGGGAACTTTCTCGACCCAGTCGGGATGGACATAGACGTGGCAGGTCGAGCAGGCGCAGGCGCCGCCGCAATCGGCCTCGATGCCGGGGATGTTGTTGTCGCGGGCCCCTTCCATGACGGTCAGTCCGTTGGCGACCTCGACAGTATGCTCGGTACCGCCATGCTCGACATAGGTGATCTTTGCCATTGCGTGCGTCTTCCTTTTTCGATTGTCGAATTCTTCCTTAGTGAAGGCATTTAGGTCTGACCAGCCTCATTTGCGACTTGGCGCGCTATGTCTGGACTTTCTGGCTGTATGTTCTATTTTTGTTCTTATGCTTGTTGCCCCTGTTCGCCCTACGGTTTCAAACCGAGACTGGCCGCGCCCACCTGCCTGTCTGCCAGCCAAGCGGCTGGACGACCCACCCGAAGGCGCGCGGGTGGCCGTTGCCGGGTTGGTGATCCTGCGGCAGAGGCCGGGGACGGCCAAGGGGGTGATCTTTCTGACGCTTGAGGATGAGACCGGTATCGTGAACGTGGTGGTCTGGCGTGCGATCTATGAACGCTTTCGCCGCGCCGTGATCTCGGGGCGGTTGTTGCGGGTCACGGGGCGTATGCAGCGTGCGCATTCGGTGACCCATGTGATCGCGGAAGAGATCGAAGATATCTCGGAAATGCTGGATGTGTTGGTGCGGGGGGAGTATGCGGGCGCGACGGAAAACCCGTGCAAAACGCTGAAATCCGACTTCGGTCATATTGCCGCCCTAGTTGAATGATAGGCATCAATTCAACTATTGGAAAAAGAAATATGAAAAACAAATATTTATACCGCATTTTTCGATTGAGACGGCTGATTGTCGTCAGCTTGGCACTCCCGTTCTTAGGATGGTTTGCTGGGATATCTCTGTTTGGGTCTGCGGATTTAATTGCGAACCCGATCATAAAGGCAGGGGTCGCCTTGGCGTGCACGACCGCTATTCTGAGTTTGATCATGGTGTATCCACGCGTCTGGTGGGATACGATTTGCGCGGCGACAGTGTTGGGGTTGCTGCTCATGTTCCTGCCGCTGCTGGAAACACTGCCGGCATATATGCCCAGAGACCAAGGCGTCATGGCGGTATTGTGGACGATATTCATTGTCGTTTTCGGTGGCATATTTCTGTGGTTGGGCCTGTACATGTCAATGTTTGTCCTGATCGCGATCCCATCCCGATCCATACGTGACAAGTCCCGCGTGTCGGTTCCCTTGTCTGCCGATGCGGCATTTGAAATCCTGAAGGCGAAACCGGATGCGGATGACGGATTTCATGCCACCGGGCCAGCAGACGCCGACGGTTTTTTCACCACTTCCTTCGAGATGAACACGTTTGACCCCGCGACATATTTGCCGACCACGGAAATCATGACAACGCGCACACGAATCCAAGAGCAGGGTGCGTGCTTTCAGCTTATTATGTACGGATACGATATCGAAGGTGATATCAGGTACGACCTTCAGGAACTGCGCGTAGAGCAGAGAAAGGGCCGGTCGCTCTGTTCAACCATCACACAGAAAAGCGAATCCAACCTGTTTGAGTCCATTGGGTTCTGGATCGAGGACTTTGGCTCAGATCACCTGCTGTCACACCTTAGGCAATCTCAAGGGTTGGACTCAGTCTGCATCAGGGATTTGCCGTATCGCAGCCCGATTAACGATCTGGCGCGGCATTTCGGCGGTGGTGAGTCCGACGCCGGTGATCACCGACCACAATATTAGCAGTTTCAAGTCGGGCGCGGTTCAAAAATCTGCCAGCCTCACCGCTTGAACAAAACCCCCTGCGATTGCTTGTCTCGGTGATCTCCTCGCAGCTCGGCGTGTAACGCCCGCCCGGCCTGAACGCCGGGGCGGGCGCTGACGGTTTCCAGCCAGCGGGTGAAATGAGGTTTGTCTTCCAGCACCTGCCGCTGGCCTTCCCACAGGCTGGCCCAGCCCCAGATCGACATATCGGCGATCGAGTAGAAATCGCCTGCAACGTATTCGTTTTCAGCCAGTCGACGATCGAGCACACCGTACAAGCGGCCAACCTCAGCGCGATACCGATCCTTCGCGTAGGGCAGGTCCTGTGGAGGGTCCAATTGGGGGGCGTATTTAAGGAAGTGATGCGCCTGACCCGCCATCGGTCCGACGCCGCCCATTTGCCACATCAACCATTCTTCAACCGCCACACGATCTCTCTCCGTCGTGCCATAGAACCGGCCGGTCTTGCGGGCCAGATACATCAGGATCGCGCCGCTTTCAAAAACCGATATCGGCTGTCCCTCCGGTCCGTCCGGGTCGACGATTGCAGGCATTCGGTTGTTCGGAGCGATCTTCAGAAACTCGGGGTCGAACTGGTCGCCCTTACCGATGTTGATCAGATGAGTAGTGTAGGGCAACTCCATCTCTTCCAGCGCGATGGAGGCCTTCCAACCATTTGGCGTGGGCCAGAAATACAAGTCGATCATGATGTCTCCTCAGGTTGAGAGGATCATGGGGCTTTCTGACCGAAGGGCAATAGCTGTTGTGACTGAGATAAGGCAAAAAGCCGTGACCAGCGGCGGTATGCCCAGCACAAGATATTGTGGCACCGTTTTGCCTGGGCGCTATGGCGCTTGGGTGAGCGGGGCGAAGCGGACCCGCGACGTTGCACCGGTCAGGGTTGACGCGCTGACAACTGAGGCGTATGCGCAAGGTAATACGTGGCGATTTGTTACCGGATTGCGGGCCACGCTAAACAACACCGCTAAAAGGTCAGGATGAAAGGCCCCTTTCGCTTGACCGCGTCTGGGGTTTTTTTGATGCCCTTGCCAGACAAGGGCCGAGAGGAATGAGATGAGCGAGAGCTGGAACAAACGCACCCAAGCCGTCCACGGCGGCATTCGTCGCAGCCAATATAACGAAGTGTCCGAGGCGATCTTTCTGACGCAGGGCTTTGTTTACGAAAACGCTGAACAGGCCGAGGCACGGTTCATCGAAGCCGGCCCGGATGAGTTCATTTATGCCCGCTACGGAAACCCGACCGTGTCTATGTTCGAACAGCGCATCGCGGCGTTGGAAGGGGGCGAGGACGCCTTTGCCACCGCGTCTGGTATGGCGGCGGTGAATGCTGCTTTGACCTCGATGCTGAAAGCGGGCGACCATGTAGTTTCGGCCAAGGCTTTGTTTGGTTCTTGCCTGTATATCCTTGAAAACATCCTGACCCGCTATGGGGTCGAGGTGACGTTTGTAGACGGCACCGATCTGGACGCGTGGCAAGCGGCGATCCGCCCGGATACTAAAGCCGTGTTTTTCGAGTCCATGTCGAACCCGACGCTCGAAGTGATCGACATTTCGGCTGTTGCCAAACTCGCCCATGCTGTCGGCGCGACCGTGATTGTCGACAACGTTTTTTCGACTCCGGTCTTCTCGCGTGCGATCCAGCAAGGTGCGGATGTGGTGGTTTATTCTGCAACAAAGCACATTGACGGGCAGGGGCGGGCGCTTGGCGGCGTCATCATAAGCACCAAGGATTTCATTCGCGGAACTATCGAGCCGTATCTCAAACACACCGGGGGGGCGCTTAGCCCGTTCAACGCGTGGGTGATGTTGAAAGGTCTGGAAACGATGACCTTGCGGGTCAACGCGCAGGCCGAGTCTGCCCAGATCATTGCCGAGGCGTTAGAGGGGGATGCCGCGCTGGAACGCATATTGTATCCCGGCCTGAAGACACACGGGCAGAACGCTTTGGTTCAGTCTCAACTAGGCGGCAAGGGCGGCACGGTTCTGTCATTGGACATCAAGGGTGGAAAAGAGGCTGCATTTGCCTTCCTCAACGCGATGACGATTCCGGTGATCTCAAACAATCTTGGGGATGCAAAGTCGATTGCAACCCATCCGGCTACGACGACCCATCAGCGCCTGAGTGACACGCAGAAGGATGAATTGGGGATCACACCGGGCCTGATCCGTTTTTCGGTTGGGCTTGAGGACGCAGGCGACCTGCTTGCCGATATCAGGCAGGCATTGGCCGCTTCTCAGCAATAAGGAAGCGTCCAGACCTGATAGGGTTCTGTCAAAGGTTAGTGTGCGGGGTGGTAAATTGCTTTTCCCGCACCGAAATTCGATCCGGACTGTGTTTTCCGACGTATAGAGAATAATTGGTAAACACGCCAAAGCTGTATATAGTCCGGCGACCAACCCCAAGGAAACCCGATCGATGAACGTGCATCCCCGTGACATTGACGAAGCCCCAAACAATGACGAAGCCGCAGCAGCGCTGAAGACGCTGCGCAAATGGGCCCAGACCGCGACCGAGGCCGAGATCAGCCAGCTTGATCCCGCAATCGCGCGCCTTGTTCCGGGGCTGGTGCCGGTTAACTATCCCTCGCTGTCGCGCGAGTATCCCGAAGGGTTCGAGGTTGACGCAGCCTATCGCTCCACGCTGCCCGATCTTCAAAACGGACCGTCCAGCCTGATCCGTGGGGCAAAGCAGCAGATTCAGCACGTTGGCATCTCGAACTTCCGCCTGCCGATCCGGTTCCAACGTAAACAGGGCGATGATCTGACGCTTGAGACCTCGGTCACCGGCACGGTCAGTCTGGATGCCGAGAAAAAGGGCATCAACATGTCCCGGATCATGCGGTCTTTTTACAGACATGCCGAGCGGACATTCAGTTTTGAGGTCATGGAGGCTGCGTTGAGCGATTACATGACCGATCTGGACAGCTTTGACGCGCGGATACAGATGCGGTTTTCCTATCCTGACAAGGTGAAAAGCCTGCGTTCGGGACTTGAGGGCTATCAGTACTACGATATCGCGCTGGAACTGGTCGAACAGAACGGCGTGCGCCAGAAGATCATGCATCTGGACTATGTGTATTCCTCGACCTGTCCCTGTTCGCTGGAACTGAGCGAACACGCGCGGTCCACGCGCGGCCAATTGGCAACACCACATTCGCAGCGCTCGGTTGCGCGTATTTCCGTTGTGGTGGACTGTGATGCAGATTGCCTGTGGTTCGAAGATCTGATTGCGTTGTGCCGCCGCGCGGTGCCCACGGAGACGCAGGTCATGGTCAAGCGCGAGGACGAACAGGCCTTTGCCGAGCTTAATGCGGCGAACCCGATTTTTGTCGAAGATGCCGCGCGGCTATTCTGCGCCGAGTTGCTGGCGGACCATCACGTGGGTGATTTCCGCGTTATCGCCAGCCATCAAGAAAGCCTGCACAGCCATGACGCAGTGTCTGTCCTGACGGAAGGGCCGACATTTGTGTCAGCCAGCCTGGACCCAAAGCTGTTTTCAACTCTGTTTCACGTCGGGTGAGGTTTTAAGGTCTCAGTATTGACCTTGCGGCATGTTTTTGCCGCATCGCAGCGAAAAATGCTGCAACAGCATAATCTTTGAAGTAGGCTCATGTGGAATGCAGCCGTGGCAGGGCCGTTTCTTGGCGGTACGGGCCACTCCTGAAGGAAGCTGAGACGTGCGACGCCTGAAACTGCGCGACATCGCTTTCCGCCCGAAACTTCGCGGCGGGCAGGGCTTATTACTCTTCGGCTGGCTGGGTTGTTTTCAGAGGAGAGACTACGTATGAACCCGATTATCCAGCCATTGGAATTTCAGGCTGCCGCCATCAAGATGGCGGGCTATGCGATTAGCAACCAAATGAAAATAATGCAAATTTTGACGCAATCGGCATTGGAGTTGCCGTTTGTCTCGGTGCATGCGTTGCACACGTCTTCGTCTGCACCTGAGCCGGTTACACCCAAGCCAAAAGCCAAGCCAAAGGCAAAGCCAACCGTGCGGAAAACGGCGCGCAAGGCCGCGCCGACTGTGAAAGAAAAGCCCGCTGTGGCTGCGAAGACAGTTGCAAAACCCAAGGCCGAATCATCTCAACCCAAAGCGGCGGCTAAAGCTAAACCAGCAAGTGTTGCGGCCAAACCTGATGCGAAACCTGCGGCGCGCGCTGGTCGGACAACAGTCGCAAAGCCTGCTGCGCCGAAAGCGCCTGCAGCGCGTAAACCCGTCGCTAAGACTGCCCAGGCCAAACCCGCTGTTGCAAAGCCCGCGCCCAAGGTGGCGGCTGCACCGGTTGCCCCGAAACCTAAGGTCAGCAAACCTGCACCCGCGAAACCTGTGACTGTTAAGCCTGTGGCTGCAAAACCGGCGGCCAGCAAACCTGCGGCTACCAAAACAGCCACCGCAAAACCGGCTGCCGCGAAACCTGCGGCTGCAAAACCGGCAGCGCCAAGCAAAGTGGTTGTAAAAACTGTTGCGCAGAAGGCCGAAGCGGAAAAGCCTGCGGCCCCTGTGCGGCGAACGCGTGCCCCGTCCAAACCTCCGGCAATGCCAGTGCCGACCGGCAAAACGACCAAGTAAAACCGGACTATTGCTTGACACCGTCGTGCAGGCACGCCAACGCTGCGCCTCATGACGGATATGCGCCCGGTTGGATATGTGATTGGCCTCTTGGTCGCCATTCTTGGGGCGACCATGATTTTGCCGTTGATTGCGGACCTGATCGAGGGGCGCGGCGAATGGCACGTTTTCTTTGAAAGCGGCGTCATCACTGTCCTGACCGGGGTGGTTCTGGCAATGAGCTGTTCGAACGGGGTCGGGGAAGGTCTGACAATTCGACAGACCTTTTTGCTGACCACCGGAGTTTGGGTTGCTCTGCCCTTCTTTGGTGCCATTCCGTTTCTGTTCGGTGAGACTGAGCTGCGCTTTGTTGACGCCTATTTCGAGGCGATGTCAGGTCTGACAACGACCGGTTCTACCGTTATTTCGGGGTTGGATGACCTTCCTCAGGGGTTGCTGCTGTGGCGTGGTGTGCTCCAGTGGCTTGGGGGTATCGGGATCATCGTTGTGGCGATGGTGTTCCTACCCGAACTCCGTGTCGGAGGGATGCAGATCTTCCGCTCTGAAGGGTTTGAAACCATGGGGAAAATCCTGCCGCGTGCGCAGGAGATTGCCGGGCAGATTTCTCTGATCTACGTGTTTCTGACCTTCGTCTGCGTTCTGGTCTACGCGGGCTTTGGCATGAGCTTTTTCGACGCTTTGGTGCATGCGATGACGACGATCGCGACGGGCGGGTTCTCGAACTATGACGACTCGTTCGCAGCGTTTTCCGGGCCGACCGAGTACGCTGCGGCAATTTTCATGATCCTCGCCGCGCTTCCTTTTGTGCGGTACGTGCAGCTTGCAAATGGCAATACGCGGTCCCTTTGGCAGGATAGCCAAATACGGACGTTCCTGATCACCATCATTGTGCTGGTGCTGGTCATGACGGTGTTTTTGCTGTGGGTCTTCCCGCATCACTGGGAGCAGGCGTTTCGGCAATCCCTGTTTAATATCACCTCGATCATCTCGGGCACCGGGTACGCCAGTGTGAACTACATGACCTGGGGAAGCTTCCCAGTGATGGTCTTCTTCCTGATTGGCCTGATCGGCGGGTGCGCGGGATCAACCGCATGCTCCATCAAGGTTTTCCGCTATCAATTGTTGTTCGCCTCGATCAAAACCCAGATCAGGCGCATTCGATCGCCGCATGGGGTCTTTATGCCGCTTTACGATGGGCGCCCCATCGGAACGGACGTGCTGACTTCTGTCATGAGCTTTTTCATGTTTTTCGTCCTTTCGATGGGTATTCTGGCCTGGGCATTGGCCTTGACCGGGCTGGACTTTATCACGGCGGTGTCCGGGGCGGCGACGGCCTTGGCCAATGTGGGGCCGGGGCTGGGGGAACAGATCGGCCCGGCTGGTAATTTTGCAGGGCTAAGCGATACGGCAAAGTGGCTGCTTTCGATCGGTATGCTGGTGGGTCGGCTCGAATTGCTGGCCGTGTATGCCCTGTTCACCGTTCAATTCTGGAGAAGCTGATGAAACGACCGCTTGGTGCGCAGATATCGCATATGCTGAAAGAGCGTGGTGTGGATGTGATCTTTGGTATTCCGGGCGTCCATAACCAAGAGATGTATCGCGGTATCGAAGAGGCGGGCATAACGCACGTATTGGCGCGGCACGAACAGGGTGCGGGCTTTATGGCGGACGGTTACGCCCGCGCGACAGGCAAACCCGGCGTGGCCTATGTGATAACCGGGCCGGGCCTGTGCAACATCATGACTCCGATGGGGCAGGGCTATTCGGATTCAGTCCCGATGCTGGTCATCTCGTCCTGTCTGGATGAAACGCAGGATGCGAGCGGTCAGTTGCACCAGATGAAGGATCAGCGCGCCGCGGCTGAGGCCGTGGCTGACTGGTCGTGTCAGGCCAACACCGCGCAGGCCGCTTATGGTTTGGTGGAGCGCGCGTTTGAAGAGTTTGCACTGGCCCGTCCGCGTCCCAAACATATTCAGGTGCCGATTGCCCAGCTTGAGGCTGAGGCTGATGCCGCGCCATTTCCAAACCAATTCGGGCTCAGGACGAGCGTCAAGCCGCCGGATGTTGCCCCGGTTCTGTCAATGCTCAACATTGCGCGGCGGCCATTGTTCATTTTGGGTGGAGGCACGCGGTCGAACCTTTGGCGTCAGATACTGACGCAATTGGGGGCCGCTTGTTTTTCGACTTTTGCAGGTCGGGGCATGGCCGGTCTGAATTATGCGTTGGATTTTGGGGCCCACTTGTCGCGGCCGGGCAGTGCCGAGGTGATCGCGTCGGCCGATCTGGTCGTCGCGGTGGGCGCAGAACTGGGCGAAGTTGACTTGTGGCGTAACGAATTGGGCAACACGGCAAGCCTTGTCCGCGTGGATCTGGATCCCAAAGTGCTGTCGGATCACCATCGCGCTGCGGTCAAACTTCAAATGGATGGTGAGAGTTTCGCCCATGCTTTGTGGGCCTCCATTGACCATGTGAAACCCGCGACCGGTTGGGCGAAGGAAGAGGTGGCCGAGGCCCGGGCCCGTTGGAAGGCCGAAGTCGACGCCGTGCGTCCGGGTGTTGTGCCCGTGATCGACGCACTGCGCGACGCGTTGCCGGCTGATACGATGATTTATTCAGACATGACCCAGTTCGCCTATGTCGCGAAAGAGGTTTGGGATATGGCCTATCCCTATCTCTGGCATCACCCCACGGGGTTCGGCACCCTTGGGTATGCGCTGCCTGCGGGAATCGGTGGAGCCGTGGCCCGCCGCGGAAAGCCGACAGCCGTCATCGCGGGCGACTATGGTTTTCACTACACGATGATGGAGCTGGGCGTTGCGGTTGAATTGGGGCTCTCATTGCCCATAATCCTGTGGGATAACGGTAAGCTAAAAGAGATTGAGGACAGCATGGTCCGTGGCCAGATTGCGCCCAATGCTGTCGTTGCGCACAATCCCGACTTTTGCAAACTGGCCGAGGCATTTGGTGCGTTGTCGGCAGAACCATCCAGTTTGGATGAAATGCAAAAGACTGTGCGGGCAGCACTCGACGCTCCGGTCCCGACGCTGATCCGGGTCACTCCGGATATTGTCTAAAAAAACGCCGCTCGAATGAGCGGCGCTTTGGTTTACTGGGCTCTTGGTTAGTCCCAACAGTGAACCAATACCGTCATTCCCGTGGCCCGGCGATTCAGTTCATTCGGGGTAACCTGTGCCGTGGCCTGCCCGGACTGCCCCGATACGCCAGCCTTATCCAAAATCTCGTTCAGACGTGCCGCTGACGCTGCCAAACTGACCGAGGCGGGCAGGGTGCGCCCGTCTGACGGTGTTGGCAGCAACATGCCAACCACTTGGCCACTATCGTCAAAAACCGGACCGCCCGCGTCGCCGGGTAGGGCGGCCAATGCCAGGCGTTTCACACCTTCTTCACCGTTCAGGCCGCGAATGTCTGCCACTTGGCCGTATGTCAGTGTCGGAGCACCCAATGCCCCCTCGTAAGAGAACCCCGAAACCGCCACTTCGGATTGAATTCTGGGCGTGTCAGAGTTGAATTCCGCAATGCTGATCGGCGCAAGATTGTTTTTGGGCCGCAGGACAGAGACACCTAAATCCGCGTCGGTCCAGGCAACCTGCAACTCTTGCTCATCGTCCAGTGTCACGCGTGCGCAAGTGTCGGCTGCCTCGGAAACGGTAAGAACCGTACCGCTGGAATCCGCGAAGAACCCCGAGCGTGAAAGACGCGGTTTGCGCACCTGCAAACCAGATACAAGGTCGACGCGCTGATCTGTGTTCGCCCCTGCACCGGCGTCCAGAACGGCATCAGTTGTCGTGAAGCTGGCTTTCATCGCGGCTAGAACGCGGGCGCGGCGCGCCTCGTCCCCGTCGGGCCAGACAAGGGTAAAGCCTTTGATTGCGCCGTCTTTCAATTGTGCTTGTGTATAGGACACGATGTCGTTTCCGCGCCCTTCGATCATAAAGCTGTCTGCGCGCAACTGTCTTGGGCCCTCCAAGGGGATGATCTCAAGCGATTGCATAACTTCGTAGAGCGCGCGCAGCGTGTCCTTGCCGCCGTCCTGACTGATCAGCAGGGCTTTGGCGTCCAGACTTGAGGTGCCGTTGAAATGAGCGAACGGTGCCTCGTACCGCTCGAATTCAACCACGCTCAGTGGCATGTCCATATTTATCCCGGCCTGCGGGTCGGTATGGCGTGCCATGCCTACACTGATCAGCGGCGCATTGTAGGCATCCATCAGTGCCTGCCTTTGGGCGGTGGTCAGAACGCCTGTAGCCTCAAATCCATTGAATCGTTGCCAATCGCCCATCGACCGGCGTGTGCCCGGACCGAACGCGCCGTCGATTGTCGAGTTATAGAACCCGGCGGCCTGAAGCGCCGTCTGCAGGTCTTTACGTTCCTGTGCGGTCAAAAGACGCTCGCTCTGAAGGGCTTGCGCGCGGCTTTCATCTGAAACTTGGGGCGTAAGTCCTGTCACGGGCTGCTCGGCCGCAGGCTCGACAGGTGGCGTTACGACCCCTCGGTCCAGAATGTTGACTCCGACGGGCCAGAACTGCTGCTCCAATGAGTTTGAGAACGCGATGTAGCTGTCAGCGGGGATTTGGCCCTCAGCGCGGTAAACCCTCAGGACCTGCTCGGCGTCGTTTTGCAAATATGGTCCGATTACAATGGCATACCAGCCAGAGTTGAGGCGAAATCCGTTGACGTCTGGCAATACGTTGGCGTAAGCCTGCGCCCGTTCCTGCGCCTCACGAAGTGAGGGCTGTGCCTCGACCTGAACCCACACGCCAGCGTCTTGCTGCGCAAATACGGCGCGCACGCCAAAGAAGAATAGAAACAGAATTGCAGTGAATATGCGTGTCATTGTCTGCCCGTGTCCGCAGTGTTTTATCTTTGGGTCAGACTAAGCGATTTACACCATTGAACGCTATGCCCCGATTACGGGGAATTTCCAGTGTGGCGGTCCAGTGACAGCCAAGGTGCACTGGGACGTTGACGCCCATTGGCCCCTTGCATAGTAAGGGCAAAACCCATCGGAACCGGGCGCAAATCCGCCCAAATGGAAAGTCATGACCGAACAGTCCAGCGCACCTCGTTCTTTTCAGGAGATAATCCTGCGGCTACAAACCTATTGGGCCTCGAAAGGGTGTGCCATTCTACAGGCCTACGACATGGAAGTTGGCGCAGGTACGTTCCACCCGGCGACCACGTTGCGCGCATTGGGGTCAAAGGCTTGGGCAGCCGCCTATGTGCAGCCCTCGCGTCGCCCCTCAGACGGGCGATACGGTGAAAACCCGAACCGGCTGCAGCACTATTATCAGTATCAGGTGTTGATCAAACCCAGCCCGCCGGACCTGCAAGAGCTGTATCTGGGGTCGCTTGCGGCGATCGGGATCGACATGGATCTGCATGACATCCGTTTTGTCGAGGATGACTGGGAAAGCCCCACCCTTGGCGCGTGGGGGCTGGGCTGGGAAGTCTGGTGTGACGGTATGGAAGTCAGCCAGTTCACCTATTTCCAGCAGGTCGGCGGCCATGACTGCGCGCCTGTTTCAGGCGAGCTGACCTATGGCCTTGAGCGTCTGGCCATGTATGTGCTGGGCATCGATCATGTTATGGACATGCCGTTCAACGATCCCCAATCCCCCAGCCCATTGAAATACGGTGATATCTTCAAGCAGACCGAAGAGGAATACGCCCGCTGGAATTTTGACGTGGCCAATACTGAGGTTCTGCTGCGGCATTTCGAAGAGGCCGAGGCCGAGTGCGCCACTATTTTGGCGCAGGAACATGACGACCCGAAAACCGGCAAGCGGATCGTGATGGCGCATCCGGCTTATGATCAATGCATCAAGGCCAGCCACATTTTCAATCTGCTGGACGCGCGGGGGGTGATCTCGGTCACTGAGCGGCAGGCTTATATCGGTCGTGTTCGGGCGTTGGCCAAGCAATGCGCCGACGCCTTTGTGATGACTGAGGCCGCCGGGTTCGAGGCCTGATGCCTCGATCACGCCAAACCGGGCAACAGAACCTTCAGGCCGTCTGCAATCATCCCGATTGCGATGGCCGACAGGATCATGCCCATGAAACGGCTCATGATGACGCGGGCGTTTGCAGACAGCCGCTTGGCCAATGCCGATGCGTTCCAGAAGGTGATGAACAGCAAGAACAGCACCGCCAGAAAAACGCCCGAGTAGATCATGGCGTCAACTGGATTGGAAACGTGGTGCGCATACAGGATCAGCGTCGTGATCGTGCCGGGCCCAACAAGAATGGGGAAGGCCAACGGATAGAAAGCTACGGTTTCGGGCTTGGGGTAGGATTGTTTTTCTCCTTCCGTCCCGTGATGAGAGGTGCTTTCGTTCCCGTTCAGCATGTTCAGTCCAATCATGAGAACAACCAACCCGCCCGCGACACGCAGGTCGTCCACGCTGATGCCGAAAAGACCAAGGGTTTTGTTGCCAACAGCGGCAAACGCTCCACCCAGCATCAGGCAATAAAGTGCGGTCTTGGTCGCGACCTTTCTCTGATCGGCGGGCGACAGGCCATCTGTCACGCTCAGGAAGACGGGCAGGTTGGTGATGGGGTTCATGATTGCGAACAACGCGCCGAAAAAACCGGCGGCAAGGGTGGGGTCCATTCCGTGTGCCTCAACTCAACCTGTACTGGATTGAAACCTGTCGCATTTTTCGCAAGTTTGAAAGAGGCCGCGTGATCGGGATGTGGAAACTATGACCGGAAAACTGCTTGCTATTTTGTTGCTTGTGTCGGCTGGCATCGCTGGTGCGGCCATGTACTACTTACAGGTCTATGGGTTCTATTATTCGGTCGAACCCGGTTCGGATCAGGATGTCGTTCTTTTGTCCGCGGATGGTGAAACGTCCATTCCCCTTGAACACACCGCTTTTCAAGCGATTGACGCCGACAGCTCGCCGATCCGGTATCGGGCCTGTTTTGAGACAGAAGAAAACGCTTCGACTTTGTCAGCCTTCTTGCCTGCCGAAAGCCCCGAGCCGTTGACGGCCCCAAGCTGGTTCGAATGCTATGATGCGGTAGCCATCGCAGATGCTTTGAAATCGGGGCAGGCCCGCGCGTTTGTAGGGGTCAAAAACATCCACTACGGCGTTGATCGCATTGTCGCCATTACAGAAGATGGCAATGGTTTTGTCTGGCACGCGCTAAATAATTGCGGTGAGAAAGCCTATGACGGAACGGTAGTGGGTGAGGAATGCCCACCCCGACCGGAGAGTTGAGGCCCCATGAACGACGCCGCGCTGCACGTTCCTAATTTTCTTACCGCGACGCTTGGCATCGCGGTTTACCTGATCGGGGCCGAGATCAACGCGCGCTTCGCGTTGCTGCGTCAGTTCAACATACCCGAGCCGGTCACGGGCGGTTTGCTTGCCTCGTTCACTCTGCTGTTTTTGTATCTCATCACCGGCCTTGAGCTGAGTTTCGATCTGTCTGCCCGCGATTTCCTGTTGATCGTGTTCTTCGCAGGGATCGGGCTGAACGCTCGGCTGTCCGATTTGATTTCTGGCGGCAAACCTCTGTTTCTGCTTCTTATTTTGACGTTAGTTACGATTGTCGCTCAGAATGTGGTTGGAGCGGCAGGCGCGGTGGCGTTCGGCTATCCGGCACAGGCAGGGGTTCTGTTCGGCTCGGCTGCCCTGATCGGTGGTCATGGAACTGCGATCGCCTGGGCGCCTGAGGTCGGCGCGGTCACCGGTCTAAGCGGCGCCACCGAATTGGGGGTCGCCGTGGCGACTCTGGGTCTTGTACTGGCGGCGGTGGTTGGCGGGCCGATTGCCCGCTTTTTGGTTGAAGGCAAGAACCTGACGCCTGACCGCCCAAACGAAGAGCATACGGTCGGCCTGCCTGAGGACGCCACCGAGGCCGAGGCTAAGATCGACCACCTGACCATCATGCGCGTTCTGCTGTATCTGAATTTGGCGATCATCTTTGGATATATGCTGAATGGGGTCATTGAGGCGGCGGGGCTGAGGCTGCCTCTGTTCGTGCCCTGCCTGATCATGGGGATCGTCATCGCAAATATCCGCACGGCCCTGGCCCCCAACGCGCCTCCCGTGTCGCGGACACCGTCACTGGCTCTGATCTCGGAATTCTCGCTGGGCGCGTTTTTGGCCATGTCGTTGATGAGCTTGCAACTGTGGACTATCGCTGAACTTGGAATGGCCATTGTCGTGATCATGGCCGCGCAGACGTTGTTTGCGGTGATGTTCGTAATCTGGGTGCTGTTCCCGGTGATGGGCAGCAACTACCGCGCCGCAGTTCTGGCCGCCGGGTTCGGAGGGTTCGCCTTGGGTGCGACACCTACCGCTATTGCCAATATGACCGCAGTGACCAAGAGATATGGTCCATCGCCTATTGCCTTTATCGTGCTGCCCCTTGTATCCGCCTTCTTTGTGGATATCGCCAATGCAATCGTCATCCAGACGATCGTCAATTTTTAAGGACTGACAATGCCCGACCTGCTGATCGAACTGTTCTCTGAAGAGATCCCCGCGCGTATGCAGACCCGCGCCGGTGAGGACCTGAAAAAGCGGATCACCGACGGTCTGGTCGAGGCCGGTTTGACCTATGCCGGGGCCGCCGCCCTGACCACGCCGCGCCGTTTGACGCTGGCAATCGAGGGCTTGCTAGCGGAAAGCCCCACCATTCATGAAGAACGCAAGGGGCCTAAAGTGGGCGCCCCGGACAAGGCGATTGAGGGCTTTTTGCGTGGTGCAGGTTTGACCCGCGATCAGTTGGAAGAGCGCGAAACCCCCAAAGGCGCAGTCTATTTCGCCACCATCGAAAAAGCCGGTCGCCCTGCGGCCGAGATCGTGGCCGAAGTGCTTGAAACCACCATTCGCAATTTCCCGTGGCCCAAGTCGATGCGCTGGGGCAGTGGACCATTACGCTGGGTGCGCCCGCTGCACTCGATCCTTTGCATTCTCAGCGATGAAGCGGGCACAACAGTTGTCCCGTTAGAGGTCGAGGGGATCAAATCCGGTGACACAACGGCCGGTCATCGTTTCATGGCGCCGGATTGTTTCGCGGTTTCGTCGTTTGACGATTATGCCGCCAAGCTGAAACGCGCGTTCGTCGTCCTGAACCCTGCGGACCGGGCCGAGCATATCTGGAACGACGCGCAAAACATGGCGTTTGCTGCTGGTTTGGAAGTGGTCGAGGATAAGGGCCTGCTGGCCGAGGTCTCGGGGCTGGTCGAATGGCCCGTGGTGCTGATGGGCAAGATCGACGACGAATTCCTCGACCTGCCGCCCGAGGTATTGCAGACCTCGATGAAAGAGCATCAGAAATTCTTTTCCGTGAAGAACCCCAAGACTGGCCGGATCGAACAGTTCATCACCGTAGCCAACCGCGAAACTGCTGACAATGGCGCGACCATACTGGCGGGGAACCAAAAGGTGCTGTCGGCCCGTTTGGCTGACGCGAAATTCTTCTGGGAGAATGACCTGCGCATCGTCAAATCCGACGGATTTGAACCGTGGGTCGAAAAGCTGGATGCTGTCACGTTCCACGCGCAGTTGGGCTCGCAGGGTGAACGGGTTCAGCGCATCGCCGCGCTGGCGCATGAACTGGCCGGAGCAACAGGTGCAACACCCGCGCTGGCGATGATGGCCGCGCAGGCGTGCAAGGCCGATCTGTCATCCGAGATGGTGTTCGAATTTCCCGAATTGCAAGGCCTGATGGGCCGCTACTATTCCGATGCCGCTGATCTGCCAGCAGAGGTGGGGCAGGCGAGTCAGGAACATTATTCTCCGCTTGGCCCGTCCGATGATGTGCCGACCGCGCCGGTTTCCGTGGCGGTCGCTCTGGCCGATAAGCTGGACACGTTGACCGGGTTCTGGGCGATTGACGAAAAGCCCACCGGATCAAAAGACCCGTTTGCCCTGCGCCGAGCAGCGCTTGGGGTGATCCGGTTGATCCTGACCAACGATCTGCGCCTGTCGTTGAATGATACTTTTGCAGGGGCGCTTGGCAAATTGCTGAAGCTGCCCGAATGGCAGGCTGCCTTGCTTGAGGCCAAGGCGAAACAAGCCAAGGCCGAGGATGCCGAGGCCGCCGCGCAAGAGGTTCACGGGCTGGCCCATCAGGTCGAAGCAGCGACCGCAATTGTTACCAATGCCCCTGCAGACCTGTTGTCTTTCTTCCATGACCGCCTCAAAGTGTTCCTGCGCGATGAGGGCATCCGACACGACATCATCGACGCCTGTATCGCGATGGACGGCAATGATGACCTCAACCTGTTGGTCAAACGCGCCCGCGCGCTGAATGCGGTGATCGCGACCGAGGATGGCGAAAACCTTGTGCAGGGGTTCAAACGCGCCAACAACATTCTGACTCAGGCCGAGGAAAAGGACGGTGTCGAATACTCGTACGGTGCGGACGTGAAATTCGCGGAAACCGACAGCGAAAAGGCGTTGTTTGCGGCACTGGATCACGCGCAGGGGCAGATCGAGGCGGCGCAAAAGGCCGAGGATTTCCCCACCGCCATGACCGCTATGGCCGCCCTGCGTGGTCCGGTGGATGCGTTTTTCGAGGATGTTCAGGTTAACACCGACAACGATATCCTGCGCCGCAACCGCCTGAACCTGCTCAGTCAGATCCGGCAGGTTTGTGCGCGCGTGGCTGACCTCAGCAAGATCGAAGGTTAAGCCAGATCGCCCTTGCGCCACTGGTGCAGGGGCTTATGCTGCGGTGAAACCAAAAGGTGCCGCAGTGCAGAATAACCCGCATACCACGCTTATTACTCCGACAGCGCCCGTTGCGACCACATCTCATGGTGGCCGGGCGAAATGTCTGCAACGCCTTGTTCGTCTGGACTTGCCTGTGCCACGCACGGTGGCTTTGTCCTTTGATGCCGTGCAAAAGATCGCAAGTGGTCAGGTTCCTGACATTGACGCAATTCTTGAACAGTTTGATCAGGCTGCGTTGCTATGTGTCCGCCCAAGCTCTGAGGATCCTGACTGGGGCGGGCCTGGCGCTATCCTGAATATCGGGATGAATGACGCGCGCTATGTGGACCTGTCCGATTCAATGGGTGTCGAAGCTGCGGCGGCGCTTTACCTGCGTTTTGTCCAAAGCTTTGCCGTCCATGTCGCACGTTTGGATGCCGACGTATTTGACGATATCGACTCTGACGGCCGCGAAGGTCTGAAGCTATCGCTTCGCGCCTACGAAGATGAAACGGACGAAGCCTTTCCCCAGGATAGAGGAGAGCAACTGGTTGCCGTTCTCCGCTCGATGGCGCGGGCTTGGGACGGGACGTCCGCGCGCCTGTTGCGGCAGGCCAAGGGTGCCCCTGCGGATGCCGGGCTGGGTCTGGTCATTCAGGAAATGATCCCCGGTGTCGGGCAGGGTGAATGTGGGTCGGGTGTGCTGCAACTGGTTGATCCCACGACCGGAATGCCGCAATTGACTGGCCGGTACCTTAGTCAGAGCCAGGGCCGCGATGCATTGGGCGAAGGCGTTTCCGCACTGTATTTGGAAAAGGACCCGCGCGGGACGTCTTTGGAAGACGTCGCGCCCGAGGCTTTTGCCGAACTTAAGGCGCACGCTGCCCTGATGCGCATTAAATTGCGAGAAGAGATGCAGGTCGAGTTTGTCATTGAAAACGGCCACGTCCATATTCTGGATGGCGTTCGCGTTCAGCGCAGCGCAAGGGCTTCTATGCGGATTGCCGTGCGGCTGGCCGAGGATGGTATCATCCCACCGCAAGAGGCCGTCATGCGGGTTGATCCGCATTCTCTGAACGAACTGTTGCACCGTCAGGTTCATCCCGAAACGCGCCGGGATGTGCTGGCCACTGGCATCGCAGCCAGCCCCGGCGCAGCCACAGGAAAAATAGTATTCACCGCCGCCGAAGCGCAGGCCAGCGCAGCCCGGGGCGAGCCGTGTATTCTGGTCCGCCGCGAAACCGCGCCTGAAGACGTACGCGGGATGCATGCGGCCGTCGCGGTCTTGACCGAGAAGGGCGGGATGACCAGCCACGCAGCCGTTATCGGGCGCGGTCTGGGCCTGCCCTGTATCGTCGGCGCGTCCGAGATGCGGTTTCAGACGAAAATGAAACTGCTGACGGCTTCTGACGGGCGTGTGTTCCAGACTGGCGATACGCTGACCATTGATGGGACCTCCGGTCAGGTTCTTGCCGGGCAGCCCGCGATGCTGGAAGCCGCGCTGGATGACTGTTTCCAAACGCTAATGGGCTGGGCCGATGCCGAACGCGACATCGCCATCCGTGCCAACGCCGATACACCCGCCGACGCGCAAACTGCGCGAAACTTTCTGGCGCAGGGGATCGGCCTGTGCCGGACCGAGCATATGTTCTTTGATCCCGGCCGCCTGATCGTGATGCGCGAGATGATCTTTGCGCAAACCTCGTCGGGCCGAGAGGCGGTGCTGGAACGGCTATTGCCGATGCAGCGCGACGATTTCGTGCAGCTTTTCCGGATCATGGAAGGTCAGCCCGTTTGTATCCGACTGTTCGATCCGCCTCTGCACGAGTTTCTGCCCACCACGCGCAGCGGTCAACGCGAGCTGGCCGAGGCGCTGGACCTTCCGGTGTCGGATGTCGAGCGCCGCGTCGCCGCCATGACCGAGTATAACCCGATGCTGGGGCTGCGCGGGGTTCGGCTGGGTGTCACTGTTCCCGAAATCTATGACATGCAGGCGCGAGCGATTTTCGAGGCAACGCTTGAGGCCAGCAAGAACGGTGCACCCGTTGTGCCCGAGGTGATGATCCCGCTGGTTTCGGCCAAGCGTGAGGTCGAGCTTGTGAAATCCCGTATCGATTCCGTCGCAGCCTCGGTTGCATCCGAACAGGGGCAGGAGTTCGAGTACCGTCTAGGGGTCATGGTCGAAACACCGCGTGCATGTCTGCGAGCGGATGAGATCGCGCCACAGACTTCGTTTCTCAGCTTTGGGACGAACGACCTGACCCAGATGACCTATGGGCTTTCCCGAGATGACGCGGGGCGCTTTATGTCGGCTTACGTTCGGCAGGGTGTTTTCGCCGAAGACCCGTTCCACGTGCTTGATCCGGACGGTGTGGGCGAGCTGCTAAGATTGGGGGCAGAGCGCGGCAGACAGGCCCAGCCGGACGTGACTTTGTCCGTCTGCGGCGAGCACGGGGGCAATCCCGAATCAATTGCCATCTGCCGAGAGCTCGGATTCGATTATGTGTCCTGTTCACCGTTCCGCGTGCCGGTCGCTCGGCTGGCTGCCGCGCAATTAGCGATTTCGTCCAGACTTGGGGGTTGACACTTACCCTTTCCGCTAGGATTAGTAGGAAACAAAGCACGCCGTCGTCGATCATTTTTGACGTTACGGCGATTTTCCACTTGCTTTTCCGCGAAAACTGGACGTTTCCGTTTCAATTCGGTATGAGCCTCGTCGCGCCCGCCGGGGGAGGGTTTGGCGCGGAATGTGCCTGTGCGAGGTTATCTGATGCTACGATACATACTGGCTGTTGCCACATTGGCAGCAACCGTGCTGCCGAGTGTTTCCGTCGCTGAGAGGGAAACCACTGATACTGCCAAGCGTGAACTTGTGACGCGGAGCGAATTGCCCGGTCAGAATTTCCGTGAATATCTGAGTTTGTTCAAACCGCGAAAAACGGTTGAACCACAAAAAATGTCTTACTCGAAGTCATGGCTGGACGAACAGCCTGCGGCTGCGGGGGATGAACACTTCAAGTGTTTGGCCGAGGCGCTGTACTTTGAGGCCCGTGGCGAAAGCGTTCGCGGCCAGTTTGCCGTGGCCGAAGTTATTCTGAACCGTGTCAAAAGCAGCCGGTTTCCGGATTCGCTGTGCGGTGTGATCAAGCAGGGGACAGGCAAAAAGTACCAATGCCAGTTCACTTACACCTGTGATGGACGCAAGGAAGTGATCCACGAGAAGAAGGCCTACGAGCGTGTGTCGAAAGTCGCGCGGGCGGCCATTGATGGTGTAGTCGGTGAAATGACCGAAGGTGCCACGCATTACCACACCACTGCGGTTCGCCCGTCCTGGTCGCGTGTGTACAAGGAAACGGCACGCATTGGCGTGCACATTTTCTACCGTCACAACTATCGGACGGCGAGCAACTAACTGACGCACCCGCGCTGGAAGCTTGCTGGCGCGGGATGTTTTTTGACTTATGTTGCGGGCCGGGAGGCCCGTAATGACATTGAACCGCAGACAATTCATGCAAACGACTGCTGCGGCGGTCGTTTTGCCCAGCTTTGGGTGGGCTTCATACCCTGCGCTTGTGGCTCAGGAAGCTGTGCAACAGATTGCCCCGGAAGGGTTTTCTAAGACGCGCGTCTGGACCTATGGCGGTCAGGTGCCCGGTTCGGAAATCCGGGTGTCTCAGGGTGCGCGCGTCCAACGAAGATTGTCGAACACTCTGCCGCAGCCGACAACCGTGCATTGGCACGGGATTCGCATCGACAACGCAATGGACGGTGTACCTGGGCTGACTCAGGATGTCGTTCAACCGGGATCTTCCTTTGACTATGATTTCAAGGTCCCCGATGCCGGAACATATTGGTATCACGCGCATAATCGCTCGATGGAGCAGGTTGCGCGGGGGCTTTACGGGCCGCTGATCGTTGAAGAAGCGGTCGCGCCGGATGTCGATCGCGATCTGACATTGATGTTGGATGATTGGCGACTGGACCCTGAAACCGCGCAAATCATGGACGATTTTGGGAATGGTCATGACCTGAGCCATGCGGGACGGCTGGGAAACCTTGTTTCCGTCAATGGGCGGTTTGATCCTGCCTATTCGGTGGGCGGCGGCGAGAGGTTGCGTTTACGACTGATTAACGCGTCCAATGCCAGGATATTTGATCTTGGGCTGGATGGCCTGACCGGTTGGATCGTTGCACTTGACGGTATGCCCTTAGAGGGTCCGCTAGAGGTCAGCGACAGATTTCCCCTGGCACCGGCGCAAAGGGTAGACCTGATCGTGGATGTCCGGGCGGAACCTTTTGGTACTGCGAACCTCGTGAGTTTTGAAAGGGACGGTAGCTATGGGCTGGTTCGGTTCGGCGTTTCCGGTCCGTCGAAACCTGCTCGAGCCGGAATTACGCCATTGGCCCCGAACCAAATGCCTGAGGTCTTGGTTGAGGATACTCCTCTGCATCGAATGGAGATGCAGGGAGGCGCGATGCGTTGGCTGGACACGGCAAGGATCGGAGAGACAGAGCTTTCGGGGCAGGAACTGGCCCAGCTCGGGCGGTTTTGGGCATTGAACGGCAATGCCGAGCGACCGGCAGAGCCGTTTTTGGATGTCCAAAAGGGGACGACCCATAGGATCGAGTTCGTCAACGAGACTGCGTTTCCACACGCGATGCACTTACACGGTCACCATTTTCGCCTGATCCTTCAGGACGGGACCTTGGGCCCTTGGCGCGATACTGTTTTGGTTGAGCGTGGGCAAACCCGTCAAATCGCACTTGTGGCGGATAATCCGGGCGACTGGCTGTTGCATTGTCATATGCTGGGACATGCTGCTTCGGGTATGATGAGCTGGTTCCGCGTCACCTGACGCCGCATTCGACGACTAGAAAGGCGTTTGTTGCGGTGTTATACGCGCCTGCATCGTTTAATTTGGGTAAGCCCGTCCCAAAAGCCCGAAAAGGTTCGCTGCATGAGTTCCGAAATCCGTCTTGCCTTTGCGCACCCCTCTGAGCGGTCCGAGGCAACTGCCACTCTGGGGCCGTTGGATCGCATTTCTCTGCGCGACCATATTGTCGAAGTTGAGATCGGCGCATTTCAGGCGGAGCGCGGTACGACGCAGCGCATCTGCTTTAACATAGTTGTTGAAGTGCGCCCGCTGACCGATCCTATCGACGATGATGTTGACCGGATTTTGTCCTATGACCGGGTGACAGAAGCAATCGCATATGAACTGGCCGCCGAGCGTCTAAACCTGCTGGAAACACTGGCCGACCGGATTGCGGAACGGATTTTGCTTGAGCCTCAGGCTGTAAGGGCTTTTGTAAGAATAGAAAAATTGGATCGCGGCCCAGGTGCCTTAGGCGTTGAGATCGTGCGTGGTCGGGATATGGCCCATCATGATCTGGTCGAGGAAGAGCGTCCGCACCCCCGGCTGGTATTCTTGTCGAACGAGGCCATTGCGTCCGACAATCTGACCGGTTGGATTGATCAGTTGGAAAACCGAAAACGCCCGCTGATCCTGTGTGTCGGGGCCGCAGATATGGCGGTTCCGCAAACAGGGCACGCGATGACACAGCGTCGGATTGACCTGCTGGCCATCGAACAAAATGCTTGGGTGCTGGCTGCGCGGGATCATCGCTGTGTCGTTGTGTCGACCCGAACGGAACTGGATTGGGCGATGAAGAACGGCCAGATTTGCGTATGGGCACCGTCCAAGATTGTTCTAGACGCGGTGGATGGACCGTCTGCTGCTCCTTCTGATGCAGTTGCATTGGCCGCATGGTTCGCCGCGACTTTTGAGGCCAGCGAGATGATGGTGATCGGTGGGGGCTTGCCCGAAGCGCCGAAAACCCCGTTGCGTGCAGTACCCGTGGATCAGGCGCGACTGTGACAGAATACTACCGCCCTTTGGTTCAGCATGGCCCGGCTCGTCCCGATGGGGCAGTAGCCTTGGCTGGGCAGCAGCTTTGGTTTTCTCACGTAGAGCGGCTTAGCCGCGTGGATGCCCCTGTGGTTCTTCCGGTAGGCGAAGTACCGGATCAGGACTTGGATCGCTTGACGAGACCACGCCAGCCGGTTGCTGGTCTGGCGATGGACCGCCCTCAGATCATGGGTATCTTGAACGCCACGCCCGACAGTTTTTCGGACGGTGGGCTTCACAACTCGGTCCATGCGGCACAGGCGGCTGCGCGGGCTATGGTTGACCATGATGCAAGCATTCTGGATATCGGCGGTGAATCCACACGGCCCGGTGCCTCTTTTGTGCCTGAAGCCGAAGAAATCGCGCGGACCGAACCGCTGATCAGGGCAATTCGGGCTGAAACGAATGCGCTCATTTCCATAGATACGCGCAAATCTTCGGTTGCAAAGGCCGCGTGGAAGGCGGGCGCGGGGCTGATCAATGATGTCTCGGGCTTCACTTTTGATCCGCAACTGGCGCCGTTTTGTGCCGAGGTTGGTGCGCCGGTCTGCATTATGCATATGCAGGGTGATCCGGCCACGATGCAGGACAATCCCACTTATGATGACGTTCTGCTGGATGTGTATGATTTTCTAGACGGCCAAGTGAATTATCTGGAGCGGCTGGGGCTGGACCGCAGCAAGGTCCTGGTCGATCCGGGGATTGGCTTTGGCAAATCCGAGGCCCATAACCTGACTCTGCTCCAGAACCTCAGCCTGTTTCACGGGTTGGGCTGTCCGATTCTATTGGGTGTATCGCGCAAGGGCTTTATCGGCCAGATCGGCAAAGAGACGCGCAAGGATGCCCGTGCGCCGGGGTCGATTGCAGTCGGGTTGGCAGGTCTGGCACAAGGGGTGCAGATCCTGCGGGTACATGACGTAGCTGAGACGGCTCAAGCCTTGCGTCTTTGGGCTGCCGTCCGGTAAGCCGTCTACAGGCAAGAATTTACGGAGTGACATCTATGCGCAAGCTGTTCGGAACCGACGGGGTGCGGGGCACCGCGAACACGCATCCGATAACGGCTGAGATGGCCCTTCTCATCGGTGCGGCGGTTGGGCGGTATTTCCGCCGTAGTCAATCCGGAGCACACCGGGTGGTAATCGGTAAGGATACGCGTCTGTCAGGCTATATGCTGGAAAGTGCTTTGACGGCCGGTTTGACGTCGACAGGTATGAACGTGCTTTTGCTTGGGCCGGTGCCGACTCCGGCGGTGGGTCTGATGACCCGGTCAATGCGTGCTGATTTGGGGGTCATGATCTCAGCCAGTCACAATCCGGCAGAAGATAACGGAATTAAGTTCTTTGGTCCTGACGGGTACAAGCTGTCCGATCAGGCCGAGATCGAGATTGAGAAACTAATCGAAGAAGGTGTGCGCCCAGCCCAAGCGCAGAATATCGGGCGTGCGCGGAGGGTTGACGATGCGCGTTTCCGCTATGGTGAGCGTATCAAGTCGTCATTGTCCCGCGATTTACGACTGGACGGGTTGAAGGTCGTGGTGGACTGTGCAAACGGTGCCGCGCACCGGACCGCGCCCGAGGTTCTTTGGGAACTGGGGGCCGAGGTTGTTCCCGTTGGCGTTGCGCCCAACGGCAAGAACATCAATTTGAACTGTGGTTCAACCAAGCCGCAACTGGCCGCAGAAACGGTTGTGGCGCATGGTGCAGACGTTGGGATTTGCCTTGACGGTGATGCGGATCGCGTCGTCATGATCGACGAACACGGACAAGTGGCCGACGGCGATCAGTTGATGGCCTTGCTGGCAACCTCGTGGGCCAAGGCCGACAGGCTTAATGGCGGCGCTTTGGTTGCTACGGTCATGTCAAACCTTGGGTTGGAGCGGTATCTCATCGCTCAGGGGCTGCGGCTGGAGCGAACGGCGGTCGGCGACCGTTATGTGGTTGAGCGGATGCGTGAAGGCGGGTTCAATCTGGGTGGCGAGCAATCCGGCCACATCGTCATGAGCGATTTCGCGACGACCGGCGATGGTCTTATGGCGGGGCTGCATTTCCTGGCCGAGATGGTCCATTCTGGCCGCAAGGCGTCCGAGCTTTCGGCGCAGTTCGAAACCGTGCCACAGTTGTTGAAGAACGTGCGTTATGCAGACGGTCAAACGCCGTTGGAATCCGCAAGCGTTCAGGCCGCAATCGCGGATGCCGAGGCGCGTTTGAACGGGCAGGGGCGTCTTCTTATCCGCAAGTCCGGGACCGAGCCGCTGATCCGTGTCATGGCAGAATGCGAGGACGATGCCTTGTTGGGTCAGGTCGTCGACGGTATCGTGGCCGAAGTCGAGGCTGTTTCCGGTTAATAACCGAACAGCATCCTGCGCAGGCTAAACCATTGGCTGATCGCCAAGCCGGTCAGGATCATGGCAAGGGCGACGAAGAACCGAAGTGGCAACGCTTCGGACAAAATCCATGCGCCAAAAACCATTGACCAGATTGGGACCTGGTAATTCACCAGCGTCAGAAAAACCGATCCTGCGCTGCGGATGATCGAAACGCGCAGCAATGTGGCAAGCGCCGTTGGCACGAGGCCAAGTGCAATAATGGCTAGGCTTGGTCGAGTACCTTCCCATGCCGGCAACCCTTCGGTCATCAACATGATGGGAAGCAAGATGATCGCGCCAACCAACAGGGTCAGGGCGGCCAGAACCACGGGGTCAATCGGTGGGCACCGTCGTGTGAAGATGGATGCGCAGGCGTAGCACAGAGCGGCGCTGACGCAGGCCAGTTGGGCCAGAGGTTCCGTGCCTTGCCCGATCTGCGCCAATCCCGGTCCGATCAGCACCAGCGCGCCGGAAAATCCAAGACATACGCCCACAAGGCGGCGCGCATTCAGAGGCTCATCCGAGAAGAAATGCGCCAGCGGCAGAACCATCAGTGGAATTGCGGCCATCGACAGACCTGCAAAAGCCGATGGTACAAATTGCTGCCCCCAGCTCAACAACAGGAAGGGTAGGGCCGAGGACAGGATGCCGATGATCACAATCGACCACCACAGTGCCGCAGAAAATCCCGGCATCCGACGTTTTGTGACGGCCATAAGCCCCAGCAACGTCACCGCACCCAAAGTGGTGCGCGCGGTCGCGACTGTGATCGGTCCGTACCCTTCAAGCGCCATGGCGACGACCATGAATGTGCCGCCCCAGATCAGGCCCAGAGAGAATACACCGCTCCAGTCGCGGGATGTGGGTTGATTGACCATTTACGCCCTCCGGCCCGGACAAAAAGGGCGACCCGTGGGCCGCCCTTTCGCACTATCCCAAAAGGATCAGTTCTTTTCTTTGTCGACCATTTTACCAGCCGAGATCCAGGGCATCATGGCGCGCAGCTTGGCACCGGTTTCCTCGATCATGTGCTCGTCATTGGCACGGCGCGACGCTTTGATGGTCGGCTGGCCAACGGCGTTTTCCAGCATGAAGTCACGAACGAATTTACCCTGCTGAATGTCGTTCAGAACCTCTTTCATGCGCGCTTTGGTCTCGTCGTATTTCAGGATACGCGGGCCGGTGACGTACTGGCCGTACTCAGCCGTGTTCGAGATCGAGTAGTCCATGTTGGCGATGCCGCCTTCATAGATCAGGTCCACGATCAGCTTCACTTCGTGCAGACACTCGAAATAGGCCATTTCAGGCGCGTAACCTGCCTCGACCAGCGTTTCAAAGCCGCAGCGGATCAGTTCGACCAGACCGCCGCACAGAACAGCCTGCTCACCGAACAGGTCGGTTTCGCATTCTTCACGGAAGTTGGTTTCGATGATGCCCGAGCGGCCGCCACCGATGGCCGAGCAATACGACAGGCCAATTTCCAGCGCCTTGCCGGTTTCGTCCTTATCGACGGCAACTAGACAGGGTACGCCGCCGCCTTTGACATATTCGCCACGAACGGTGTGGCCGGGACCTTTGGGGGCCATCATGATGACGTCGACGCCTTCTTTCGGCTCAATCAGGCCGAAGTGGACGTTCAGGCCGTGGGCAAAGGCAATGGCCGAGCCGGGCTTGATGTTGTCATGCACATATTTCTTGTAGGTTTCGGCCTGCAGTTCATCGGGCATGGTGAACATGATCAGGTCACACCATGCGGCTGCTTCGGCGATGCCCATCACGGTCAGACCTTCGGCTTCGGCTTTCTTGGCCGAGGCCGAGCCTTCGCGCAGCGCAACGACGAGGTTCTTTGCGCCCGAGTCACGCAGGTTCAGTGCGTGGGCGTGGCCTTGGCTGCCATAGCCCAGGATGGCCACTTTCTTGTCTTTGATCAGGTTGATGTCGCAATCGCGATCGTAATAGACGCGCATGTCGCTGGTCCTTTCTGTTTAACTTGGCGACGGTTCTACTTGCGATCTTTCGGGATGGCGATAGCGTTTTCCTTGTTATTCTGTATGGATTGTGAGAAATTATTCTCTAAATTGCCACAATTGGAAAAAATCATGCTCGATGACGTCGATCGGCGAATCCTGCGCCATTTTCAATCTGATCCCACATTGTCGACCGCGGAACTGGCCGAGCGCAGTCGTATCAGCGCAAGCCTGTGTTGGCGTCGCATTGAAAAGATGCAGGAAGCCGGCGTGATCGAAGGGCAGGAGGCCATCATCGACTGGGCCGCGCTGGGGTATGCCGTAGAGGTATCGCTTCGGGTCACGCTGGATAAAACGCAACCCCGCGCGTTTGACGAGTTTACAGCGGCCGCCCGTCAGGTGCCCGAGGTGATAGAGATTCAAACCTTTCTGGGCCGTGTGGATGTTCGGTTGTCGATATTGGCGCGGGATATGTCCCACTATCAGAAACTCTATCGGGATCAGATTCTTACTCTGCCGCATATCGCGGATATCGAGGCCCTGATGCACATCGCGCGCGTCAAAAGCGAAGTGGCTCTTCCAGTATGATCGAGTTGGATGAGATCGACCGCAATATCCTGCGCGCTTTGGTGCAGGAGGCATCGCAAAGCGCAGGGGCATTGGGGCGCAAGTTGGGACTGTCGCAACCCGCTACCTGGCGCCGTATTCGGCGACTGGAAGATGCAGGGGTGATAAAGGGTCGCCGCTTGCGTTTGAACGCCGAAGCTTTGGGTTTTGGCGTGACGGTCTTTCTTGGCGTCAAACTGGCCCGCAAAGGGCAGGTGAGCCTTGAGGACTTTGAACGCGCCGTCAGCGCAATCCCCGAAGTGCAAACCGTCGAGCACGTACTAGGGCTGTATGACTATCGGTTGCGGGTCGTTGCACGCGACCTTGCTGACTTTGAGCGTGTCCTGCGACGGCGGATCATGACCTTGCCCGGAGCCGGAGATGTCGAGGCCAATGTTCTTCTCAGCGAAGAGCGATTGCCCGGACCAATCGGCTAAATCAGTATTTTGTGCGGATGCGGTATCCCGGATGATGGGTCATCCGCGCAAAGGTCATGGGCTGACCGTTCTTCCATGTGGTGCGTTCAAGTTGAATCATGGATGCCCCGGCTGTAGTCCCCATGAATTCAGCCAGACGACCATCCGCAGACACCGCGCAGAATGCGACCTCGGCCTCGGTGAAAGGTGCTGCATTCAACAGCCACTCATGCGGGCCATGTGCGTTCAGATCGGCGTGCTCAACTTCTGGGACGGCATCTATGTTGATCCAGCGTTCTTCCAGTTGGAAGGGGCGATTGTCGGCGTAATGCATACAAATCACGTGCAGCACCCGCACGTCCGGCGAAACGCTAAGCTGTGATGCAAGCCAACCCGGACTTGCAACCACGTTCCGTTCGACCAGGGAATACCGGTAGGTAGAGTTTTGGCTTTCAACCGACTGACGTGCCAGCGAAAATTCCAACTTTGCATGTTTGCTGGGCTCTTTTTTGACGCGCGTACCGCTTTTACGCTTTCGCTCGACAAAGCCTTGTTCGGCCAATTCACGCAAGGCCCGGTTCACGGTTGCGCGCGCGCAATTGAACTCTTCAGCGAGTTGCGTTTCCGTCGGCAGCAAGGATCCCTGTGGCCAAATTCGAGTTTCGATTCGCCTTTTAACCTCGTCCCGAACAACTTGAAAACTGATCCGTTTTTGCGCCGTCACGACCCGAATTACCTTTCTTCCATAAAGTGAGTGTATCTGGTCAGAAACACGCATCGGTGTAAAGGGGCGTTGACACTGTTTGGCGTCACATTTTGGGGTGTTTTTCGCCAAAAAATCAAGTTTTCTATTGAACTTATGGGCTTCCCTGACGTCAATTGCGTTCGGCAGGTATCACTTGCCACCAAGTGCCCGTATTCGGGGCCGTCAATGCAAAGTGAAAGGACGTGTCATGCCAGCACTATTGGATACCGTTGACCCAAATGGGCTTGAAGAATTTTCGGTCGTCTTTACGGACCGTTCTCTGAATCACATGTCGGTACAGTTTCAGCAGGTCATGCGGGACATTTCGGCGATGCTGAAAGACGTCTACAACGCGGACGGCGTCGCGGTTATCCCCGGAGGCGGCACCTATGGCATGGAATCCGTCGCGCGTCAGTTTGCCCGGAATCGAAATGTTCTGGTCGTTCGCAACGGATGGTTCTCTTATCGTTGGAGCCAGATCATAGAAACCGGCGGTCTGACGGCCTCGACAACGGTGCTCAAGGCGCGGCAGGTCGGGAACTCCAGCCCTTCGCCTTTCGAACCAGCTCCAATCGAAGATGTCGTTGCGACCATACAAGATCAGCGCCCGGATGTGGTGTTCGCCCCGCACGTGGAAACGTCGGCGGGTGTCATTCTGCCCGACGACTACGTGACAAAAATGGCTAGAGCCGCTCATGAGGTTGGTGCGCTGATGGTTCTGGATTGCATCGCGTCGGGATGCGCGTGGGTCGACATGAAGGCCACAGGTGTCGATGTTCTGATCTCGGCCCCTCAGAAAGGGTGGAGCGCGTCGCCCTGCGCCGGTTTGGTCATGTTGTCCGAGCGCGCAGAGGCGCGGTTGGAAGAAACCACCTCAGACAGCTTTGCGATAGACTTGAAAAAATGGCGTCAGATTATGGTGGCATACGAAAACGGTGGCCATGCGTATCACGCGACGATGCCGACGGATGCTTTGCGCGCCTTTCGTGACACGATGGTTGAAACCCGCGACTATGGGTTTGACAAGCTACGCCACGCGCAATGGGCGCTGGGTGACGGTGTCCGCGCGATGTTGAAGGAAAAGGGCGTGATCTCTGTCGCGGCAGATGGCTTTGGCGCTCCCGGGGTGGTGGTAAGCTATACGTCGGACCCGGACGTGCAAAACGGCAAGAAATTCGCCGCTCTGGGCATGCAGATCGCGGCTGGTGTGCCCCTTCAATGCGATGAACCGGAAGGGTTCAGCACATTCCGGCTGGGTCTGTTCGGACTGGATAAGTTGTATGACGTAGACAGGACCATCGCACGGTTGAAACGCGTCTTGGATCAGGTTCTTTGAGCGTCGGCATTCACCGAACGCCAAGGCCCATCTGCATCAGTGTCTTTCGCACCGTCGGCAGCGAATAGAGGGCGTTCAGCCCCATCGCCCGAGCATCACGCAACGCCCGCGTTTCGATCATCGAGGCGCGATTAAGAAGGTCGATGCCTTTGACCCTCATCGCGATCTCGCTGTGTCGGGCTTTGTGATAGGCATCCAGCATTTGCACGTCACCAAGGCCCTCGGGCCGTTCAGCGGCAAGGTCCAGCAGGCTGCGAAGATCACCCAGTGACATATTCAGACCCTGCGCGCCAATGGGCGGAACGACATGCGCAGCCTCGGCCATCAATGCGATCCGTTCCCCGGACAGACGTTCAGCCGACTGGCTGACGATCGGCCAGATGGTTCGCTGCGAGGCAAGTTTCAGCGGGCCGAACAACCCGCAAGAGCGTTCGGTCATGGCGGCCTCAAACGCTTGCGGCTCGGTGTTCAGCAACTCGACCGCGCGCGGTCCACGTTCCATCCACACAACCGCGGAAGAAGGCTGACCCTGCCAGTCCGGTAGAGGGACCAGAGTGAATGGGCCACCGGACCGGTGAATCTCGGTCGAGACATTGTCGTGTGGGATTGGGTGCGTTACTGCAAAGGCCAGCGCCTTTTGCCCGTAGCGCGTTGTTTGCACAGAAATTCCAGCAGCTTCGCGCATCGGGGAATCGCGCCCATCGGCAGCCACAACAAGTTTGCAAGAAACACGGCTGCCATCACTCAGTCCGACGCGGGCGTAGGCGGTTCGGGTGAACAGGCTGGCGGTTCCGGTCCCCGGGCGGAAATCGACATTCGGAAGTTCAGCCAGACGGTTCACCATTTCGCGCCGAAGCAACCAGTTCGGCAGGTTCCAGCCAAAGGGTTGATCCGAAATGTCGGCGGCGTCAAAGTCCCGCACCACACGTGGTTCAGGCACGTCGCCGCCTGCATCCACGATACGCATGATCTGAAGAGGGGCGGCATGCGGGGCCAGCTTTTCCCACAGCCCACACTGTTCAAGCAACCCGCGTGCTGGTTGCAAAAACGCCGTGGTCCGCATGTCCGAGCCGTCGACATCGCGTTCGGTAACAGGTGGAGCAGGGTCGACGCACACGACATCAAACCCGGCTGTCCCAAAGGCTGCCGCAGCAGTCAAACCGGCAATCCCGCCACCAGAAATCAGGATGTCACAGCTTTCAGTCATGGCCTTGGTCTCCGTATCTTGGGCAGACCCTAGTGCGGTTCCAAGGCGCGTGCCAAGTGACATCCTGTCCCGTGTCTTAACCTCGGGTAATCAGCAAAAGGATCAGGAACATCACCGGCACCATCATCACGGCGGGGATATAAAGGCCCGGCAGCCCGAACAACAGGGTCGAACAGCCCCACATGCTGAAGATCGCAAGGGCGGCATAGCCCCAATCCTCGGCCTCGCCATGGGCAACGTCCTTGGCCATCCAGCCAAACAGGGGAATTGCAAACAACAGGCGCTGCCAGATTGGCAGACGCCGAGGGGCCTCGATCGCGGTCATGGGTGTCTCCGTTTCTATTCGTCGCTGAGGCGCATATAGGGACGATGCTGCGTCTGCGAAATACGCGGAAAGTCGTAGTGTGACAGCCTACCGCAGGCGGGACAGAAATGACGTTAGGTCGTCGGTATGATGGTGGATATGATCGGCCTCATGCGGTTTGGGTGCGACGTGAACCGTCCGCATTCCCATCGCGTGCGGGGCAGCCAGATTGCGCGGGTCATCTTCGAACATCGCGGCTTTTTCTGCGTCAATTCCGTCGCGCTCAAAGATTGCTTCGAACGCGGCTTTCTGCGGCTTTGGGCGATACTCTGCGTGCTCGATGCCGTAAATCGCATCGAACAATCCGCTCAGGCCACGCGCCTGCAATACGCGCTCGGCATAAGGCGCGCTGCCGTTCGTATAGACGATCCGGCGGCCCGGCAGGGCGCGGATGTGATCGGCCAGATCGGCGTCCGGGTCCATATGGCTCATGTCGACCTGATGAACGGCATGAAGATATGGGTCCGGGTCAAGGTCGTGCTCGGCCATCAGCCCGGCCAGAGTGGTGCCGTATTCGCGCCAGTAATGCGACCTAAGCCGATCCGCCTCGGCCCGGTCGACGCCGATGGCCTGAACCACGTAGTCCGTCATCAGCACCTCGATCTGATCGAACAGGCGCATGTGCGGCGGATAAAGCGTGTTATCGAGGTCGAACACCCATTGGGTGACGTGAGCAAATGCAGGTTTGACCATGGCTTGGGTTTAGGCCGCTATGTCTCGGTTTTCAATGCCGGACTTGATTGCGGGGGTCTGAGGCGGATACACAGGTCCGAACGAGGAGACGAACCATCCCATGCCCCAGTCCAAACAGTCCAACAAGGACGCCTACAGCCTGATACTCGAAGCGATTGACGTGGGCGTCTACAAACCCGGAGACCGACTGGTCGAGAGCGAACTGGCCGAGCGGTTCGGCGTATCGCGCACCCCCATTCGCGAAGCGTTGCAGAGACTTGAGACCCAGTCTCTGCTAGAGCGGGACGGGCGGTCGCTGATCGTGGCCTCGCTGGATCATAACCAGATGGCCGAGCTGTATGTGGTGCGTCGTGAACTAGAGGGATTGGCCGCAAGTCTGGCGGCGAAACACGCGACCGAAGAAGAGATCAAGGTGCTTCAGGATATGGTTGCCGCCGACGATGCATTGGTCGATGACCCGACCGCTTTGTCCCGTGCCAACCGCCGTTTCCACGAGCAGATCCATCTGGCTTCGCACAACCGCTATCTGGTTCAGCAATTGGATCTGGTGCATCGAACGATGGCTTTGATGGCAACCACTTCTTTGGCGGTGCAGGGCCGGGGCGAGATCGCCCAAAGCGAACATAAAGGCATTGTCGAGGCCATCGCCGCCCGTGACGAAGCCGCTGCCGCCCGCGCGCTCAAAGAGCATATTTCCGTCGCCTTCATGACGCGTCTGAAACAGGATGCAGTGCGCCGCGAAAACTGACGTTTATTCTGGCTGAATCTCTTCGCAGGCTTGCCCGTGTTGGGTTTTGTCCCAGAAGAATGGGTTTCCGATCAATTCCCACAACGCTTTGTAAGCTGCGACAACCCCAAGCGGAAAGTACAAGGGCATAGTTGGCACCCAAGGTACAAGAAACCTTCTTTCCCGCGCCCAGACCGACAGGACTCCGGCGAAAAGGTTTGTGAGTTCTGCGGCAAGGAAGAGGGCAAATAACGAAAACAGCGCCCAACGCGGCAGCAGTGCCTCCATCGGGTTAAGCATCCCCAGCGCAGTCAGCCAGAACACCCAAAGAGCGGGTGCCAACAGAAATTGCCCTACCGTTCCAAGAAAGAACGCTTGAAAGCCTAGAAACTTCAAGGCCCCGAGGTCGTTCCAAAGCTGGACGGGGTCACGCATGTGAACGAGATAGGTGACCATGAAACCCTTAAGCCAGCGCGAACGCTGTTTTACCCAAGGCCAAGCGCGGAAATTAGCCTCTTCAAAGGTGGTGGTGTCGACCATCTCGGTTCTGTAACCCGCGCGGCTTAGCCGCACACCCAGATCCGCGTCTTCAGTGACATTGTGGGCGTCCCATCCGCCCAATTCCAAAAGCTTTTCCCGGCGGAAAAAGAAGGTTGTCCCGCCCAGCGGAACCACAAGACCCAAGCGCGCGATACCCTGCAACAGAATGCGGAACCAGCTATTGTATTCGATTGTAAAACAGCGCGACCTCCAGTTGGTGCGCGGGTTGTAATAGTCCAGTCCCCCTTGCAGACAGACGACGCTATCGTCTGCATTCGCGAAATGCGTGACCACACGTTCGATCTGATCGGGCTGTGGAGCATCCTCGGCGTCCCAGACACCCAGAATGTCGCCCCTGCAAAAATCGAGTGCATAGTTCATTGCCCGGGGTTTCGTTGTCAGCCCGCTTGATGCCGGAACTTCGACGGACCTGATCCAAGACGGCAGGTCGACATGCGCAAGCGCCGCGCGTGTGACATCGTCGGATGCCTCAAGAACCAAAATGACGTCCAATAAGGCCTTGGGATATGTCAGGCGTTGCAACCGTCGTATCAGGGCGTCTGCTATTTCTTCTTCCTTGTACAGAGGCACCATGATCGACACACGGGGAAGGGGCTGCGGCAAGGGTTTCGGGGCGCTTTTGGGGGTCTGAAACCTCTGGTGCAGAAAACTCAGCAAGCCGCTTAACCGTAGTGCAAAAAACAAGATCAGTGAGCAGACCGCGAGTGTCACGAAGAACATCAGTCCGATTTTTGGTAACGCTGCGAAAATCGCCACCACAGCGATCAGGGCTGCAAGTGGTTTAATCCGTGCGCGACGTGCCCAGGATCGACAGCTATGCTTTGCATCCACTCGGGTCTCGGCATCCGCTGCCAGTTGGGGCGAAAACGTAGCGGCAATCGTGCCGTCGATATCATCTGTCGCCGCAAGGACGGGCAGGACAGTAAGGCCGACTTTGTCCAAGTGCGCTCGAACTGTTTCAAAGCAATCCGGCTTGGCAGTCGCCACCAAAAGGAATGGGCCCACCTGTTTCCAAGGGATCGCGTTATGTTCAAGCCAGAAGCGAACGGGTTTTATCTGGCAAAGCTCAAGAGAAGGCGGGGATGCGATCAGATCAGCAAATTGAAGATGGTTTTGGTCAGCAAGCGCGTTCATCACGTCGCGGCGGTTGACCCAGCCTTCGGCCACAAGAATCTCGCCCAGTGGCACATCCTGCCGGGATCTGAGATCCAGCGCTTTGTCCAACTGCGCCTGAGTAATCAGGCCACTCTCAAGCAGGCAGATGCCCAAAGGTTTTCTGACCTGCACAGGAATAGGCGCCGCCTGCGCAAAGTGTTGCAGGTTCAGTTCAACCATAAAAAACCCTGACACGTAAAACCGGTGTCAGGGTTGTTATATTAAGGTTAACAGCGGGTTAATTCTAACTAAAGCAGCCCTTATACCTTTGCTTTTTGGTTCGCCATCGCCTCGGCGAACCGCTCGAACAGGTAGAAACTGTCCTGTGGACCAGGTGATGCTTCGGGGTGGTATTGCACCGAGTAAACAGGGCGATCTTTCATACGAATACCGCAGTTCGACCCGTCAAACAGCGAGCGATGGGTTTCCACGACACCTTCGGGCAGTGATTGCGCGTCGACAGCAAATCCGTGGTTCATCGAGGTAATCTCGACCTTGCCAGTATCCAAGTCCTTGACGGGGTGGTTTGCTCCGTGGTGGCCGTGGTTCATCTTGACGGTCTGACCACCCAGCGCCAAGGCCAGCATCTGATGACCGAGGCAGATTCCAAAGACGGGCAGGTCGGTGGTTTCTAGCACCTCTTTGATCATCGGCACGGCGTATTCGCCGGTCGCCGCAGGATCGCCCGGACCGTTCGACAGGAACACCCCGTCGGGTTCGTGCGCAAGCACTTCGGCTGCTGTTGCCGTGGCCGGCAAAACTGTAACGTCGCATCCTGCGGTGGCAAGGCAGCGCAGGATGTTGCGCTTGGCACCGAAGTCCAGGGCCACAACCTTGTGCACAGGGGCGTCCTGACGGGCGTAGCCATCGGGCCAGGCCCAACGCATCTCGTCCCACCGATAGCTCTGGGCGCAGGTCACTTCCTTTGCCAGATCCATGCCTTCCAGTCCGGCAAACCCGCGTGCGGCCGCCACCAGAGCCTCGATATCGAAATTCCCCTCAGGGTTATGAGCCAGCGCGACATGCGGCGCTCCCTGCTGACGGATCGCGCGGGTCAGGCGGCGGGTGTCCACGCCGCCAATAGCAATACGTCCGCGACGGGCCAGCCAGGTTTTCAGTTCTTCCGCCGCGCGCCAGTTTGATGGCTCGGTCGGGTTCCATTTGACCACCATCCCGGCTGCAACAGGGTCAGCGGTTTCGTCATCTTCGGGGTTCACCCCGACATTGCCGATATGGGGGAAGGTGAAGGTGACAATCTGACCGGCATAGGACGGGTCCGTCATGATTTCCTGATAGCCGGTCATGGCGGTGTTAAAGCACAGTTCGGCCACGGTCTGTCCGGTGGCGCCAAAGCCCATCCCGTAGAACAATGTTCCGTCGGCCAATGCCAGACATGCGGTGGGCTTGGTCGGGGCGTTCTGCGACATGGGGCGACTCTCTTGCAGGGTAAATCGGCGCATACCTAAGGGGCTTGGGCGCTTGGGTCAAGTCTGTTCAAGTTTTGTGCTATTGTTAAAAATCAATAGGTTAGCCATATTTCTTCCCTGTTGTATCACGCTTTTTGTTTAGATATGGTCGTGGTTCCTTTTCCATGGGGATGGACAGATCATATGGATATGCGATCAAGGGTGAACTCAGCCCTGAAGCAGGCAATGAAAGATAAGGAGGCCGAGCGTCTGTCGACGCTGCGGCTGATTAATGCCGCGATCAAGGATCGTGACATTGCGTCACGTGCCTCTGACAACGAAGAGGCGAAGGGCTGCGGCGATGCCGAGGTTCTTGAAATCCTTGGCAAAATGACCAAACAGCGCAAGGAAAGCGCGCGCGCCTATGAAGAGGGCGGGCGGTTGGACCTTGCCGAGCGTGAGCTTCGCGAAGTCGAAGTTATCGAGGAATTTTTGCCCAAACAACTGGATGAAGATGAGGTCTCTCAGGCCATCCAGACGGCAATCTCGTCAACAGGCGCTGGTTCGATTCGGGATATGGGCAAAGTGATGGGCGAGCTGAAGTCGCGCTACACTGGCCAAATGGATTTCGGCAAAGTGGGACCGATGGTCAAAGATCAGCTCTGCGCGGCTGCAAGCGGCGGCTGCTGACCGCTTTCGCCTCAAACACGACGTTACTGCGCGACCGGGTCGCGCAGTTTCTCTGTCAGATCGTCATACAGGGCGATCCGTTCTTCTTCGGTCAGGAAAGACCCGATTTCCACTTCGCGCCCGTCGCCCTTCAGCGTGACATAGTTGGGTACGGGGCCGCCATGCTTGTGCATCTCAGGGCGCGCCCAGTATCGGTTGCAGGTCCATTCCTGTGACCCTCGGCCGGGATGGTGATGGACAAGCCGGGCCTGCGTACCTGTCAGAGTGAATACCTCAAAAACGCTGCGGGAACGATAGTTCGACTGTATCGCCAACCACAATCCGACCACTGTCAGCAGCAGGAATGGCAGCAAACCCCATAACAGCACGGAACCCAGAACTGCCATCATGGGGATGAGACCGAACAAAAAGACCGCCAGAACAACACGCATAGCCCATTTTGGCGGCAGTGAGTTATGCGGCCACAGGCGCAGTTCCAGATTCGATCCAGAGGTTTGATTCCATCGGTAGGGCATGGTCAAAAAATAACGTCTTGCAATGCAAAGTCGACGCCAAATGATCACACAACGTGACCTACGCGCGACCATGACAAGGCGTCGTCCAGCCGGTCGTCGCCCCAGAAAACCTCGCCCCGCACGACAAGGCTGGGCGCGCCGAATACGCCAAGACGGGAGGCGCGGTCAGTTTCGAATTCCAGTGCTGAAACCGCATGAGGGCTGCGGGCACGTGCCAGAGTCAGACGAGGGTCTTGCTGGCACCGTAAAAGAGCCTCGGAAATTGCCGCCTCGCTGCCAGCTTCGATGCCGTCTTCGAACCAGATCCGGTAGAGGTTTTGTGTAAAGCTCTTGCCCCATCCATCCTGTATTCCCATCAAGGCGACCTGATTGGCAAGTTCGAGGTCAGAAATTGGATAGGGCGCAGGCAGACGGGCGTGGATATGATACTTGGCAGCTCGCCGCTCGATATCGCGCCACATATACGCCGACTTAACAGGCTTACCAGCAAATGGGATGTTCTTCTGTTCGGACATGACGCTTCGGACATTGAAAGGGCGCCACGCAACTGCGACATCATTCTCAGCGCACCAGTCGTCCAAGCGCATGATCGTCAGGAAGCTGTACGTACTGCCAATGGAATACCAAAAATCAATTTCGGGCATTAGATCACCCCGATCTCAGAGTTTCAGTTTCCATAATAGCCTAATTTTTGGATTTTTTCGATCTCTGCCGTTTGGCGATTTTCCAAAAGGGCCAGTGCAGGGTGCCATTCATGCGTCCCATGGGCATGACCTCGCTCACCGATTGCCTTACGCATGTCGATAGCAACGTTTTGCACATGGTGGACTGATGTGAAGGTCCGCCAATCTTCTGAAACATCATGAACTTCAAATTGCGATCTTTTTGGGAGTCTCGGAGCATCTGTCCAACGCGCGTTACCGACGGGTAATGAAAAAGCCCCGCACGAGGCGGGGCTCTATTTGTTTCTTAATGGAAGGGATCAGTGCGCGTGGCCTTTGTCCCAGTCTTCCTGCTTTGGAAGCTGCTCGAACGTGTGTTCGGGCGGCGGGGTGGGCAGGGTCCATTCCAGCGTGTCTGCGTATTCGTTCCACGGGTTCGGGCGTGTTTCTTTTGCGCCGCGCAGCAGGGCGTAGATCACGATGCCGAAGAACAGCAGGAACGAAGCGAACGAGATGAACGCACCAATCGACGAGACAAAGTTCCACTGAGCGAATGCCTCGGGGTAGTCGATATACCGACGCGGCATCCCCTGACGGCCCAGGAAGTGCTGCGGGAAGAATGTCAGGTTGGCGCCGATGAAGAACAGCCAGAAGTGAACCTTGCCCCAGAATTCCGAGTACTGGCGACCCGTCATCTTCGAGAAGTAGAAGTATACGCCCGCGAAGATCGCAAAGACGGCGCCCAGGCTCATCACGTAGTGGAAGTGCGCCACGACGTAGTAGGTGTCGTGATAAGCACGGTCGATACCGGCCTGAGAAAGAACAACACCGGTCACACCGCCAACGGTGAACAGGAATAGGAAGCCGAAGGCGAACAGCATCGGCGTCTTGAACTCAATCGAGCCGCCCCACATGGTTGCAATCCATGAGAAGACCTTAACGCCGGTTGGAACCGCGATGACCATCGTTGCCAGCATAAAGTAGGCCTGCTGACGCAGCGACATGCCAACGGTGTACATGTGGTGCGCCCAGACGACAAAGCCCAGAACACCGATCGCAATGATCGCCCAGACCATCGGCAGGTAACCGAAGATCGGCTTGCGCGAGAAGGTGGCGATCACGTGGCTGATGATGCCGAATCCGGGCAGGATAACGATGTACACTTCCGGGTGGCCGAAGAACCACAGGATGTGCTGATACAGGATCGGGTCACCGCCACCGGCTGGATCAAAGAAGGTGAAGCCAAAGTTGCGGTCCATCAGCAGCATGGTGATCGCGCCTGCCAGAACCGGCAGCGACAGAAGAATCAGCCACGAGGTGATGAAGATCGACCAACTGAACAGCGGCACCTTGAACAGGGTCATGCCCGGGGCACGCATGTTCAGGAACGTGGTGATCATGTTGATCGCGCCGAGGATCGAGGAGGCGCCCGATACGTGCACGGCAAAGATCGCAAGGTCCATGGACATGCCGCCTTCGGTCGTGGACAGCGGCGGGTAAAGCACCCAGCCAACGCCTGAACCGAGCTGGTCATTGCCACCGGGGCTCAGCAACGAGGCCACACCCAGCGAGGTACCAGCGACATACAGCCAGAAGGACAGGTTGTTCATCCGCGGGAACGCCATATCCGGCGCGCCGATCTGCAACGGCATGAAATAGTTGCCAAATCCGCCAAACAGGGCAGGGATGACAACGAAGAACATCATCAGAACGCCGTGATATGTGATCATCACATTCCACAGGTGTCCATTGGGGGTACATGGGTCGGCCATGAACCCTTCGAGGCACATGTACTGCACACCGGGGTGCATCAGTTCGAGCCGCATATAGACGGTCATCGCCACCGAGATAAACCCGGCCAGCGCCGAGAAGATCAGGTACAGAATCCCGATGTCCTTGTGGTTGGTCGACATGAACCAGCGGGTAAAGAACCCACGCTGGTCTTCATGATCGTGACCATGAATGGCTGCGTCTGCCATTAGGTGCCTCCTGTTACAATTCTACCGCGCAGCCGGACCTCTCCGGCGCGCGGGATTCCTGCTGGTTTTAGAATGCGAAGAGGACGCCTTCAATGGTCGAGTTTGATCTGGATCAAGATTAATTGTCGCGGGCAGGGGCCCGAAACGTGCATTGTCGGCTAAATTCACCTTTCAGTTGGGTATCGGTTGCCAAAATTCAAGCGCTGCGCGTTACAGAGGTTTCTTCGCTTGACCCTGGTGCGGACGAAACGCAGAACTGGGCGTAACGCCGAAATCGGAGATTTGACATGACCGCTTACGATCCAGAAAACATCTTTGCCAAGATCCTGAAGGGGGAGATCCCCGCGAACCGCGTTTACGAGGATGACGATACACTTGCGTTCATGGACATTATGCCCCGATCGGACGGTCACCTGTTGGTGATACCCAAAACGCCGTGCCGCAATATGCTGGATGCATCTCCGCAGCAACTGGCATCAGTGATGGCCACTGTTCAGAAACTGGCCAAGGCGGTGGTGAAGGCCTTTGACGCTGACGGAGTAACGATCCAGCAATTCAACGAAACGGCCGGAGGGCAGGAGGTGTTCCATCTGCATTTCCACGTTCTTCCTCGCCACGAAGATGTTGCTTTGCGTGCGCCCGGAACAATGGGGGATTTCGACCTGATCGCGGAGCACGCCGAAAAAATCAGAACTGCTGTTGGCTGAACGTCACGCACTTGATCACCGGGTAGTCGGAACTTCTTGCGGGCCTTGGGCAGTTGATGCGGCTTCGGCCAAAGTGAGAAAGTTTGGGAAAGCCGGATGCGCGAAGTCCGGAGGGTGGATGCCCCAGAAATGAATTGCCGTTCCGATTTGGGGTCGGAACGGCAGACTCGTAAAAAAAACTTTTCCGTTTTCGCAGAAATCCCACGATTACCGGTTTAACACACCACTCACTCTAGAACGGTGAAATCAGTCTAACCGTAAATCTCGGGCCTGTATTCATTTGAGTGGGGTTGGACAGACAATTGTCATGATTCACTCGGCTTTTGCGCGAGTTTTGGGCGCGCTTTGGAAACAGAGCGCAAGCTGGGGTGTGGATTGTTAATCAATTGGAGTCGCGAAACGATTCGGTTTATGACGTCAGGCCCTTATCGTTTCGAATATTTGGGAAAAGGTTTTCTGTAGTGCGGCATCCATGTCTGCCATCGTGACAGGCAGTCCCAAGTCGACCAAAGACGTTACACCATGTTTGGAAATCCCGCATGGCACGATCCCTGAGAAATGATCAAGATCAGGTTCCACGTTGATCGAGATTCCGTGAAAGCTGATCCATTTGCGTAGTCGCAAGCCAATCGCTGCCACCTTGTCCTCGACCGGGGCGCCCGAAGCTGTCAAAGGCTTGTCATCCCGGCGCACCCAAACACCGACGCGACCATCCCGGATTTCACCTTTGACATTGAATTCCGCAAGTGACGCGATCACCCAGGCTTCTAGCTGTTTTACAAAGCGCCGGACGTCTTTCCCGCGTTTGTTCAGGTCAAGCATGACATAGGCAACTCGCTGGCCGGGGCCATGATACGTGTACTCACCGCCGCGCTTGCTTTCGTAAACGGGAAACCGATCAGGATCGGTCAGGTCTTCGATCCGGGCGGATGTTCCTGCGGTATAGAGCGGGGGGTGCTCGAGCAGCCAGACGCATTCATCTGCTTCACCGGCCGCAATTGCCGTTACCCGCGCCTCCATAAAGGCCACGGCATCGTCATAGTCGGTCAAGCCGTCAGTTATTTTCCATTCCATGAGGTCTCTTACCGCGCGGTATCAGGCAGGAAAAGGGGTTACGCCGCCTCTGCCAAACAGCGCCTAAGGATTTGCGCATAGGTATCTTGGCCCTGCGCCCCTGTCACAAGGTACTTGCCGCCAAACACCATCGAAGGCACGCCCGAGATGCCGCGACTTGTCCAGAATTCCTGCTTCTGTCGCACTGGTTGCACGTGGGCACCAGAGGAAAGGACCTGCTGTCCGGCGACCCTGTCCAATCCGACGGCTTCAACAGCGTCGAGAAGGACTTTGGGATCGGAAACATCCTTTTGGTCGGTGAAATATGCCTGAAACAGAGCCATCTTTAGCGGGTGTTGACGCCCTTGGGCTTCGGCCCAGTCCAAAAGCTGGTGTGCGGCAAAGGTATTGTAGATTCGGGACTCTTCGTTGAAATTAAATAAGAAACCCAACTCTGCGCCGATCTGCGTCAACCGATCACGCGCCTGCTGACTTTGCTCGGCCGTAGACCCGTATTTCTCAGCCATGTGCTCGCGCAGGTTTTGCCCGTCGGCCCCCATAGCAGGGTTCAATTCAAACGGGTGCCATCGGAGTTGGGCAAGCACCCCCTCTTGCTGCAGTGCCAGATCAAGCTGCCGGAAGCCGACAATACACCAAGGGCATACCACATCCGAGACAATGTCGATCTGGATGATCGGGCGCGTGTCTGTTGAAGTCATGATGCATCTCCGGATCAGGTGGCAAAGTGAAATCTGTGATACAGATATGAAGGTCGAAAAGGAATTCAATCCGGCTTGTTTTTTGCCTCTTCACATCCCGTTCCGCACCGTCTATACGCGCCTCTACCAAGTCACATACAGTGCGGTCGTGGCGGAATTGGTAGACGCGCAGCGTTGAGGTCGCTGTGGGGTAACACCCGTGGAAGTTCGAGTCTTCTCGACCGCACCAGTACAATCCTCCAGGTTTTCATAGGTTTTCATGCCATGCGTGACTAGGCTGTCATAAGTCGTTATTTTGTCATCCTTTTCGCGCAGTGAATAGCGCTGATTGTTCATAGGGCACCATTAAGCACGCCGTGCATGACGAATTGGTTGAGGCGGTCACTCGTCTTTTTTATTAGTGCCTTAAATGCTTTTGGTATCTGAACACAATTTCCAGGAAATGCCGTGTCAGGCGCTGGGCTCAACGCAACAGCGAATTGACGTGTTCAGAACATCAACTCAAGAGAACTTTCTGCGATGAAGCCTAGATTTTTGTGCGTCGGTACACATCACAAGACTGGCACGATTTGGATGCGAAAGGTTTTTCGTGAAATCCATCAAGATCAATCCATCCCATTTATGCAGTGCTACAGAGCGAAAAGACTTGCTGACGCGGCTGAGACAGGGCCACAGATTATTGTGAATTGGTCGTCTAAATTTCCCAGAGAGCTCCTGGAGCTGGGTCACGCCAGATTTCTGCACGTTATCCGAGACCCGCGTGATGTGCTGCTGTCCGGCACCCGCTATCACCAGATAGCGCCGACCGGCAATGAGAAGTTTCTGCGAGAGGCAAGAGCTGAATGGGATGGCAAGACTTACAAAGAGTATATTTCAAGCCTGCCAAATGAGCTCGACAAGCTCATGTTTGAAATGGAAAACAAGCACCATCAAACTCTGACCGAAATGATGGCTTGGCCATATGGTCATGAGAACGCGATAGACGTGAAGTACGAGGATTTGATCGAAGACTCGACGTGTGATTTGTTCCGAAAAATCCTTAGAAATTTTGACATTGAAGGATTGGATATCGACAAAGCCGTGCGGTCCTATTGGAAGCACTCTTTGTTTGGGGGCTTGAAAAAGAAAACTGACCGAGCGGAACGGATTTCGTTGCATATCGGGTCAGGGGCTAAAGCGCAGTGGCAAAGCAAACTGCCACGTGAAGTCGCCGAGGTATATGAAGCGCGCTATGGTGGTGCTCTGAGGAAGCTTGGCTATGAAAGTAACTCGGATTGGGTGAAGACCTGCCCGCCAAGCAGTCAAATCTTCGCATAATTGCCGTCGAAAAACCGGAATAGCGTGGCTCGGTGTGTCGCGCCGCAATCGGTCGGATTCAAATGCGCCGTGACTTTGGCTTGCATCAAAGATGCAACGACCCATGCTTCATGAAGTTTCAGCTTCCGGTTTCGGAAAATACCCAGAATCCACAAACTCTCGAAACTCGGGCGCCTCAAGTTGATAATCCAGAACACGTCGCGCGCAGTCGTGGCAGGATCGAAGCAGAGCCGCCAGATCGCCATCTTTCAGCCAATCAGACATAATTGAACGAATGGCTGAGGTGTCGATTGAATCGTCATGGCTTGTGTTGATGTCGTATTTCCCAAAATACTCCATGTCGATGCGGTCTTTGTTTTTTGAATTGGCAGTTCCACGTAACCGCTTGAGCAAAAACTCTTCCCGGCTTTTGACCGCATAGTGATTTACTTGTGCAGTTTTGCCTGTGACGTTGTCTCTGTTGCCGCGCCATCCTTTTTGAAGAATATTCCCGCCCATTGGCTTTCCGTCCGCGTTTGTCCAACGCGCCATGTCTGGCTCGATCTCGCGGTGTTTGAAAAAGCGGGGGCGGTGCACTCCGAAATAGTCGAACGTTGAAGGGCGGAATAGCGTTTTGAAACCCCAGACCAAACCGTTTTCAGGGGCCTCGAAAGTTGATCCGCGCGTGAAGCGTTCCGTGACTAGGGCCTCTGGGTCCCAATGTTCCAGCCCACATGACCCCATAAGGCGCCAGTTAACGGATATCGCGTCTGGCGCGCCACAATTGTCGATCAGTGCATCTAAGCTGCGATCGCCTACGTGGACGTTAAGGAATTCATCTGCGTCAAGTATGAGCACCCAATCGGCATCCCGCACCCAGTCCATTCGGTTCGCTCGTGAGTAGGCAGCGCGCTGCGGGTCCATCCTCGGGCCGATGGGGTTATCAAAGTGACGGACCACCCCCAATTGATCAAGGCGGTTGAGCATTAGATTGGTGCCATCGCTGCAGTCGTTGGAAAAGATGCAGAAATCGTCAATGCCAATTGATTTGTGATAGGCCAGCCATTCCAGCAGGTATATTCCTTCGTTTTTTACCGTAGAAAGCAACAGCTTGCGGCCTGCGTTCGGGGGGGTGTCTTCAGTTTTCATCCTCATCCCCGTTGGTCGGTCGTTTCAATGCCCCCTTGGCACTGTATCTGCCAACTGCGTGTTTCACGGATTGGGCTTTACCTACCACGTCAGAAACGCGGTTGTCGGCCTCATCTGACGCTTGAGCAGCCAACGCCATTTTAAGGGTGCGGTCCTTGGACAATGGTACACCCAAACCTGCGGCAGCCTCAGTGTTCATAAATGGATTGTCCGGGACGTTTTCGTCATCCATTCGGTTGTCGGCCCCCGGTTCGTCGCCTTCAAGGTCGTTTGCCGGGGTCTTGCCGGAAAGTTCAAGCAACTCGCGGCGCGTTTGACCTTTTTTCGCCGTCTGAGTCTGAGCGATCATTTTGGCAATCTCGCTGTCGGATACTCCTTGTGCCTGCAGCTCCTTGACCTTCAACTGCCATTCTTTTGGCAAGTGTTGAACAAAGAGAACTTCGTCAAGCTTATTCAGCGGAACCTGACCCGCTGTCTTCAACTCTTCCAGCCATCCTTCATATTCTTCGGTGGCGCGCAGTTGTCGAACGCGGTTCTCATGGTGGTGGATTGCTTTGTCCTGCAGTTCCCGCATTATCGGGTCGGCCAGGATCGCTTCGATTTTTCGCTTGGTCGCGCGAATATGACGCTTCACGTTGGTGGCTTCGGACTCGTTTCGATCAAAAAGCGCGAAATAGGCGGCGTTATACTTGTCTGGTTTGTTGTTCACATTGCCCCGAATGCGCCTGAGCAAATATGACTCGTATGACTTGACCGCATAGTGGTTCATCTCGACCAAGTCATACCCCAAGGTCGGTTTCGTAGAGCGCCAGCCTGACAAAGAAAACTCGTGCGGCATGGGATCGCCTGATCCGTTTAACCAGAACTGGTCCAACAGCAGTTTGGCGTTGGCGGGAAGTTTCTTGGCTTTCTTTATGTGCGGTCGGTGGATGCCAAGTTTCATGTCCCGATATGGCTTGAAGAGGGTTTTCACCCCCCAGCCTTTTGGAAACCTATCCGGCGCGGATCGGGTGTAAGATTCGATTGCCAACCCTGGGTCCCATCGCGTCAGGTCATTCGATCCGAAAAAGCGCCAGGTAATGGCAATCCCATCTGCCTTGGGGTCAATGTTTTCCACAAGGTCTGTGATCCAGCCGCGCCCAACTTTGATGGAAAGGAATTCGTCCGCGTCCATCGTCAGAATCCATTCGCTGTCGGTCACTTCCGGATTTCTGGTTCCAAGCGCAAGGGCATTTGGCTGCGGTTTGCGCCCCTCGGGTACGTCGTTGCGGAAGTGTTGCACCCATCCCAGCTCTTGCAGACGGATCAGCATGTCGTCTGTGCCGTCGGTGCAGTCGTTTGTGTAAACGACAATATTATCGAAACCTATGTGCTTGTGATAGGCGACCCATTCCACCAACGAATGACCTTCATCCTTCATCATGGACATGATCGTGAAACGGTGTTTGGGCATTATTTCTCCATGCCTATCGGTTCCGGCGATAAACAGTTCTTACGAGGGTCTTTCCCGATCCAAGCGGTTCGAGGTTTTTCGCGCATAGTGATGTTCACGGACATTCAGTAGCAAATTCAATGCTCAAGTTAAATTCCACAATCTGGCGAAAGCGGGTATTTTTGAACCTTTTGATGGAAGCCTGATGGCGCAAACTGCGGGGCACTCTGCCTTGAGGTTGTCATAATGGTTCGATCAGACGCAACCAGACCAAATCAAACACAGCCTGTCCTTCCAAAGCGTTACTCGACCTGAACTTCGCTGCGCAGCTTTCCGGTTGTTTTGTCAAATATCAAAATACGATTGTCATCGGTCACGACCGCGTACCAATTGTTGCCAATCGTCACAGCCTGTGCCTTTGCGCCGCCCGGCAGTTCAATCTGGTCGGGCAGAGTGGGGGTTCGGTCCGATAGCCGGATGACAATCAGGGCGAATGTCACTAGAACGCCGCCAATCATCACCGCGGTCAGCAGCATGACCATTCGCCGCAACAATCTGATCTGCGGCGTTTCCAGCGGTTCTTGGGGTTCGGAAGGGACAGTCATGGGCACTCGCCAGATTGAATTTCACATCGCGGCTGATCCGCCGTCACGCCTTGATAAGGCGCTTTCGCGTGATGTGCCAGCCGAGGAAAACCTTTCGCGTACCCGGTTGGGGCGTCTGATCGAAAGCGGCGCTGTTCTGGTTGACGGTTCTCAGGTCACGGATCCTAAGGCCAAGGTCACAGAAGGGGCCACGGTCAAGATAACCGTCGCAGAAGCCGAGGATAGCCATATCGGACCCGAAGAAATTCCCTTGGATGTCGTGTTTGAAGACGATGACTTGATCGTTATCAATAAACCGGCGGGGATGGTGGTTCATCCAGCGCCGGGGTCTCCGAACGGGACGCTGGTAAACGCGCTGCTGCATCATTGCGGATCGGATTTGTCCGGCGTCGGTGGTGTGAAGCGCCCCGGCATCGTCCATAGAATTGATAAAGAAACCAGTGGTTTGTTGGTCGTCGCTAAATCAGACGCAGCGCATCACGGTTTAGCCGCCCAGTTTGAGGCGCATACGGTCGAGAGGTATTACCGTGCTATCTGTTACGGGGTGCCGGATGCGAACGACCCCAGATTGCGTGGGGTCAAAGGGGTCAGTTTTGAGCCCGGCAATGTCATGCGTCTGACCACGCAACTGGCCCGCCACAAGACGGATCGTCAAAGGCAGGCCGTTCTGTTTCATGGTGGCAGGCACGCGGTTACGCGGGCGCGGGTCGTTGAGACTTTTGGCGCTCCTGCTGGGTTGGCCCTGATCGAATGCTGGCTGGAAACGGGGCGCACGCATCAAATCCGAGTCCATATGGCGCATGTGGGGCACGGTTTGGTCGGTGATCCGGTCTATGGAGGCAAGCGAAAGCTGGCCGTCAAAGCCTTTGATCCCGCAACTGCCGAGGCGGTGCGCGCCTTTCCCAGACAGGCCCTGCACGCGGCTGTTTTGGGTTTTGAGCACCCGGTCACAGGCGAATCTTTGCGGTTTGAGGCAAATCTTCCCAAAGACATGGAGAATCTGATTGATCGGCTTCGCGCGCCACTGTCATAATGTGCAAACCATTGTGAGTAACGCGTTCTTATCTTTCCTTTATAGATCGTTAATTCCAAACTGTTAAAGGTACCTCTTGAATGGATCGGGATGACCTCCCATATCCTATGTTAACGAGCTAAACATCTGTCGGAGGGACATGAAACATGGCAAATTACGCAAATCTCCCCGCGCCGACGCCGGAAGGCGGACTGAACCGCTATATGCAGGAAATTCGCAAATTTCCCCTGCTGGAGCCGGAAGAAGAATACATGCTCGCCAAACGTTGGGTGGAGGAGCAAGATACTGAATCTGCGCATAAAATGGTCACATCGCACCTGCGATTGGCGGCCAAGATCGCCATGGGCTATCGCGGCTATGGATTGCCTCAGGCCGAGGTGATCTCTGAGGCTAATGTGGGTCTGATGCAAGCCGTGAAACGGTTTGACCCTGAAAAGGGCTTTCGCCTGGCGACCTATGCGATGTGGTGGATTCGTGCCTCGATTCAGGAGTATATCCTGCGGTCGTGGTCGCTGGTGAAGTTGGGTACGACTTCGGCGCAGAAAAAGCTGTTCTTTAACCTGCGCAAGGCCAAAGCCCGTATCGGCGCGTTGGAAGAGGGCGACTTGCGTCCCGAAAACGTGACACAGATCGCCAACGATCTGGGCGTGACCGAAGAGGAAGTGATCAGCATGAACCGCCGGATGTCCGGTGGCGATGCTTCGCTCAACGCGACGGTTGGGTCCGAAGGCGAAGGCACCATGCAGTGGCAGGACTGGCTTGAGGACGAAGATGCCGACCAAGCTGGTGACTATGAGGCGCGTGATGAATTGGACGCACGGCGCGAGCTGCTGGCTGCTGCTTTGGAGGTTCTGAATGACCGCGAGAAGGACATTCTGACTCAGCGCCGTCTGATGGATCAGGCCGTCACGCTGGAAGAGTTGAGCACGCAGTACAATGTCAGCCGTGAGCGCATTCGTCAGATTGAGGTGCGCGCGTTTGAAAAGCTGCAGAAAAAGATGCGTGATCTCGCGCGTGAAAAGGGAATGTTGGGAACGGTTTAAGCCACCCTAATTCTGGAAAAGCCCGCCGAAGTTGGCGGGCTTTTTTTGTTACTGGGCAAGCTGTTGCCTGAACACGCGCACCATGTTTCCGCCCATCACCTTGCGGATTTGATCCTCGGTCAACCCTTCGTAAAGTAGGGCAGAGGTCAGAGCCGCCAGTTCGGATGTGTCAAACGCGGTCTCGACCGAACCGTCATAATCTGACCCAAGCGAAACATGGTCTTCGCCAACCGTTTCAACGGCGGCCTTGATCATCTTGGCGATACCGGTTGGCGTGATGTCCCCACAGGTGACGTCCGCCCAATATCCCATGCCGATGACGCCCCCGGTTTCGGCAATATCCAGCATCAGATCGTCAGGGTAGTTCCGTTTGACGGGGCAGAACCCATGCAACCCACCGTGGCTGACGATCAGGGGGACGTCTGTCATTGCGATCACGTCCCGCGCGACCTGCGGGCTGGAATGCGCAAGGTCGATCACAACTGGCATCGCTGCCAACTCTGCTACGACCTCACGTCCGAAATCTGACAGTCCGGTATTTGCCTGCCCGTGAAGCGATGCACCCAGTTCGTTGTCGAAAAAGTGGTGAAGCCCGAACACCCGATGCCCGGCGTCAAAAATGTCATTGAGATTGGCCAAATCACCTTCCAGTGGATGACTACCTTCGATGCCCAGAATTCCGCCTACGATTGGCTTGCCCGCGGCGCGCGCTTCAAGCACCTGTTCCAGATCACCGCGTGTCTTAACGACTTTAAGCTGGCCATTGGACGCGGCCTCGAACTGGTGGAGCTTTTCTGCCTGATATATCGCGCGTTCCTTCAGACTGCCCCATGTACGCAGCGGCCATAACTGACCGACGGCCAGAAGGGTGATGTTGTCAAACGACTCCGCGGAATTGGCTTCATAGTTCTGGCCCGCCGGGGATTTCGTTACAGCGGTGAAAACCTGCAGGGCCACGTTTCCTTCGATCAGGCGCGGGATATCGACCTGTCCGCGTGTACCACGCTCAGTCAGGTCCCGGCTCCACAGCAATGGGTCGGCGTGAAGATCACCGACGATGAGGGTTTCGTGCAAGGCGGCGGCATCATTCGTCACATCGTAGGGGGCGTGCGCAATAACATTGTTGCGTTCCGCTTCGATGTAAGGTGGTAGAAACACGAAGAAAACCAACGCCCCGATAACCACCGTGACGGCGATCAGGATACCAACCCATTTGAAAAACCTGCGCATTTGCTCTCCCTCTCGTTGTTGGCGCTAGGTTACGGAGAATGCCTGCCGAGAAAAGCCTGACTTAACGTCCACTGGTTGATAAAGAGGTCACGGCGGCACGGGCCGGCTGAGACTGGATTGGGAGGAGACACATGCAAAAACCTGTTCAATGGGGCGTTTTGGGCGCTGCCAATTTCGCGCGTCGCTATATGGCTCCGGCGATCCATGCGGCAAATGGTTCGCGTTTAGCCGGGCTTGCCACGTCCAGCGCAGATAAAGCCCAGCCGTTTCAGGCGTTTTGCCCTGATCTGAAAGTCTATGACGACTATGAGGCGACGTTGGGGGATCCGAACATCGAGGCCGTCTATATCCCGCTGCCCAATCATCTGCACGTGGAATGGAGCCTGAAGGCGCTCGAGGCTGGCAAGCACGTATTGTGCGAAAAGCCGATGACGATGCAGGCCGCTGAATTCGATGCGTTGATTGCGAAACGTGACCAAACTGGGCTGCTCGCGGCCGAAGCGTATATGATCGTGCACCACCCCCAGTGGCAGTTCACGCGCAATCTTATTGCGGACGGAGCGATTGGGAAGCTGGCGCATGTGACCGGCGCATTCAGTTTCGACAATCGCACCGACACCGGAAACATCCGAAATCGGGCTGAGACTGGCGGCGGTGGCCTTCGCGATATCGGCGTCTACGTAATCGGAAGTGCCCGGTTTGCAACGGGGCAGGAACCCGTTTCGGTGCAGTCCGCAATCCGCTGGGAAGACGGCATTGATGCCTTTACCGAAATTCGTGCGCAGTTCCCAGATTTCAGCTATTCCAGCTATGTCTCCATCCGAATGCATCCGCATCAGGAAATGGTGTTTCACGGCGAAGGGGGTGTAATCCGCCTTACGGCACCGTTCAACGCGCGGGTTTTCGGCGAGGCGCGCGTGGAATTGCATCGCCCCGGTCTGGAAGTGCAGGTCACGCGTTTTCCCGGCGACGATCACTACAAGCTGCAGGTCGAAGCGTTCTGCCGATCGGTCCGTGACGGTGTAGATTACCCATGCTCACTTGAATTCTCGCGCGGCACGCAAGAGGTTATCGACCGCGTTTTCGAGGGCGCGGAACCCCTCTGACTTGCACGCCGCCGCGCAACTGGACTAACCTGACGGGTACCGGATGAGGAGAGTGCAAATGGCTGGCGGCTGGGCGCGCGATGGCGCGGTGGGTGAACAGATCGAGGCGTCAATTTCAGACGAGCTTGCCCGCATGCAGGCCCAAAAGCGCCCTGTGGGGCAAAGCCTGACCCATTGCGCTGAGTGCGAAGAACCGATCCCTGAAAAGCGGCGGGCCGCCATTCCAGGCGTGAAACTGTGTCTGGATTGTCAGCAAGACCGCGACGGGACCTACAAGTCGCGCGTTGGGATCAATCGGCGCGGGTCGAAAGACAGCCAGCTTAAATAACGCCGGAGGTACCGCTTGTCCGACATCCGCACCCAGCAATCGATATGGCAAAACGGGCTGGTTTTGGGGTTTATGGCGGCGTTCCTGTGGGGCACGCATAGTGTCATCGTTCGGTTTCTGACCAACGATCTTGGTGGAATGCAGATCGCCGTATCACGTCTGTTTATTGCTGCGCTGGCGATCTATGGCCTGCTGCGTGTTTTGAACGTTCCGGTGTCAGTCCGATGGCGCGATCGCTATTTTCAGCTTGCTGTCTTGTCCACCGTTATCAACTACATCCTCTTTCACATAGGCCTGGAACATACCGGGGCGGCAAATGCCATGGTGCTCGAGAACACGGCACCGTTCTTCGTGTTGGTATTTTTGTACTTTTTCGCCGAAACACCCGTTACCCGAACCGATGTTCTGGCGACGGGCCTCGCGATTTTGGGCGTGTTTCTGACCGTTTTTCAAGATTTTCAGGGCGTTGGCGAACCGTTGTTCGGCGATATTCTTGAAATCGGCGCGGGCCTGAGTTGGGCTGTATTCCTGATCGCAAGCAGCCGGGCAATGCGAAACTCGAAATCCACTGGCGAGCGTTTGAATTTTCTATTCGGGATATTCTTGTGCTCGGGACTGCTGTTGCTACCATTCGCGGCACTGTCCATGCAGGTGCCGACGGCAACAGACCTTGTGTTCCTGATCCTTCTTGGTGTTTTGCCGACGGCGTTGGCATATTATCTGTGGTACGAGGCTGCTACGCGTGTCTCTACTCTGACCGCGACACTCATGTTCGCGGCCTCGGTCGTGTTCACATTCATCAATGCGGCGATATTCTTGGGGGCCGCGATCACGCCAATCGCGGCCACAGGTGCTGTACTGATTGTGATCGCCGTCTTTTTGACGACCAAGAAACAGACGTGATCAGTCTTCCATCGCTTCCAGTTCGTCGATGAAGCCCGAGATCATGCTTAGCCCTTTGTCCCAGAACTTTGGATCGCTCGCGTCCAGCCCGAAAGGGGCCAGCAAGTCTTTATGATGCTTTGACCCACCTGCGCGCAGCATTTCAAAGTACTTGTCCTCGAACCCTTCTGATCCGCTTTCGTAAACCGAGTAGAGCGCGTTGACCAATCCATCGCCAAACGCATAGGCGTAAACGTAGAAGGGCGAGTGGACGAAGTGCGGAATATAGGCCCAGAAGGTCTCGTACCCTTCCATGAACTCGAATGCGGGCCCAAGGCTTTCGGCCTGAACGCTCATCCAAAGGGCGTTGATGTCGACGGGCGTCAGCTCACCTTCGCGGCGGGCTGCGTGGAGTTTGCATTCAAAGTCATAAAATGCGATTTGGCGGACGACCGTGTTGATCATGTCCTCGACTTTTCCGGCCAGCAGCACCTTGCGCTGTTCCGGCGTATCGGCCTGATCCAGCATCTTGCGGAAGGTCAGCATTTCGCCAAACACCGACGCTGTCTCGGCCAGAGTCAGCGGGGTCGAAGACAACATCTCACCTTGATCTGCAGCCAGTACCTGATGAACGCCATGGCCCAGCTCATGCGCAAGCGTCATCACATCGCGAGGTTTACCCAGATAGTTCAGCATCACATAGGGGTGCACGTCAGTCACGGTCGGATGTGCAAACGCACCGGGCGCCTTGCCCGGTTTCACCGCCGCGTCGATCCAGCCCTTAGAAAAGAAGGGGGCCGCGATCTCACCCATGCGGGGATCGAATGCATTATAGGCGTCCATCACCGTTTTCTCGGCCTCGTCCCAGCCTACGACACGCGTGTCTTCCATCGGCAGCGGTGCGTTGCGGTCCCAGACCTGCATGACGTCCAGCCCCAGCCATTTGCGTTTTAGCTCGTAATAGCGATGGCTCAGCTTGGGATAAGCGGCCACAACCGCCTCGCGCAGCGCCTCTACCACCTCAGGCTCGACATCGTTTGATAGATGGCGACCGGTTTGGGCGGTCGGCATGTTACGCCAGCGGTCCAAGATTTCTTTTTCCTTGGCCTGCGTGTTGTGAACGCGGGCAAAGGTCTTGATGTTGTCCTGAAAGACCGAGGCCAGCTCTCGCGCTGCTGCTTCGCGCTTGTTGCGGTCTTGCTCGGTCAAGAAATTCAATGTGCCTTCGATGTTCAGTTCTTCGCCGTCGACCGTAAAGGTCAGTCCGGCGATGGTTTCGTCGAAAAGACGTTCCCATGCGTCGCCAACCACACCGAGGTCATGCAAAAACTTTTCCAGTTCATCAGACAGTTGATAGGGTTTCATCGCGCGGATACGGCGGAATACGGGCTCATACCGGGCAAGATCAGCATTCTCCGCGAAATGCGTCTTCAGCACTTCGTCGTCGATGCGGTTGATTTCCAATGTGAAGAAGACCAGCGGGGTGGTGAAGATCGTGATCTTTTCCTGCATGTCCGACAGGAATTTTGCGCGCTCGGCATCCGTGGTCAGTTGGTAATAGCGAAGCCCGGCAAAGGACATGATCCGTCCGGCTATCGCGTTGATCTTTTCGTTGCGCAGAACGCATTGCAGCAGGCCGTCGGCATCCAAATCAGCCAGCTTACCTTCGTAATCGGCGGCGAAAGAAGTACATTCCCCTTCCAGCCATTCCAGATCGGCAGCCAGTTCAGGCGCGTCCTCAGAGCTGTAAAGGTCCGTCAGGTCCCATTCCGGCAGGTCGCCAAGATTGTCGGCTCCTCCGATTGCATTTGCGTCACGGACGGGAAAGGGAAGGTCGCGCATGGATCACCTCGAAAATCTGCATTTGCAAACATCTAGGCGCGACGCTCAAGGATCACAAGCAGGGTCTTAGCTCGACAGGGCCGCTTTTGCCTCAGGGTCGGTGCTGGCTGCGCCGAAATGGGCTGCAAGCTGGTCAAATACGGGGCCGCGGACATCCGGCGCTTCCATCATCACTTCGTGTTCACCGTCTGGAATTTCGACCAGAGTTCCATTTGGCCAATTCGCCATACGCGCACGGATCGCCTTGCGGTCGACGATCTGCTCATGCGAGCCAAGGAAGGTCAAGCAAGGGGTGGAAGGGGCGGTCTGCGCCATCAGCCACGAACACTCATCCAGCGCCTCGCGCAGCCAGATGGTCGACGGCGCGCCCAAGGTCAGCTCAGGATGCGCGACCAGTTGATCCTGCATCATCTTGTACATGTCGGGATCGCGGGTCAGTACATTGCCGTCAAAGGGTTGGGACAGAACATAGCTTTCCAGCGACGTGGTCGGGGGCGTCTTTTCACCAAGGCCAAACCGAGGTCCCCAATAAGCCGTCAACCGGCCAAGAGGTTTCATCAGTGGCGTAAAGAAAATCCCCCACATCGGCCCGGTAAAGGCGCAGGCGGCAAAGCAGTCGTTTTCCAGTACCGCCCGCAAACCGATTGCACCGCCCATCGAGTGGCCGATGACATACCAGGGTTTTGGCAGGTTCTGACGCTGCGCCAGATCAAGAACGGCCCTTACGTCTTGTTGGTAATCGGTGAATTTGTCGACATGTCCAACACGATTGTCATCCAGCAGGCGATCCGCCAGCCCCTGACCACGCCAGTCAACCGAAAGAACGGCATAGCCACGGCCCACAAATTCGGATGCAGCTTCGCCATATTTTTCGATATATTCTGTTCGCCCCGGGAATATCATTACCGTTCCGCGGGCTTCGTCTTTGGGCGACCAGTGGGCGGCGCGAATGCGCACGCCATATTCGGTGTCCAACCAGTGCGCCACTCCGCCGGAGGGTGCGCCGGCCACGTCTTCAAACAAAGGGGCCGGCGACATTTTCATCAGGCCAGAGCCGATGCCAGCTGCATGGCGATACTCATGTCGCCATCAACGCTGAGTTTGCCGGCCATGAACGCGCCGGTCGGGTTCAGCTCACCGCTGAGAATTTGTTCGAACGTGTCGACATCCGCGCTCATGGTGACGTCGGTTTCTTCATCGCCAACGCGTGCACCGCTGCCGTCCAGAACAATCGAACCAAGACCTTCGATGGCAAATTTGGCCGATGCGCCAAAACCGCTGCCGTCCAGTTTTTCGTTCAGCGCTGCTGCGGCTTTCTCCAGAGTGTCGCTCATGATTCTCCTCACTTTGATTTGAGCGCGAGGAATGGACATCCTTCTGCGCTACGCTACACTGAACGTTGTTATGGGCACTAATTACACAAATCTCAAAGGTATCGTTGCGGCAACCGCAATGCTAGTCACGTTTTCCATTCCTTGTGTCGCTCAGACCGCCGATTCCCGGGACGAAACCGAATTGCTTGAACAACTGGCGCAGTCGACGCCGGAACAGGCGCTGGGGTTAGACCGGCAGCTTAAGGCGCTGTGGGCTTTGTCCGGGTCTGCATCGGCGGACCTGTTGCTGGAACGCGGGCGTGAGGCATTGGATGACGGTGACACAAAGGCAGCAATTGATCACTTGACGGCTTTGACCGACCACGCGCCCGAGTTCGCAGAGGGCTGGCATGTCCGTGCCTCGGCGTTTTTCGGGATCGAGCGTTTTGGAATGGCTGCGGCCGATCTGGAGCAGGCCCTGACTTTAAATCCCAACAATTACGAGGCGATTTACGGCTTGGGTTTGATTTTCGAGATTGTCGGTCAGCCTGATAAGGCGCTTGCGGCTTATGAACGCGCGCTGGCTATACATCCCCATCACGAAGAAGTAACCAATGCCGTGAATCGACTGAAGCCTCAGGTCGAGGGCTCGGCCCTCTAAGGGGCAGGGGGCAAGAGTGAGCGGGTCATCCCGAATTGTGGCCGTACTTGGCCCGACGAACACAGGTAAAACCCATTACGCGATCGAGCGGATGCTGGGTCACCGGACAGGTGTGATCGGTCTGCCGCTACGCCTGCTAGCACGCGAGGTCTATGACAAGATCGTTGCCATTCGCGGGCCGTCTGTCGTGGCGCTGGTCACGGGTGAGGAACGCATTGTGCCCCCGCGCACCCAGTATTGGGTCTGCACCGTCGAAGCGATGCCCGAGGGCATGGGCGCTGATTTTGTGGCCATCGACGAAATCCAGCTCTGCACCGACCCCGAGCGCGGCCATGTCTTCACCGATCGCCTGTTGCGGTCGCGCGGCACAAGCGAAACGCTTTTTCTGGGCTCGGACACAATGCGCGGCCCCATCGCGGCGTTGGTCCCCGAGGCGCAGTTTGTGCGGCGCGAACGCATGTCTCAGCTTGTTTATGCCGGGTCGAAAAAGATCAGCCGGATGCCTCCGCGTAGCGCCATCGTCGGGTTCTCGGTCGATAGTGTTTATGCCATTGCGGAACTTCTGCGCCGTCAAAAGGGTGGGGCGGCGGTCGTCATGGGCGCGCTTAGCCCGCGCACGCGGAATGCGCAGGTGGACCTCTATCAGAATGGCGAGGTCGATTATCTGGTCGCCACCGATGCCATCGGCATGGGGCTGAATCTGGATGTAAATCATGTGGCGTTTTCCTCGCTGACCAAGTTTGACGGTCGGCGGATGCGACCCTTGGCCCCCAACGAACTGGCACAGATCGCTGGCCGGGCAGGGCGTGGCATGTCGGACGGCACATTCGGCGTCACGGGCGAGGCCCCTCCGCTGGATGAAGGTGTAGCGCAGGCGATCATGGACAGCCGCTTTACGCCGATGAAAAAGCTGAACTGGCGGAATGCCGCCCTGCGGTTTGGCTCGATCGAGGCGCTGATCACATCGCTTGAGGTTGGCCCGGACAATGAAAACCTGCTCAAGGCGCGCCCCGCCGACGACCTGAACGTGCTGAAATCGCTGTCACAAGTGACTGAGGTCATGGCCCGCGCCAGCGATCCGCAATCCATCCGTCTGCTGTGGGATGTCTGCCGAATCCCCGATTTTCGCGGTATCAGCCATGCCGAACATGCCAGCCTGCTCGAGGTGATCTACGGCTATCTGCATGAGCGTCAGTCGATCCCTGATGACTTTATGGCGCGGCAAATCCGCCGGATTGACCGGACAGACGGAGATATTGATGCACTGTCCAAACGGCTGGCATATATTCGCACCTGGACATATGTTGCGCAACGAAACGGATGGGTGCGTGACGAATCCCATTGGCGTGAGGAAACGCGCACTGTAGAAGACAGGCTGTCGGACGCTTTGCATGACCGTCTGACCCAACGATTTGTGGACCGGCGCACATCCGTTTTGCTGCGGCGGCTCAAACAGAAGGAGGCCCTTTTGGCCGAAGTAAATGACAAGGGTGAAGTGACCGTCGAAGGCGAATTCGTCGGTCGTCTGGAAGGGTTCCGGTTCATTCCGGACAAAGCCGCGCAGGGGACCGAGGCGAAAGCCTTGAAATCGGCTTCCTTGCAGGCTCTCGCGCCGCAATTCCATCTGCGTGCCGACCGTTTCTACAACGCGCCCGATACCGAAATTGATTTCACCGAACAAGGTGGCCTGATGTGGGGCGAATATGCTGTCGGCAAGTTGGTCGCCGGGGCTGAGCCACTCAAGCCCATGGTTGAAGTCTTCGTGGACGAAGCCGCAGGCCCTGACGTTGAACAGAAGGTGCAGCGCCGTCTGCAACACTTCATCGACCGTAAGGTTGCCGCGCTGTTCGAGCCGCTGCTGAACCTGTCGCGGGACGAGGAATTGTCCGGTCTGGCCAAAGGCTTTGCCTTCCGCATGGTCGAAGCTTTGGGCGTGCTGCCCCGCGCGCAGGTCGCGCAAGAGGTCAAGGATCTGGATCAGGACGCTCGCGGTGCGCTGCGCAAGCACGGCATCCGTTTTGGTCAGTTCACCATCTTCATGCCACTGCTGCTGAAACCCGCGCCGACGCGCCTGCGTCTGGTGTTGTGGGCACTGTCGGGTGGTCTGCAGGAATTCCCCGAAGCGCCGCCTCCGGGTCTGGTTACGGTCCCCGTCGCCAAGGATGCGCCGCAGGGCTATGACACCATGTGCGGCTACCGCGACGCGGGTGAGCGTTCGATCCGTATCGACATGCTGGAGCGTCTGGCCGATATGCTGCGGTCTGAGGACAGCCGTGGCGGGTTCGAAGCCAAGCCCGACATGCTGTCGATCACCGGCATGACGTTGGAACAATTCGCCGACCTGATGCAGGGCTTGGGCTATAAGGCCGAGCGTGGCGAGCGTGAAAAGATCAAAATCACGTCTGTGGAACAACCTGTGGTAGATGCGCCCGAGCAACCTGCCGCCGAAGAAACCCCGGCAGATGCAGTCGCGACAGATAATGCAACTGTATCCGCCGAGGTGCCAGCCGAGGCCACCGAAAGCACCGAGGCGACAGCCGAGGCCCCGGCCGCAGAACCCGCAAGCGAAGAGCCCGAGGTTGAGGTCTTCTATACCTTCACATGGGGCCGTCAGCGCCAGCCGAACCGTGGCCCGCGCCGTGAACAGGGGCAGGGTAAGGGCAAGCCGCGTGGGAAACCTCAGGACGGTCGTGGAAAGCCACACGGCAAGAAGGGTGGCAAGCCGCAGGGCGCGAAGTCTTTCTCGGCCCGTCCGCCCAAGAAAGAAAAAGCCATTGATCCCGACAATCCCTTCGCCGCTGCGCTGATGGGGCTGAAGGACGGCAACTAAGCGCGGATGTCCGAGAGCAAGCTGCGGATCGACAAATGGTTGTGGCAGGCGCGGTTCTTCAAGACCCGCAGCCTGTCTGCCAAACAGGTCAGCGGCGGCCATGTGCGCGTGAACGGCAACCGGGTGCTGAAACCGGCGACAGCCATCGGCACCGGTGATGTATTAACCTTCCCGCAGGGCCGCATCGTTCGGGTTGTCCGCGTGGAAAAGCTGGGTGATCGTCGCGGGCCTGCGACCGAAGCTCAAACGCTTTATGTTGATTTGACCGAAAAACAGGACACACCGCCACGAAATCCCGGGTTCGAGGGAAAAGGTCGTCCAACCAAGAAAGATCGGCGTGCTCTTGATCTTTCTCGCACTCAAGATAGCTGATCCTATCTTGAAGCTGACGCCAGACTGATTTAGCTAGACGCCCAAAGCGCAAACGGGAATCCGACCATGACCTACGTTGTCACTGAAAACTGCATTGGCTGCAAATACACCGACTGTGTCGAGGTATGCCCGGTGGATTGTTTCTATGAAGGTGAGAACACGTTGGTCATTCATCCCGATGAATGCATCGACTGCGGCGTGTGTGAACCCGAATGCCCTGCAGACGCCATCCGTCCCGATACCGAGCCGGGGATGGATCAATGGGTCGAGTTCAACCGGAAATACTCGGAAATGTGGCCGGTGATCGTAACCAAGAAGGACCCGCTGCCCGAGGCCGAAGAACGTGACGGCGAAGAAGGTAAGATGGAGAAGTATTTCTCTGAAGCTCCGGGTGAGGGCGGCTAACCGATTCGTTTTTATCAACCGGCCAGTCAATATCGGAAATGCCGCCTAAGCTATTGGACACAAATAGTTTTGTAAGGCACCTGAACTGTGCTGCTTTCGTATGTCTCAGTTTTGTGATATACTCGAAAGCTGAATGATGACTGAGTTGGGGATGTGCTCCGTAAGTATGTGCGCTTTGGAGTTCTGATTTATTGACAAATACACCGCCTGACCGGGCCGAAGATGGCGCGGGCTGGTGTGTTGTTTTGTCTGTCCTTCGCTCTGGAAACAAGGATGAACCTGTATGTCTAAGTCGAAAAAGCTTGAGTTCCGCCCGAACGATTACGTTGTTTACCCTGCCCATGGCGTGGGTCAGATCATCTCGATCGAAGAACAGGAAGTCGCGGGATACTCGCTTGAGCTGTTCGTCATCTCGTTTGAAAAAGACAAAATGACCCTGCGGGTCCCAACCAACAAGGTCACCGAATCCGGTCTGCGCTCGCTGAGTTCGCCCGATGTGATCAGTCAGGCGATGAAGACCCTAAAGGGTAAGGCCAAGGTAAAGCGGGCCATGTGGTCGCGTCGTGCGCAGGAATACGAACAAAAAATCAATTCGGGCGATCTGATCTCGATCGCCGAGGTGGTTCGTGACCTGCACCGCACAGACGACCAGCGTGAGCAGAGCTATTCCGAGCGTCAGCTTTACGAAGCCGCGTTGGAACGTCTGACCCGTGAAGTTGCCGCTGTTTCCGGCGCCGGCGAAGTGTCTGCCGCCAAACAAGTGGATGAGGTTCTGACCTCGCGCGCAGCCGCCGCCTGACCTCGCAGAATGTCGATTCAAGGCCGCTCTGATAACAGGGCGGCCTTTTTCGTGCCCAAGCGCTTGGTGAATTGCCTGATTGCGGGTAATTTCCCTGTAAACAGAGGCGGGTACATGGCCAAGGTAAAGCAGACCCTCAAGTATCTCTATATCGGGCGCGATCCGATTTCCGTCTGGTTCCGCTATGGGCTGATCCTGTTTGATCTTGTGACGATCGTGTTCTTTGTCGCTACGGCCCATGTTCCGCACGGGCCGGGGCTGACGGTTCTAAGCATGTTCATCGGTCTGTTGATCCTGTGCGATTTCTCGGCGCGGCTTTGGATATCAAAGGATCGGTGGAAACTTTTCTTCAAGGTCTACACTCTTGCTGATCTGGTCGTGATCATTTCGTTGATGCTGGATCCATTCGTTTCCGGCAATCTGGCGTTCCTGCGTATTCTGCGCGCGTTGCGATTGATTCACTCCTATCACCTGCTCAGAGATTTGCGCCGTGATGTTGAGTTCTTCCGAACCCACGAAGACGCCGTGATAGCGGCCATTAACCTGTTGGTGTTCGTGTTCGTGACCTCAACCGCTGTTCTGGTCTTTTTTATCCCCGAGGAGAGTCAGACTGCCTATATCGACGCGCTGTATTTTACGATGGCAACGCTGACGACCACCGGTTTTGGTGACATCACCTTGGCGACACCGGGGGGGAAGCTGTTTTCAGTGTTCATTATGGTTGTTGGCGTCGCGCTGTTTGTTCGATTGGCGCAAGCGATCTTTATGCCGCAGAAAGTGCGCCACAAGTGCCCAAGCTGTGGTCTGTTTCGCCATGATCCCGACGCAGTGCATTGCAAGCATTGCGGCGAAGTTCTGAAAATCGAAACCGGAGGCGTTTCTTAGGACGCTACGACCAGAACCAGCAGGAATGCGATTTCGGACACTTGTTGCGTTGCGCCCAGAACATCTCCGGTTTGGCCTCTGATCTTGGCTTTTGCGACAACGGCGATAACAAACAGGCATATGGCAATAACCAGTATCGCGGCCATTGCTGGGGCACCTACCAAAACCATCGCACATACCAGTGCAACCAACGCGCCCAATGCGACTGAACCAGCACTGGGTGCCCCGACCGAGTGGCTTAGGCCCGCGCGCCGTGCATTTGGAAGTGAGGCCATCAAAACCGGCATCGCTGCGCGGGAAACGATGCATGCGGCTAAGATGCCCGACAAGCCACCCTGGGACAGCAGCGCCGCTATCAAAACGACGCGCAGGCCTTGCGATATCAACAGAGCCAGGACGCCATAGGTTCCTATTTGGCTGTCTTTCATGATTTCAAGCCGTCGTTCGGGGGTAAACCCTCCCCAAAACCCATCTACCGTGTCCGCAAGCCCATCTTCGTGCATGGCACCCGTGCACAGTACCAGAACGGCAATGACGAGTATTGCGCTGGCCAAGGGCGGAAGGTTTACTGCAACGCTGGCCCACCCGATAGCGCTGGCAAGTAGGCCGACGACCAGCCCAACAACAGGGAAGGCCCAGGCCGCATCTGCCTGGCGTTCAAAAACGTGTTCAGGCAGTCGCGGAAGCGGTAGGCGTGTCAAAAGAACCAGCGCCACAGGAATATCCCATCTGGAAACGAGGTTGGTGTCGGTTTTTTGCACTCCCATGCCTTTCTGGGTCTTGCCGGATTGATCGCTTTGGTTAAACACGCAGGACCACTCTGATGCAACGAGGCTTTGAATGCTGCCCGAACTGACCGATCTGAATTCCTTTCGTCAAGCTCTGAGCGGGGCCCCCGGTCCTGACGATGATGCCGCGCAAGGTGCGGCTGAACGAAACGGTCAATTGACAAAACCACCGGGAGCGTTGGGGCGGCTGGAAGATCTGGCGATCTGGTATGCCGGATGGCGTCAAGATGCGCGCCCTCAGATAACCGCGCCTCAGGTCATCGTTTTTGCTGGCAATCATGGGGTCACTGCGCAGGGTGTATCAGCTTTTCCGCCTGAAGTGACCGTTCAGATGGTTGCGAATTTTGAGCATGGCGGAGCGGCGATCAACCAATTGGCCAAGGCCGCTGGTGCCACCATGGACGTACACGCGCTGAATCTGGATGTCCCGACAACGGATTTCACAACCGGACCAGCCCTGTCGGAAGATGAGTTGCTGCAGGCGTTGCAAACCGGGTGGAGCTCGGTGAACCCCAATGCTGACCTTTTGGTTGTTGGCGAGATGGGGATAGGAAATACCACCCCGGCGGCTGCGATTGCGTGTGCGTTGTTCGGCGGCGAGGCGGCCGATTGGACTGGGCGTGGAACGGGCGTTGACGATGCGGGTCTTGCAAACAAGACACGGGTCGTTGCCGAGGGTGTGACCTTGCATGCAGGCACGGGCGATGGTCTGGAAATTCTGCGCCGACTTGGGGGACGGGAAATCGCGGCCATGGCCGGAGCGATCGCTGCCGCCCGTGCATTGCGCATTCCTGTCATCTTGGATGGGTTCATCTGTTCTGCTGCCGCAGCTTGTTTGGCTGAGACGGTCAAAGGCGCGTTGGACCACACCGTAGCAGGCCATCAAAGTGCCGAAGGCGCGCATGGGGCCGTTTTGGCAAAGTTGGGTAAAGAGCCGCTCTTGAACCTTGGCCTGCGTCTTGGTGAAGGCTCCGGAGGAGCGCTGGCCATCAATATCCTGAAAAGCGCCGTGGCCTGCCATTCCGGAATGGCGACATTTGCCGAGGCAGGCGTGTCGGACGGGTAATCAATGCAGCCTGATCCATGACGGATCAGGCGGACTTTTTCGCGTGTTTTTCGGAAAGCTCCAGCAACTCGGTCTCAAGGTCTTTTTCCAGTTGCTGTGCGCGTTCGATGTATTTCTTGTTTTCAGCCGTCGGCATTCCGGGAACCCAAAGTTCAGCAAGCTCGCGGACGGACATCCTGTCGTGGTGATAAAAGGTCTGTTCAGCGTGGGCTGCCTCGTACTCACTAAGTCCGATATTTTCGAGGACATACCGGCCCGCACGTAGTGATCCGTCGAACATCTCGCGCACGATATCGTCCGCGCCGGCCTGGTACAGCTCATAAACATGGGTACGATCATGCGCGCGCGCGACGATGTGCAGGTCGGGGCGCTGGCGGCGTGCAAAACTGACAAGACGGGTGACCGTCTTTGGATCGTCCATCGCCGCAACCAGAACCGCAGCTTTCTCAAGCCCCGCGGCCCGCAAAAGTTCGGGTCGGGTGGGGTCGCCTAGGAACCCCTTGACCCCGAAGCGGCGCATAAGCTGGATCGTTTCGATGTCGTGATCCAAAACGATCGTCTTAAAACCGCTGGCGCGCACCAAACGGTTTACGATCTGACCAAAGCGACCGATGCCTGCAATGATCACTGGGCCTTTCTCGTCGATCTCATCCGGTTCAGGGGTTGGTGTTCCTTCGCCGATACGCCGCGAGAGCAGGTCGAAGATGATGAACAAAAGCGGTGTGATCAGCATCGTCAACGCGATGATCATCAACAGTTTTTGCGACAGGTCCGGGGGGATCACGTTCTGCTGGGTCGAAAAGGCCAGAAGAACAAAGCCAAACTCACCAGCTTGTGCCAGACCTAAGGTGAACAGCCAGTGATCACGTCCCCGCAGCTTAAATGCGCGACCAACCAGATACAGAATGATCCCTTTGGCCAGGATGACCAGCAAGGCCAACCCGATCAGATCAAACGGGTCATTGAAGAAATAGCCGATATCAATTCCGGCGCCGACCGTGATGAAGAACAGGCCAAGAAACAGGCCTTTGAACGGCTCCAGATCGCTTTCCATCTCGTGACGGAATTCTGAGCTGGCGAGAACCACGCCGGCCAGAAACGCACCAAGGGCAGGGGACAGGCCCACAAGGGCCATCAGGAAGGAAATGCCGACTACGATCATAAGGGCAAGCGCCGTATACATTTCGCGCAGACGGGTTGCGTGGATAAAGCGGAACAAGGGGCGCGTCAGGTAAATCCCGGCAAGAATGACAAATGCAACCGCGCCGATGGTGACAAGCGTCACGGCCCAACCCGGTAGCCCTTCAACCAACGACAAGCTGTGATGCGCGGTATCGTGAAGGTCCTTCACCCCACGGTCGATAGAGCCGTCATCTTCGAAATGAGGCATGGCAGGCATGGCCAAAAGCGGCAGCAACGCCAGAATTGGGATAACCGCGATATCCTGCGTCAAAAGCACGGAAAAGGTGGCGCGCCCCCCGTTCGTTTGCATCAACCCTTTTTCCGAAAGGGTTTGCAAGACGATCGCCGTTGAAGACAAAGACAAGGTCAATCCAACGGCCAGGGCAACAGACCACGGATGGTTTGCATAAATAGCAACACCCGCGATCACAGCCGTCGATAGCAGGACTTGCAGACCACCCAAGCCCAACAGCCTGTCCCGCATATCCCAAAGGGCGCGCGGCTCAAGCTCTAGCCCGATCAGGAACAGCATCATAACGACGCCGAATTCAGCGACATGCTGCAGGCTTTCTGTTTCAGCCCCGACAAGGCCGAACATGGGGCCGATCACAATCCCGGCTGCCAGATATCCAAGAACAGATCCCAAACCCAGACGGGCCGACAAAGGCACGGCAATCACCGCGGCGGCCAGATAGATTGTCGCCTGATAAAGGAAGTCGTCCATTTTGGTCCTTTCGTTCGGGTCAGGTGGGCAGCGGCGCGTCGCGCTTGAGCTGGTCCATCACAATCTGGCTTTGCACTCTGGCTACTGCAGGATGCGGCAGTATCACCTGGTGAAGCAAGCGGTTCAGGGCAGAAAGATCGTCGCAATAAACATGGAGCAAATAATCCGCTTCTCCAGTCATCGTCCACGCGCTGGTGATCTCTGGGCGGGTGTCGACCATGCGGGAAAAGCTTTCGGATTGCTCGGGGCCGTGGGTGCCCAGATGAACCTGTATGAAGCCTTGAACCTGTAGTCCCAATTTCAGCGGATCCAGCCGGGCAGCATAGCCTGTGATATAGCCTTCAGCCTCAAGCCTTTGCCGTCGCCGCCCTGCCTGACTAGGCGACAGGTTCAACATTTCCCCCAACTGATGCGCAGTCAAATGCGCATTCTTCTGCAGCTCGGACAAAAGGCGTGTGTCGGTGGAGTCCAGCATATGCGAAAATTCTCTAAAATATTCGTAAACCATGCGCAAATCGCGCGTTCTATATTAGGTTACACGAAAACAATGCGCAGAAAAAGCATTGGATAAGGCGTATTTTGGAATCAGCAAAGAAATTCCTGTTATTTACGGAGACGCGCCATGGGTCCTTTCCCGCACAACGCCCCGAAATCTGTCATCAGCTCTGAAAACCCCGCCGGAACCGACGGGTTCGAGTTTGTTGAGTTTGCTCACCCCGATCCTCAGGAACTGCGCGACCTGTTTGCCAAGATGGGGTTCGAACTGGTTGGGTATCACAAGGACAAACCGGCGGTTGAACTCTGGCAACAGGGGGATGTGACATACATTCTGAACGCAGACGAAGATAGCTTTGCCGCGAAATTTGTGGCCGAGCACGGCCCCTGCGCCCCTTCGATGGGGTGGCGGGTAGTGGACGCCCAAAAAGCGTATGAGCACGCTGTGTCCAAAGGGGCAGAGCCTTATGACGCCGAAGACAAGACAATGAACGTCCCTGCAATCAAGGGGATTGGTGGGTCGCTGATCTATTTTATTGATCAGTATTACGATACCTCGCCCTATAACGAAGAATTCACCTGGACCAAGCAATCAAAGCCGCGCGGTGACGGGTTTTATTACCTCGATCACCTGACGCACAATGTCTACAAGGGCAACATGGACAAATGGTTCAAGTTCTACGGTGATCTGTTTAACTTCCGCGAAATTCGTTTCTTTGACATTCAGGGCAAGTTCACGGGCCTTTTCAGCCGCGCATTGACGTCGCCCTGTGGACGCATTCGCATCCCGATCAATGAAGATCGTGGCGAAACGGGCCAGATCGTGTCGTACCTGAAAAAGTACAAGGGTGAAGGCATTCAGCATATCGCCGTGGGCAGCGAAGATATCTACGCCTCAACCGACGCTATTGCGGAAAAGGGATTGAAATTCATGCCCGGTCCGAACGAAGCCTATTACAAGATGTCTACGGATCGGGTCGCCGACCACGAAGAGCCGCTGGACCAGATGATGAAACACGGAATTCTCATCGACGGAGAAGGTGTTCTGGATGGGGGCGAGACCCGCATTCTGCTTCAGATATTCTCAAAGACCGTCATCGGTCCGATCTTCTTCGAGTTCATTCAACGCAAAGGTGACGATGGATTTGGCGAAGGTAATTTCCAGGCCCTGTTCGAATCCATCGAGCGTGAGCAGATCGAAAGCGGCGAGATTTCCGCGGCTTAAAAGGACTGGCTAACGTAAGGCTTAGAGGGTGCGACTCAGCCTCTGAGCCTTTTCGTCAGCTTCGTGGCATTCGAAGGGTCACGTTCTGACCGCGTTTTTGATAGCGTAACTCGCTGTCACTAATGGCGACCACATTTCCGCCATCCAGCCGATCCCCGACCTTCAGCTTTTTGTAGCGGCCACTGGGAAGCCGCACCAGCGCGCGGCGGTTCGCTGGGGACCCGTAGACGCCAATCAGATTAAGTTTGCGCAGGTTGATTGCATTGTCGATTGTCGCCTGACGGGCAACCGATGCAGAAGACGGAATTTTCGGAGCAACGGCCCGTGCCTGGAAAGAACCCGCCTCATCGTTATTTTGTGGAACTGCTGCGGCTGACCCCAACCGGGCCGTATTCGTTTCCTGTCTTTGAATAAGCCCTGCCGGGCGCGGTTTGGGGCGCGGTACGCGCACCACCGCCAGCGCCGTTGGCGTGTGATCAACCTGTGGCCGCTCTTGAACAGATTTGGGGCGCAGCTTGGGCCTGACGCTGGCCAGTTCTTCGCGCGTTCGTCCACCCAATCGCTGACGCTCGAAGCGCTCAATCAAGTCACTGGGCCGGGGTTTCGGGCGTAACTCTGCCAAACGCGAGGTCAGTTCTTCGACGATGGGTTCTTGTTCAAAGCGAACCGGAACGTCTGGCGGCACCTTCGCTGGGCGCCCTAAATAGACCACGATGCCATCGGGATTCAGTGTGCCGTCCACTGTGGCCGCAACAAGCCCCCGGTCGTCCAGATCGAAACGCGTGCCGGGCTTGGTCGGGTCGGCGACCTGCTCAAACGGGGTGTCTGTGTCAAAGCTGTCGACCTCCGGCAAGGCGATCGCATCCCGCGAAAGATCGGATTTGTCGATTGACGTAAGATAGACCGTCTCAGGTACGGCGGGTTCGGGCTCAGGCAGGAGGGCGGGGACGACGATCCGTGCACTGGCATGTACCTGTACGGGCTCTGGCTCGGGATCTTTTGCGACATCTTCAACGACAGTCGGGGCGATCTTTAGCGCCTCAAGAATTGCGGCGTCTGTTGGTGTCTCGTTCAACGCCTCAAGGATCGCGGCGTCGGTTGGGGAAATCTCACCCGCCAAGTCTTCATCTGCTGGCGGCGCCTTGGGTTCCGGTAGGGTGACGCTTGCCGTTTCCGATTCTTCGACGTCCAAAGCTTCGGTTTGCAAAGGCAACTGCACAGGTTCAACCGGTTCTTCCTGTACGTCGGCAAGTTCCGTATCCAAAGGCACATCGCCATCAGAGCCGAAAACGCCCCAACCGATCAAAACCACCGCGATCACCGCCGCTGCTGCCAATGGAATCGCAAGGCCTTGGGGCAGTTTCATTCCTGCAGTAGAACCTTGACCAGCGGTCGCTTGCGACGGGGCCGAGCGGAACTCAGCCGGGGTCGAAGATGCGGCTATCGCGTGAACCGCAGGGCCGTCAGGCTCCTCTGGGGTGATGGGGGCGGCAGGTTGCGCAATCGGTTGGTCTGCCAAGGAAAACAGGGGGTCGGCCGGATAGTCCTGATCGTCCACTTGTGTTGTAGATTCTACCGGGATGAACCCGTGATCGGCAGCAAATGTCTGCGCCTCTTTCAGGGTCTGCTTGGTGACCGCGGCGATATAAGTGGTTGAGCCGCTGCTGACGGTGTCGAACGCCAATTCGTCCAGTTCATAGGGCGTTGCCTCGGACAAAGCGTTGCGAACCCGTTGCTCCGTCCCGGCAGGATCGGACGCATCGGTTTCGACAGAAAGGAACCGGACCTGATCAGTTGGAAGGATCAGCCTACAACTCAGGTCGTTTTCCAGCGCGAAACCCTTGTTGCGCAGGTCTTCGATCTGCGCGCTCAGGTCTTCCACATCCAAGGAAACTTCGCCAACGCAGAACCACTCATCGTCCGCGAAGTGGTGCAAAGAAATCCCGGCAGAAGAAAAAGACAGCGCAAAGGCAGGTTTCATATTCCGGAGGAACCACAATTGTCATCATCAACGCGGTCGATGTCTCGTCCGCAGACTGACATTAAAGCAGGATCCCGCCGAGGGAAAGAAAAAGCCAATCCTTCCCCTTGTTCGGCAGACCGTTGCCACCCCATCTTAGTATAAATGAATTTGGAGGGAAGACCTTGAAGAACCTTGCTTTTCTGGCCGCCGTGCTGGCCATGACCACTGCGGGAATGGCACATGCGGAAGAACGTCGCATCTCAGTCGCCGCCGCTGGCACCGTTCAGACGGCCCCGGATATGGCGACGATCAATCTGGGTGTCACGAATGAGGATGCGCAAGCGTCAACCGCGATGCAGGCCACGTCGGACGCTGTATCTCAGATCCTCAGCAGGTTGGAGGAACTGGGAGTAGAAGCGCAGGATATCCAGACCCGAGATATCTCTTTGTCGCCTGTGTGGTCCGGGCGCGGCAACCAGGCCGGAGAAAAGGCAGAGATCACGGGATTTGTCGCCTCGAACCGGGTGATCATACGTGTTCAGGACCTTTCGCAGCTTGGATCGCTCATGGACGCTGTTATTCAGGACGGGGCTAATGACTTCGGCGGCCTCAGTTTCGGTGTCAAAGACCCGAAACCCGTTGAGGCCGAAGCGCGCGCCAAGGCCGTAGCCGAAGCGACCGCCAAGGCTGAACAATTGGCACAAGCTGCGAACCTGACGCTGGGTCCGGTCCAAACGATCAATGAGCAGGTGGCGAGCGTCCGGCCTGCCGCGCAAATGCGCGAGTTCAACATGGCGGATTCCGGTGGAGTGCCAGTCGCAGGCGGGGAAATCTCGATCTCTGTCACCGTTTCGATGGAGTTCGGAATTTCACAGTAACCCTAGCTTTTGGCGTGGGCTTGCAGCGATTGGCGTTGCTGGCCCGTTTGGTCGAAATTGTCGGGCGACAGCCATGCTTCGAACGCGGAACGGACGCGGGGCCATTCAGTGTCGAGTATGGAATACCAAGCCGTATCCCGGTTGCGGCCCTTGTAATGCGCGGCCTGCCGGAAAACCCCTTCGAATGTGAATCCCAGACGTTCGGCCGCGCTGCGTGACGGGGCATTCAGTGCGTCGCATTTCCATTCATAGCGCCGGTAGCCCAGCTCATCGAACACGCGGCGCATCATCAGGAACATTGTCTCGGTAGAAGGCGGTTTACGCTGCAATAGCGGCGAAAAGTGGATGTGCCCAACCTCGATGACGCCCGCAGCGGGGTCGATTCGAAGGAACGAGGTCATCCCAACCGGGGTGCCCTCGTGATCCAGTACCGTGTGAAACATCGGATCAGCGTCCACACACGATGCACGCGCCCAAACTTCAAAGTCTTCTTCGGCCTTGAACGGACCGTAGGGCAGGTAGGTCCAGTTCCGTCCGTCAGTATCGTTGGCAAACGCCCGGTATAATCCGGGCGCATGCCGGTTCACGTCCAGTGGCACGACCGAACAATAGCGCCCCTCCATCGGCGTGTAGGGCGGAGTCGGGCGTGGAAACTCGCCCGAAACCGGCAATCCGATGGGTTGGCCCAAGTCGTTCGTTACGTGCTCGACCATGATTTAGGCCGACGCTTTTGCCAGTGCCTGATCCAGGTCAGCGATCAGATCGCCGGCGTCTTCGATCCCGATGGATACGCGCACAACGCCGGGGCCGGCACCTGCGGCCTCTTGCTGTTCGGGGGTCAACTGGCGGTGGGTGGTCGAGGCCGAGTGGATGATCAGTGACCGTGCATCGCCCAGGTTGGCCACATGGCTAAAGATTTCCAACGCATTCACCAGCTTGACGCAGGCGTCATACCCACCTTTGACAGCAAAGGTGAACAGCGCGCCAGCGCCCTTCTTGTACTGCGCCTTGACCCGGTCGTTGTAAGGCGACGAGGGCAGCCCTGCATAGGTCACGTATTCCACCCGGTCATCCGCTTCGAGCCAGGCCGCGATTTTCTGAGCGTTCTCGACATGGCGCTCCATCCGCAGCGACAGGGTCTCTATCCCCATCAACGTATAGTGGGCAGCTTGCGGATTCATCGTCATGCCAAGATCGCGCAGACCGATGGCGATGCCATGGAAGGTGAATGCCAACGGGCCGAACGTCTCGTGGAACTTCAGGCCGTGATAGGCGGGTTCAGGCTGGCCGAGCGAGGGGAATTTGTCATTCGCCGACCAGTCGAATTTGCCCGAATCCACGACGCAGCCGCCCGTTACGGTGCCGTTGCCGGTCAGGTATTTGGTGGTCGAATGCACCACCAGAGTCGCGCCATGCTCAATCGGGCGGCACAGGTATGGGGTGGCCGAGGTGTTGTCGACGATCAGAGGAATGCCCGCATCGTCGGCGACATCTGCCAGCGCACGGATATCGGTGACGTATCCGCCTGGGTTGGCGATGGATTCGCAGAATATCGCTCGGGTGTTGTCGTCGATGGCGGCCTTCACCGCGTCTACGTCATCCGTATCTACAAATGTGGCGGACCAGCCAAAGCGTTTGATGGTTTGGCTGAACTGCGTAACGGTCCCTCCATAAAGGCGCGTCGAAGCAACGATATTGCAGCCCGGAGTCATCAACGGGAACAACGCCATGATCTGCGCCGCGTGGCCCGAAGAACAGCAGACAGCGCCCACACCACCTTCCAGCGTGGCGATACGCTCCTGCAGAACGGCCACGGTTGGGTTGGTCAGGCGAGAGTAGATAAAGCCGACTTCCTGCAGGTTGAACAAGGCGGCCGCATGGTCTGCGTCACGAAAGACGTACGCCGTTGTCTGGTAAATCGGGGTCTGACGCGCCCCCGTTGCCGGATCAGGGCGCGCACCAGCGTGAATTTGAAGCGTGTCAAAGCCGTAGGTTGGACCGTCTGACATCGTTGAGCTCTCCCTCTGGAATGTGTGTTGCTGACTCTCTAGGCGATTGGGCGCTTGCGCACAACAACCCAGTCAACGCATCCAAAGGCCGCTAGTTTTGATCCTGTTGCGAATGACTTGTTCGCGTTGGGGCAGGTTGTCGCGGTCGAACATCTGACGGATCTTATGCCCTTTGCGCTGGATCACCAGCTTTCTGATCGGCTCATACCCCTTGAGCACTTTCTTGATCTTGTTCGGTGCAACGACGGTTTCTAACACCTCGACCACATGGTCACTCTCGCGTGCGTATAGCAGTGGAAACAGGCGGTAATGGCAGCTCACCGATCCATCCAGCAGACCTTGGGGCAGGGTGTCACGCCCTCCGCCAAGCGAATGGATGACAAGGGGAAGTGCGATTTGATCCAACCAAGGGGTCAGCGTTTGCCCGGCCATTTCGGGGATGTCTTCGTCCCGGATGGTGCGGGCATATTCCAGATAGCGTTCCCCGAACTCTTTGGGACAGCGGTAATAGAAAAAACCGGCATTGAAATACAGATACCGCCGCCAGTAGTCGTGCGGCTGCGATCTGTCCAAAGAGCTGTCAAAATCCAGTCCGAACCGGCGGTACAATGCGCCCCAAATGCCATCAAAGCCGGGTCCATACAGTGTTGGGCGGGGCCATGTCCCCTCGACTTTTTGCGAGGCGCTTGGACGATCAAAATCGAATGCGACGCTGTTCAGATCCCCGGTGATCAGCGTGTCGCTGTCAAAAAACACAAACGGCTCACCCTCAGGCAGCGCGAGCAAGGCTTCAATCTTGTTGCCGTTGGGATAGCTTTCACCAAATACGAGGTTGTCGAATGGCAAAACCTCGGCGTCCAACTGCTTCAAAGCCTTAAGTACATCCTCGTTTTGTAGCCCGGGGTCTTGGGGCCAACGCGGCCCGGAATTGGGTGAGGCAACGAATAATCTGCCCGCAAAATCCGGTGAGCTGTGCCGCAACGAAGCGGCAAACAAAAGCGCCTCGTACTTTAGGCGGTTGTTCTGTCCGACGATTACGACGTTGAACTTTGGGGTCTTGGCCTGCATCGAGGGACTTTCGGAATTTGGCCGCTCATTGGCGCATTATTTGTGTTGCACGTACTGTACGCAGCAAGGCTCGTCAAAACCAGAGTTCACGCGGCACCGGAAATGGGAAATTTGAAATTGGCGGCAGCACGCCCATCTATTGGACACGGGACGAAACAGGAGAAGACTCATGAGGGTCAACGCAGATTTCACCAAGCGCGTGGCAGTTCATTTCGACGAAATCGAATGGGTCGCGTCACCGGCTGCTGGAGTTGAACGGAAAATGCTTGATCGGATCGGCGAAGAGGTCGCTCGCGCGACGACGATTGTTCGGTTTGCACCGGGCAGCGCGTTTGCCGCGCATACCCATGATGGGGGTGAGGAATACCTTGTTCTGGATGGCGTCTTTCAGGATGAAACGGGTGACTTCCCTGTGGGCAGTTACGTGCGGAACCCGCCGACATCGTCCCATACGCCTTCGGCAAAGGAAGGAGCGACGATATTGGTCAAGCTGCACCAATTCGACCCCGAGGACCGGACCCAAGTGCGGCGTTCAATCAACGGAGAGGGCAACATGCAACTCTTCAAAGACGCGCAAGAGGACGTGCGGGTTCTGACGTTAGGCCCCGGCGAAACGGTGGAATTGGACGCTGCCGGAGGGCTTGAGCTGTTCATAATCGAAGGCTCGGTGCAGGAATCGTCCGAGGATTTTGCGGTCTGGGACTGGCTCAGGCTACCACCCGGAGAGAAGTCTAGCGCGCAAGCCGGGCCATCTGGCGCACGTGTTTGGATGAAGTCCGGCCACCTGAACCAGATGATCTGAATTCCGCGATTGCTTTAAAAACAGGCATTAGAACGGTGAAGCCGGGCTTTTTGGCCCGGTTTTTTCATTTTTTGACCAATTGGCAAATTTTACCAATTGATAAAAAATCAGATTGTGGCAAGCTGAGATCATAACGAACATATCTACAGGGAGTAGAGCGATGGCACAGGGCCAGATGGTCCCCGGCATAGTTTCCGGGCGACTTTCCAGCGATGAGCTGACCTCGAATTTCACGGATCTGCATCCGCCATTGGCCCCGCATGAGGCTGCCGTGGCTGCTGATCGGTGCTATTTTTGCTATGACGCGCCGTGTGTGACGGCTTGTCCCACAGACATCGACATACCGCTGTTCATGCGACAGATTCAGGCCGGACAACCCGAAGCGGCGGGTGAAACTATTCTGGCGCAGAATATCCTTGGTGGAATGTGCGCCCGCGTTTGCCCGACCGAAACGCTGTGTGAAGAAGCCTGCGTGCGCGAAACCGCAGAAGGCTCGCCAGTGGAAATCGGACGTTTGCAGCGTTATGCGACAGATAGCGTGATGGCCGATGGTGCGCACCCGTTTGAGCGTGCTGCACCTACCGGCAAGACAGTGGCCGTTGTGGGGGCTGGACCTGCGGGTCTGGCCTGTGCGCATCGTTTGGCCATGCTGGGTCATGACGTTGTCATTCACGAAAGCAAACCCAAGCCGGGCGGATTGAACGAATACGGAATCGCGGCCTACAAATCGACCAACGATTTCGCGCAGGCCGAAGTGGATTGGCTGCTTGGAATCGGCGGGATCACCATCGAGACCGGTTCGGTTCTGGGCGAGGGAGTTTCGCTAGAAGGTCTGTCTGCAAATTATGACGCTGTCTTTTTGTCAATCGGTTTGGCCGGGGTGAACGCCCTGCGCGCGGGTGGTGTCGACAAGGACGGTGTGCGGGCCGCAGTCGACTTTATTGCTGATGTACGGCAGGCCGGTGACTTGGCGGATTTGCCGGTCGGTAGGAATGTCGTGGTCATCGGTGGCGGAATGACGGCCGTGGATGCAGCGGTGAAGTCCAAGTTGCTAGGGGCCGAGCATGTCACCATTGCTTATCGGCGCGGCCGTGATGCGATGGGGGCCAGCCGATACGAACAGGACTTGGCTGCTTCGCATGGGGTCAAAATCATGACCAACGTGCAGCCTGTGGCCGTGCACGGAAACGGGGCAGCCGCTGAGATCGAACTGGAGTATACTGCCAGCCATGACGGTCAACTGACCGGCACGGGTGAGATGGTCCGCGTTCCTGCTGATCAGGTACTCAAGGCGATTGGTCAGACATTGGAAGGCGCGCCGGAAGGCTTGGAACTGGACGGCAACAAGATTGCTGTAACTGGGGCCGGGCGTACTTCGATCGCAGGTGTCTGGGCCGGGGGCGACTGCGCTGCTGGTGGCGAAGACCTGACCGTGACTGCCGTGGCCGAGGGCCGCGATGCCGCAATGGATATCCACGCAAGCCTTACTGCGTGAAACCCACAGATAAAGATGCAGAACTGCATCAGGGAGGCCGGATAGATGGCTGATTTAAAAACAAACTTTCTGGGTATTGAAAGCCCGAACCCGTATTGGTTGGCCTCGGCGCCGCCGACCGACAAGGAATACAACGTCCGCCGCGCTTTCGAGGCCGGATGGGGTGGCGTGGTCTGGAAAACGCTCGGGGCCGAGGGGCCTCCGGTCGTGAACGTGAACGGGCCGCGCTATGGCGCGATCTATGGTGCCGATCGGCGGCTTTTGGGCCTGAACAACATCGAGTTGATCACGGACCGCCCGTTGGAAGTGAACCTTGAAGAAATGGCGCGGGTTAAATCGGATTACCCGGACCGTGCGCTGATCGCTTCGATCATGGTGCCGTGCGAGGAAGAAGCCTGGAAAGCCATCCTGCCGCGCGTGGCGGAAACCGGCGCAGACGGGATTGAGCTGAACTTTGGCTGTCCGCACGGGATGAGTGAACGCGGCATGGGTTCCGCCGTGGGGCAGGTACCGGAATATATCGAGATGGTCACGCGTTGGTGCAAAAAGTACTATGATCGCCCGGTCATCGTGAAGCTGACGCCGAACATCACAGACATTCGCAAACCTGCCGAGGCCGCAAAGAACGGCGGTGCCGACGCGGTGTCGCTGATCAACACGATTAACTCGATCACCAGCGTCAATCTGGATACGTTCAGCCCCGAGCCTTCGATTGATGGCAAGGGCAGCCATGGCGGGTATTGCGGCCCTGCGGTGAAACCGATTGCGCTGTCAATGGTGTCCGAGATTTCGCGGTCGCAAGCGACGCACGGCTTGCCGATTTCCGGCATCGGCGGCGTGACCACGTGGCGCGACGCGGCAGAGTTCATGGCGTTGGGATGTGGCACCGTTCAGGTTTGTACGGCGGCGATGACCTATGGCTTCAAGATCATCGACGAGTTGACCGCTGGCCTGTCCAAATGGATGGACGAAAAGGGCTATAAGGACGTTTCGGAAATTGTTGGTCTTGCCGTTCCGAATGTCACAGATTGGCAGTATCTGAACCTGAACTACGTGGCGAAGGCCAAAATTGATCAGGACCAGTGCATCAAGTGTGGCCGGTGCTATGCGGCTTGCGAAGACACCAGTCATCAGGCGATTTCCATGTCCGATGACCGCGTGTTTGAGGTCATGGATGACGAATGTGTCGCCTGTAATCTTTGCGTGGATGTCTGCCCGGTTGACGGCTGTATCTCGATGGTGCCGATGACGGCCGGAGAGGTTGACCCACGTACAGGACGCGAGGTTCAGCCAGACTATGCCAACTGGACGACGCACCCGAACAATCCCATGGCAAAAGCAGCTGAGTAAGCAAAGAAAGGGGCCAGCGCTGGCCCCTTTTTATGGCGTCAGTAGCTTACGATAGAGCGTATCAACGAACGGCTCGGCCCCTTCATATGGGTCTTCATCCCCTAGGATCGCCCGAACCTGAACGTCAAAATCCGCATAGTGTTGGGTCAGCGCCCAGATGGAGAAAATCAGGTGATAGGGGTGCAGTCGCGCAATCCTTCCCTGATCCATCCAATCGGACAATATCGCGGTTTTTTCATCGACCAGGGCCTTTAGGTCATTGGACAGCGAATCGTGAATGCGCGGCGCGCCCTGTACCAGTTCATTTGCAAACAGACGGCTTTCACGGGGCAGATCGCGGCTCATCTCTAGCTTGCGTTGGATATACGCCAGGATTTCTTCCATCGGGTCGCCTTGTGCATCAAGATCGTGCAAAGGGGCCAGCCATGTTTCCAGAAGGCCAGACAACAGCGCGGTGTGAATCGCTTCTTTCGATGGGAAATAATACAGCAGGTTGGGCTTGCTTAGTCCGGCTTCGGCGGCAATCTGGTCAACCGTTGCGCCACGGAATCCATGGGCTGAGAACACATTAAGTGCGGCGTCGAGAATTGCGGCGCGGTTCTTTTTCTGAATTCTGGTCGGGGCGCGGTCTTCAGGCATGTTTTCAGGGTGTCTCTTTTTCCGGCAGGCGGGTGCTGAATAGGGCAAAAAATCTGGCTGAGTCCTGCAATTTCTTGACTGATCTCGAACCCGTGATAGCGTGAGTTTGACCAGATGGTCAAATCAAGACACCAAAAGCGAGCCAAATCGCAAGCAACAGGGAAAAACAAGATGGCAGCTCCGGCGCAGAACCTCAGGATCAATGGCGACAGGTTGTGGGACAGCCTGATGGAGATGGCCAAGATTGGCCCCGGTGTGGCGGGCGGGAACAACCGTCAAACGCTGACGGATGAGGATGCCGAAGGCCGCGCGCTGTTCCAAAAATGGTGCGAGGACGCGGGCTGTTCGATGGGGCTGGACCAGATGGGCAACATGTTCGCGCGTCGCGAGGGGACGGACCCCGAAGCCTTGCCAGTCTATGTCGGCTCGCATTTGGACACGCAGCCTACGGGCGGAAAATACGATGGTGTCTTGGGAGTTCTGGGCGGGCTGGAGATTATCCGCACTCTGAATGATCTGGGGATCAAGACCAAGCACCCGATCGTCGCGACCAATTGGACAAATGAAGAGGGCACGCGCTATGCACCTGCGATGTTGTCCTCAGGCGTGTTCGCAGGGATGCACACGCAGGACTGGGCCTATGATCGCGAGGATGCCGAGGGCAAGAAGTTCGGCGACGAATTGCAGCGGATCGGTTGGCGCGGGGATGAAGAGGTCGGAGCGCGCAAGATGCACGCCTTCTTTGAGCTGCACATCGAGCAAGGTCCGATTCTCGAAGCCGAAGGAAAAGACATCGGTGTCGTTACCCATGGTCAGGGCCTAAGCTGGACGCAAATCACAGTCACCGGAAAGGACGCGCATACTGGCTCGACCCCGATGCCGATGCGCAAGAATGCTGGCCTCGCCATGGCGCGAATTCTTGAAAAAGTAGATGAGATTGCGTGGTCCCATGCACCTCATGCGGTTGGGGCGGCGGGGCATATCGATGTCTTCCCGAACTCTCGCAATGTGATCCCCGGCAAGGTTGTGTTTACGGTTGATTTCCGGTCACCTGAACTGGAAGTGATCAAAGATATGGAGGCGCGCCTTCGGGTTGCGGCTGAGGACATTGTGGAAGAGATGGGCCTTGAGATTGAGTTCGAAAAGGTTGGTGGGTTTGACCCGGTGAAGTTTGACGACAGTTGCGTCGCGGCGGTGCGGGATGCGGCCGAACGGCTGGGCTATTCGCATACGGATATCATCTCGGGGGCGGGGCATGATGCGTGTTGGATCAATCGGGTGGCGCCGACGGCCATGGTGATGTGCCCCTGTGTGGATGGGTTGAGCCACAACGAGGCTGAAGAGATCAGCAAGGACTGGGCGGCTGCCGGGGCGGATGTTCTGTTTCATGCGGTCGTCGAGACAGCGGAAATCGTGGAATAGGGGGCGCTGCCCCCGTCGCCCGAGGGCGACTCCCCCGGGATATTTTTAGCCAGATGAAGCAAGCGGCGCAGACCGCAACAGGGAGATCAAAATGAGCACTGTTATCAAGAACGGGACCGTCGTGACCGCGGATTTGTCCTATAAGGCGGATGTGATGGTCGAAGATGGCGTGATCACTGAAATCGGGATGGATCTGAAGGGTGACAAGGAACTGGATGCGACCGGATGTTATGTGATGCCGGGCGGGATTGATCCGCATACGCATCTGGAGATGCCGTTCATGGGCACCTATTCCAGCGATGACTTCGAAAGCGGGACGCGGGCGGCTTTGGCCGGGGGCACCACGATGGTGGTAGATTTCGCGCTGCCTAATCCGGGCGAAAGCCTGCTGGATGCATTGAAACGCTGGGACAATAAGTCTACGCGCGCGAATTGTGATTATTCGTTCCACATGGCCGTCACCTGGTGGGGCGAGCAGGTGTTTGATGACATCAAGACCGTGATCGAGACGCGGGGGATCAACACTTTCAAGCATTTCATGGCCTATAAGGGCGCGCTGATGGTGAATGACGATGAGCTGTTCGCCTCGTTCAAGCGTCTGGCCGAACTGGGCGGGATTGCGATGGTTCATGCCGAGAATGGCGATGTGGTCGCTGAGCTCAGCGCCAAGCTGCTGGCCGAGGGTAATACCGGGCCGGAAGCGCACGCTTATTCCCGCCCTCCGCAGGTTGAGGGGGAGGCGACGAACCGTGCCATCATGATTGCAGATATGGCGGGGGTACCTTTGTATGTGGTCCATACCTCGTGTGAAGAGGCGCATGAGGCCATTCGCCGGGCCAAGATGCAGGGCAAGCGGGTTTGGGGGGAGCCTTTGATCCAGCACCTGACCTTGGATGAGAGCGAGTATTTCCACCAAGATTGGGATCATGCCGCGCGCCGGGTCATGAGCCCTCCGTTCCGCAACAAGCAGCATCAGGACAGCTTGTGGAACGGGCTGCATTCTGGAACGCTGAGCGTGGTGGCCACGGACCATTGCGCCTTTACGACCGATCAGAAACGATATGGCGTGGGTGATTTCACCAAGATCCCCAACGGGACCGGCGGGTTGGAAGATCGGATGCCGATGCTGTGGACCTATGGCGTAAACACCGGGCGTCTGACCCCGAATGAATTTGTGGCTGTTACTTCAACCAACATTGCCAAGATATTGAATTGCTATCCTAAAAAGGGCGCCATTCTTGTGGGCGCGGATGCGGATATCGTTGTTTGGGATCCCGAAAAAACCAAGACGATCAGCGCCGAGACGCAGCAGTCCTCGATCGACTACAACGTGTTTGAGGGCAAAGAGGTCAAGGGCCTGCCACGCTTTACCCTGACACGCGGGCAGGTGGCAGTGCATGACGGGGAAATCCGTACGCAGGAGGGTCATGGTGAGTTCGTCGCGCGTGAGCCGAACGGGCATGTGAACCGGGCGCTCAGCACTTGGAAGGAATTGACGGCCCCGCGGCCCGTTGAACGGACGGGCATCCCGGCGACGGGGGTTTAAGGTTGACGCGAAGCTTGGATTGTCCAACTCCAATGCAGTTTATCACGTTCGCGACTCTAGCCACGGTGATCGCTGTGCTTGCTTTTTTGGTATTGGGTGTAATGTTGGCTCTACCTGAAATCGGTATAGTGAACTTGGGCCCCAGTCTCTTGTCGATGTTGACGATAACTTTGTTGCTTGGGTGGCCAATCTGGGGCTCGATACTGTTGTGTGCGTTGTTTCCAGGTTGCGTCGTTTTTGTGACTATGCGTCACGTCTCCACCAGTCTCCCAATCGGTCGTCACGGACCCACACTGGTTGCCGCTGCATCTGTGGCTGTATTCTCCTGGGGGATGACAAGTGCACTATTTTGGGTCTTTGCCCTTGCAAGTCAGCCCTTTCAGAATGTCTTCCTGCTTATCTTTGGAGTCCCAGCCGCGATGATCGCAGCTAGGGTCGTACTTCCTAACTCTGAGTAACAATGCCTAAAGAACAAACCAATATGTCCGCTGTTGTCGAAGCCACCAAACTCGACCTCACGTTTCAAACCAATGACGGTCCGGTTCACGCGCTGAAGGACGTGAACCTGACGATCGAAAAGGGCGACTTCGTCAGCTTTATCGGCCCCTCGGGCTGTGGCAAGACCACCTTCCTGCGTTGCATCGCGGCGCTTGAGACGCCGACAGCCGGGACGTTGACCGTCAATGGCATGACCCCGGATGAGGCGCGGCGGAACCGGGCCTATGGCTATGTGTTTCAGGCCGCTGGGCTGTATCCGTGGCGGACCATCTCCAAGAACATCAAACTGCCGCTTGAGATCATGGGCTATTCCTCAGCCGAGCAAGAGGATCGCGTCAAGAAGGTCTTGGAACTCGTTGACCTTGAAGGGTTTGGTGGGAAGTTTCCATGGCAGTTGTCAGGTGGGATGCAGCAGCGGGCCAGTATCGCGCGGGCATTGGCCTTTGATGCTGATATCCTTCTGATGGACGAACCCTTTGGCGCGCTGGATGAGATCGTGCGCGACCACCTGAATGAACAGCTTCTGGCGCTGTGGGCACGGACGGAAAAGACTATCGGGTTCGTGACGCACTCGATCCCCGAGGCGGTCTATCTCAGCACCAAGATTGTGGTCATGAGCCCCCGGCCGGGTCGGATTACGGATGTGATCGACAGCCCTCTGCCCAAAGAGCGGCCTCTGGACATCCGCGACACGCCGGAATTCATCGAAGTTGCCCATCGCGTGCGTGAAGGGCTGCGGGCGGGGCACTCGGATGAATAGTTCTGGTTTCAAAGCGTTCTGGGCGGTTCTTACTGTCCTCGCCGTGATCGTGGCCTTCTGGTATGCGGCGTGTGTTCCGATGAATATCAAAGGGGTTCTGACCGAGCAGGAACGCGCAGGTGCCGAAGTGCAGCCGCCTTCGGCCAAGGATCGCCGGGATATGTCCGAGCTGGGTCTGGTGCTAAACAACAGCTTTGCCATTCCCGCAACATGGGAACAGGATCGCCCCCGTCTGCCCGCACCGCATCAAGTTGCGATTGAGATGTGGGAGACGACGGTTCTGAAGAAGATTACCTCGAAACGGTCGCTGATCTATCACGGCTGGGTGACGCTCAGCGCGACGGTTCTGGGCTTTGCGATTGGGACAGGTTTGGGCATTTTGCTGGCGGTCGGAATTGTGCATAGCCGCGTTATGGATATGTCGGTGATGCCTTGGGCCATCGTCAGCCAGACGATCCCGATCATCGCTTTGGCCCCGATGATCATTGTGGTTCTGTATTCCGTAGGCATTCAGGGGATTATCCCCAAGGCCGTCATTTCGGCTTATCTGAGTTTCTTCCCGGTCGTCGTGGGTATGGTCAAAGGTCTACGAAGCCCCGATGCGATGCAGCTTGACCTGTTGCGCACCTATAACGCCAGTCGGTCGCAAGGGTTCTGGAAACTGCGCCTGCCTGCGTCGATGCCGTACCTGTTCACCTCATTGAAGATAGGTATCGCTGCCTCGCTGGTCGGGGCCATTGTCGGAGAACTGCCGACCGGTGCTGTCGCCGGGCTGGGAGCGCGTCTGCTCGCCGGCAGCTACTATGGTCAGACGGTGCAAATCTGGTCGGCGCTGTTTGCTGCCGCGATATTGGCGGCCTGTCTTGTCGGTTCGCTTGGGCTGATCGAACGGACGGTTCTAAAGCGGATGGGGATAGCGCAATGATGTTGGTTTTGTGTGCAATCCTGCTGTGGCTGTTTGGCTGGTGGCTAAACAGTCGCCTCGCCAGCGGGCCTTATGCGGATACGCGAATGGTTCGGTTCCTTGCACCGTTGATCTTTGGCCTGACGATTATCGGGATTTGGGAACTGGTCGTCCGCGGGCTTGAGGTGCCATTGGTCATTCTGCCGGCCCCGTCGGTCATCGCCGTGCGGTTTGCCGACAGTTTGCCCATCCTGTGGGCTGACTTTGTGCAGACCATCATCAAGGGGGCCTTGAGCGGGTATATTATTGGGTGCGGCGCGGCCTTCCTGACGGCAATCGCGGTGGATCGCTGGGACTTTCTTCGCCTGGGGCTGCTGCCTGTGGGGAACTTCGTGGCAGCCCTGCCGATTGTAGGGACGGCGCCCATTCTGGTCATGTGGTTCGGGTTCGATTGGCAGTCCAAGGCGGCGGTTGTCGTTGTCATGGTGTTCTTCCCAATGCTGGTAAACACGGTCGCAGGGCTGCGCGAGGCGACTGCCATGCAGCGCGATCTGATGGAGACCTATGCCGCAACCTATTGGCAGAGTTTCCTCAAGCTGCGCCTGCCTGCCGCAATGCCGTTTATTTTCAATGGCTTGAAAATCTCGACGACCCTTGCTTTGATCGGTGCTATCGTGGCCGAGTTTTTTGGCTCGCCAACATTGGGAATGGGCTTTCGGATTTCGACCAGTGTCGGTCAGCTTTCGCTGGATATGGTCTGGGCAGAAATCGTGGTCGCGGCATTGGCCGGAACAGCGTTCTATGGCTTGATGGCGATGATCGAAAAGGCTGTGACGTTCTGGCATCCGTCGCAACGAGGATAACAACAAAACCTTAACAGACCCCGAAAACGGGGCATCAACAGCAACTAGGAGACATGAAGATGAAGAAGCTACTTAGCGGGGCGGTTGCCGCCTTTAGTTTGGCAGCCAGTGCTGCACTGGCAGCGGACGAAGTGACACTGCAATTGAAGTGGGTCACGCAAGCTCAGTTCGCGGGATACTACGTGGCCAAGGACAAAGGGTTCTACGAGGAAGAAGGGCTGGACGTCACAATCTTGCCTGGTGGTCCCGACATCGCGCCCACTCAGGTGATTGCGGGCGGCGGTGCGGATGTAACCGTTGAATGGATGCCTGCGGCGCTTGCTGCACGGGAAAAGGGTTTGCCGCTGGTGAACATTGCGCAGCCGTTCAAAAGCTCGGGCATGATGTTGACCTGCTGGAAGGACGCAGGAATTTCCTCGCCCGAAGATCTTAAGAACCGCACGCTGGGCGTCTGGTTCTTTGGCAATGAATTCCCGTTCATGAGCTGGATGAGCCAGCTTGGTATCGACACAGGCGGCAAGAGCGAATCCGGTGTCGAAGTTCTGAAGCAGGGCTTTAACGTTGACCCGCTGTTGCAGCGTCAAGCCGATTGCATCAGCACTATGACCTACAATGAATACTGGCAGGTCATTGATGCAGGCGTCAGCCCCGATGAGCTCGTGACCTTCAAATACGAAGATCAGGGCGTCGCGACGCTGGAAGACGGTCTGTATGTTCTGGAAGAGAACCTTAGTGATGATGCATTCGTCGATAAGATGGAGCGGTTCGTACGCGCCTCGATGAAGGGTTGGAAATACGCCGAAGAAAACCCGGATGAAGCAGCGGATATCGTTTTGGAAAATGATGCGACGGGCGCTCAGACCGAAGAACATCAAAAGCGCATGATGGGCGAGATTGCCAAGCTGACCGCAGGTTCGAATGGCGCGCTGGATCCGGCGGATTTTGAGCGGACTGTTGGCACGCTGCTGGCAGGTGGTTCAGACCCGGTGATCACCAAGCAGCCTGATGGTGCCTGGACCCATCAAATTACCGATGCAGCCTTGAACTGAACTTGTTCATTATACCAACACTACGCGGTCCCACTCGGGGCCGCGTTTCTTTTTTCAGTGTCGTAAATGTGCGTGTACTTAAGCCGAAAATGGCCTAGTATTATCCTGAAATTAGTGGCGTTTAGCGAGCATTTCACAATCAAAGGGAGAATATGCAAGGTTTTGCATCAGAATTCAGCGCAGCGATATCTCTGATCCTTGAAGGCGATTCAGAGCTTTGGGCGATTGTGTTGCTTTCCCTTAAGGTTTCGGTTTTTGCGGTGCTGATTTCAGCGTTGATCGGGATGCCGGTTGGGGCGGCGCTGGCCGTTGCACGGTTTCCGGGACGAAGGGTTCTGATCATAGTCATGAACGCTTTGATGGGGTTCCCTCCGGTTGTTGTTGGCCTTTTGGTTTATCTGATGCTGTCACGATCGGGACCGTTGGGCGTGTTGGAGCTGCTTTATACGCCGACGGCGATGATCATCGCTCAGGTGGTTTTGGTCACACCCATCGTCGCTGCGCTGACCCGGCAAGTGATCGAAATGCTGGCCGAAGAATACTCGGAACAGTTGCGGTCGCTTGGGGTGTCGCGTCTGGCCTCGGTCCCGGTACTTTTGTGGGACGCAAGGCTGGCTTTGATAACTGCGCTACTGGCCGGTTTTGGACGCGCGATTGCCGAAGTGGGCGCGGTCATCATTGTCGGCGGAAATATCAACCATGTGACGCGGGTGATGACCACGACCATCGCGCTTGAGACATCCAAGGGCAATCTTGCGCTGGCGCTGGCCTTGGGCGCGATCCTGATCGGAATAGCTGTGGCCGTGAATGCGATAGTCAGCACGCTAAGCCTGCGTGCCGAGCAAGAGGGGCTGCGCCATGCGTGATCTGACCCCCGAGATAGTCCGGCGTCTGTCCGTTCGCAATCTTGAGATAGCGCGCAACGGTAAGGCTCTGTTGACGGTGCCGCGTCTGTCTTTGGATGGCCCGGGGCCAACTTTGATCCTTGGCCCGAACGGATCGGGGAAAAGCCTGCTTTTGCGGTGCCTGCATGGGCTGATTGCACCAGATCGCGGGCAGGTCGAACAGGACGGAGCGCCACTTGGTCTGGAACACAAAGCTCGGCAGGCGATGGTATTTCAACAACCCGTTTTGTTGCGGCGATCCGTTGCGGCCAATCTAGATTTTGTTTTGAAGCGACAAGGCGTTCCACGCCGTATCCGCAAAGCCCGGATCGAGGAATTGCTGGGCGAGGGTGGGCTTGAAGGCAAGGCGCGCCAGTCTGCAAGATCGTTATCTGGGGGCGAGGCACAGCGCCTTGCTATCCTGCGTGCGCTGGCGTTGGACCCTGAAACCTTGTTCCTTGACGAACCAACCAGCGCACTGGACCCCAGTGCCACACAAACGATCGAAAGAATGATCCAGCGGGCCTCGAACCGGGGGGTGCGGATCGTCATGGTCACCCACGATATTGGACAGGCGCGCCGCTTGGCCGCTGATATCGTGATGATGCAAGGCGGGTGCGTGGTTGAACATGGGGCCGCCAAACAAGTACTGGATGCACCGGAAAGCGATGCATCGCGCCGTTATCTTGCCGGTGGGTTGGTAACATAATCAATTAGCGGAGATCAGAATGATCCGGAAATTCGTTCGGGCAGCATTGGTAACGCTCGGCCTGACAGTTACGGCAGCCGTGGCCGAAGCACCTTTTATCGTGGTGCAATCAACAACCTCGACGCAGAATTCGGGTCTGCTGGATTATATCCTACCGGGGTATGAGGCAGAAACCGGGATCGACGTCAGGGTTGTTGCCGTAGGTACGGGGCAGGCGATACGCAATGCGATCAACGGGGATGGTGATGTTTTGTTGGTCCATGCAAAGCCGGCCGAGCAGAAGTTCGTGGCCGACGGTTGGGGGGTCGAGCGGTTTGACGTGATGTATAACGACTTTGTCCTCGTCGGGCCAAAATCAGATCCTGCAAAAGTCAAAGGCGGGACAGATATCGCCGCGGCTTTGACGGCTGTATCACGGGCGGAGGCTCCGTTCGCCTCGCGTGGGGACGACAGCGGGACGCACAAGGCAGAACTAGATCATTGGGCGGCAGCAGGGATTGACCCGACCGAGGCGTCAGGCACTTGGTACCGCGAAACGGGGTCCGGTATGGGTGCGACGCTTAATGTCGCCAGCGGAATGGGGGCCTACGCCCTGACGGACCGCGCGACGTGGCAGTCATTCGGGAACAAGGGAAACCTTGATATTCTGGTCGAGGGCGACCCGCGCTTGTTCAACCAGTACGGAGTTATTCTGGTTAACCCTGAAAAGCATCCAGGCGTTCGGGCTGCCGCAGGGCAGCGGTTCATTGACTGGTTGATCGGTCCTGACGGGCAGGCTGCGATCGAGTCCTACAAACTAGACGGTCAGCAGCTATTCTTCCCGAACGCGCAGTAAAATCAGCCGCTGGCCCCGTTATGGTGGATCGAGCCCAGCCCTGACAGGTCATATCCACCAAACTCAGCAGCGCGTGTGGCAAACCTGTCGGATTGAACAAAGCTGAGGAGCTTGAGCATAGGCTCATCAAAATAGGCGCGCCGCCAGATGGCAAGGTCCAGCCGTTCACTGTGGGTCGGCACGAACTCAAGATCGTAAAGGCCGGCCAATGCACCAAGGCCAAAACCCGCTTCGGCCTTACCGTCATGCAGGGCGATGGCCAACTCTTCTTCGGTTCGGGCACAGGTTGGAAGGGTGTCCAGATCATCGCGCGTCAACCCGAGGGTGGCGAGCTGAGTGTCAAACAACCTTTGGCTGGCCGCGCTGTCCTGCCTTAAAATGACATGTCGGCCTTTCAGGTCACCGAACTCTGAAATTCCAGTGACACCGGGGGCAAGAAGCAATCCGCGTTGCCGCCTTGCTATCTCGTATAAGACGACGGGGGCTTCACCCAACTGATCCCGCAAAGCGCCTTCGTTGAACCCGTCATCTTCGTGAATGTGGAGGGCTGCGGCCTGCGCGGTTCGGTCCCGGAGCCGGTTCAAACCGTCGAACGAGCCATCGTAATATGTCGCAAGGCCAGAACCGCTTTCACGCAAGGCCCAATCCAGCAATGGATCATGGCTGCCCGCGACAATCGGGGGCAGGGGCGGTTCAGCCACCTGCGGGCCAGTCCGTGACGCGTTCAACCAGGCGATAACCTCGGCTCGTGGAAACAACAGCTTTCCCATCGCGCGCACACAAGGCACTTCGCCCGAAGAGGCAAGGTCATAGGCTTTACGCTCGCCAATGCGCAGCAGGTCAGCCAGCTCTTTCGTGGTCAGGTATTCGGGCATCTAGTCCAATCGCACGGATGAGCCGGTCCCGGCGTCTGCGGCACTGAAACCAAGCTGGCCCAAAGCGTACGGGGCTGCCACGGTAATCACGACCATCGCGGCGACGGCGGCAAGAAAGGCTTTCATGTTCTCCTCCGGCTCAGTTTTCGGGCGCCGTGGCACGACGCAAGAAAGCGATAAGGTCTGTCCTGTCGCTGGGTTGCGTGATCCGCTGCATCGGCATCTTTGACCCCGGAATGTAGTGGTCAGGCCCTTCGTCGAAAAGAGCATTTATCGTTTCGCTATTCCAAACGATATCAGAGTCTTGCAGCGTCTCCGAGTAGAAATATCCCGGCAGCGTACCTGCCTTGCGGCCGAAGACACCGTGCAACGTCGGTCCGGCGCGCCGCTGACCATCGGGTGTCAGGCTGTGGCAGATCGAGCATTTGCGGGCGAATTGGCGTTCACCATTGCCCATTTCGTTTGGGTTTTTCAGAAAGCTGGGTTCGGAAGACGCCATCTTTTCCTGATCGCCAAGATCTGAAACCGGCCAGCTATACATGGCCTCATCAATGCCTCCGGCGTGGATATTGCGGCCATCTGCTGAAAAGGCCAAGGCCCAGACCGGTCCGCGCAGGGTGGCGCGAAAATCCTGTGCAATGCGCCATTCGACTGTGTCGATGACCATGATATAGCCTTCTCCGTCACCCACCGCCAAAAGGCTCCGGTCTGGGCTGAGGGCCAGGGCGAGGATCGGGCGTCGATCCAGGGTAAAATCCTGTTCTTCCCCGGTTGTCAGGTCCCGGATGCGGGTAACGCCGTCAACGGCCCCATATGCGATCCAATTGTCCTGAGAGTTCAGAATCAGCTCGTTGATGCCGAAACCATGCTCTACCAAACGCAAGGTTTCCTGACCTGTGCTCAGGTCCCACACCAGTAGCGCGCCATCCATTCCTGCGGAATATAGTTTCGATCCGTCAGGCGAAAACACCACTGTATTCACACCACTTCCGGTCGGGCCAAGCACCACGGGGGCTGACCCGTCCACCGGCCAAACGCCTATCGTGCCGTCCCAGCTTGCCGTTGCAACATGGGTTTTTGAGGCCGCGATACTGACGATCTTGCCTTGATGTCGCCCCAATACTTCGCCGCCGGGCCAGCGTCTGAGTGTGAAGTCATCCCCGGCGGAGTAAATGGATGTACCGTTGAACACGACGGAATTTACCGCCGCTTCGTGTCCTTCCAGCCATTCGGGAGTCTGGTCAGACCAAAGACCCACGGAATTGTCGAAACTTGCCGTTGCGATACGCCCGTCAGGTGCCGTGGCTATGCCCATGATCGGGCCGCCGTGACCCTTGAGCGTAAAGAACTCCGCCCAGGCGGGCAGGGGAAGCAATACCAGTGCAAAGGCCAGAGCGCGCATTTATTCCGCAGGTGAGGCCGCTGCTTTTTCTGCCTCTTTTTCCTGCACCTCTTCCAGCCACAGAGAGTGGTGTTCCCGCGCCCATTGTTCTTCGACCTCTCCGGTGCCCATGGCGTCAAACGCGCCTTCCATACCGACAGACCCAAGGTAGATATGTGCGATGATTATGGCGATGAAGATATACGCAACCATCACGTGCCATACCTGCGCATATTGCATCTCTTCTTGCGGGGACATCTGCGTCGGCAGGTCCAGACCCAGCAGTTGGGGCAAGCCCGTTGCATTGGCAACCGAGAAGGTCTTGGCAAATAGCGGCATCTCAAACGGGAAGAGCAGGGACAGACCCGAGAGGCTGATCGAAATTCCCAACAGGATACAGGACCAGAAGATAATCTTTTGACCCGCGTTAAACTTCTTGGCGGGTGGGTGTGATCCCTTGGTGAAAAGCCCTCCGCCTGCGGCCAGCCATTTCAGATCGACGCGGTTCGGGATGTTGTGCGAAATCCAGTTGATAGTGACAATCACCAGCCCGATCATAAAGGCCCAGGCAAGGTTGTTGTGAAGCCATTTGCACCCCTGTGCGATCGTCGCAAATCCTTCCTTGCCAAAAATAGGCATCAGAAAATCTCGACCATAAAGCGTCAGCAGCCCGGTAATCCCAAGGATCAGAAACGACCCGGCAAACAGCCAGTGGCCAAAGCGCTCGAACCCATTGAACCGAAGAACGGTGCGACCCGTTTTTTCTCCGTCGATGCGGATTTTTCCACGGATCAGGAAGAACAGCAGAATGATCGCGGCCATGCCAGCAATGATATAGCTACCATATTCGCGCAGGGGGCCGGTGCGAAAGTTCAGCCACCACATGCCTCCGTCCTGAATAAGGACACTGGCGGCGGGTCCCTTCGAGGATACTGTGACATCGGCCGACCCATAGCGCAGCGCGCGATATACATCGCTGTCGGACGCAACGCCCCGCGTGCCAAGCTGGCCCAAAAGGCCCTCGGCATTTCCTTGACCGGTGTTTTCGGACCGGTACGAGTTATCGACCTTTTCGCCGCGCTGTCTGGCAAGGATGTCCTCTAGCGTGGTTGCCCCGCCGGTCGAGGCGCGTTCGGGCTCCTGAGCTTCGGAAGTGTCCTGCGCCCAAGCGACCCCTGTTAGGAATATCGAAACAAGCAGGAAGTAGATCAGGCGCATTTGGACACCCTCCTGTGGGTTAATGACTTAGCGGTCGAACCCGCCGATCTGTTGGTGAAAGACCGCGCCAACCGGGGATAGGGCCGCACGCAGGTCATCTTTCGCAGGTCCGTAGACTTCAAGTTGCACGGGTGTCAGTAGGGACATGAACCGCTCGGCGAAGTTGGCGCCGAAATTCTGCATATGGATCAGGGCATCGTCAGAGCTGGCGTAACGCTCATAGATATGGATCGCATTGCCGCTCTGGTGCCATTCATAGCTTTTGGCGCCGGTTTCCTGAAGGGTGGCCGCCACCATCTCGGCCATCAGTGCCTCGAAATCAGATTGTTTTTCGGGGTTCAGATCCAGCTTCAGCAGCCAGTAGATATCTTCGGTCATTTCAACTCCGTCACGGTCAAGTCGTACGGCGGAACCAATCGGTGGATGCCGCGCATAATAGTGCGATAGCCCCCGACGTGACGCGGGGACTATCGTTTTGTTTTAAGGCCTTAGCCGTCTTTCTGGTCGTAGGCGGTGCCCCAACCCCACGCGCCCGAGCCAAACCCGCGCGCAACAACGCGCTCGCGGTAGATGGCCGAGACCACGTCACCGTCACCGGCAAGCAGGGCCTTGGTGGAGCACATCTCGGCGCAGATGGGCAGTTTGCCCTCGGCAATCCGGTTGCGACCATATTTGGCGAACTCTGCGGTCGAGTGCGTTTCCTCGGGGCCGCCGGCACAGAAGGTACATTTGTCCATCTTGCCGCGCGATCCGAAGTTGCCCGCCTGCGGATATTGCGGCGCGCCAAACGGGCACGCGTAGAAGCAATAGCCGCAGCCAATGCACAGGTCTTTGGAGTGCAGGACGACACCTTCTTCGTTCTGATAGAAGCAGTCGACCGGGCACACCGCCATGCAAGGCGCATCCGAGCAATGCATACAGGCCACCGAGATCGAGCGTTCGCCTGGGTTGCCGTCATTGATCGTTACCACCCTGCGGCGGTTGATGCCCCATGGCACCTCGTGTTCGTTCTTACACGCGGTGACACAGGCGTTGCACTCGATGCAGCGTTCAGCGTCGCAGAGAAACTTTGCTCTAGCCATTCGTTTTCCTCCTTACGCTGCCCAGATCTTGCAGAGAGTACACTTGGACTCCTGCATCTGGGTCACTGAATCGTAGCCATAGGTCTGGGCGGTGTTTGAACTTTCGCCCAAGACATAGGGGTCTGCACCTGCGGGGTATTTCGACCGCAGATCATCCCCCTGGAAATGGCCGCCAAAGTGGAACGGCATGAAGGCCACACCGGCACCGACCCTGTTGGTCAGCATCGCCATCACCTTGACCTTTCCGCCTTCGGGACCTTCGACCCAGACCTGTTGCCCATCACGGATACCAAGGTTGTTGGCATCCCGGGGGTTGATCTCGACGAACATGTCCTGCTGCAGTTCAGCCAGCCACGGGTTTGACCGTGTCTCATCACCGCCGCCTTCATATTCGACCAGACGACCAGACGTCAGGATCATCGGATAATCCTTTGAAAAGTCGTTCTTCTGAATCGAAGCGTAAAGGGTAGGCAGACGATAGGCCTGACGGTCCTCGTAGGTCGGATAGTCTTCGACCAGATCGCGCCGGTTCGTATACAGCGGTTCGCGATGCAGTGGGATCGGATCCGGGAAGGTCCAGACGACCGCGCGGGCTTTGGCGTTCCCGAAGGGCGCACAGCCATGCTTGATCGCAACCCGCTGGATACCGCCAGACAGGTCAGTTTTCCAGTTGGTCTCTGGTCCCGCAACGGCGTCGATTGCCGCGCGTTCCTCGGCGGTGAGGTCGCCGTCCCAGCCAAGATCCATCAGCATCTGCATCGTGAATTCGGGATATCCATCCTGAATTTCCGATCCAACGCTATAGACCCCTTCGGCCAGCAGGTTGTCACCATCCCGCTCTACACCGAAACGGGCGCGGAAGGTCAGGCCGCCTTCGGCCACCGGCTTGGACATGTCATAGAGGTTCGGTGTCCCCGTATGACCCATCTCCGGTGTGCCCCAGCAGGGCCACGGAAGGCCGTAGTACTCGCCGTCGTTGGGTCCACCAATGGCTTGCAGCGTGGTTCTGTCGAACGTGTGCTGGTTAGCCATATGGCTTTTCAGACGTTCCGGCGACTGACCGGTGTAACCGATGGTCCAAAGACCCGAGTTGAACTCACGCGTGATGCTTTCAACATTCGGCGTTTCCGGGTCTTCCATCTCGATATTGCGGAAGAAACGGTCCGCCCAGCCGAACTTGTTGGCGAACTTGGCCATGATGACCTCGTCCGGCAAACTTTCGAACAGCGGATCAACCACTTTGTCGCGCCACTGTAGCGACCGGTTCGATGCCGTGGCCGAACCACGTGTTTCGAACTGCGTACAGGCGGGCAACAGGTAGACACCGTCGGTGCGGTCATGCAGCACGGCGGAAACGGTGGGATACGGGTCGATTACGACCAGCATATCCAGCTTTTCCATCGCCGTCTTCATTTCCGTCATGCGGGTCTGCGAGTTGGGCGCGTGGCCCCACAGAACCATGGCACGGACGTTGTTGTCCTGATCCATGTTGGCCGGATCTTCCAGAACACCGTCGATCCAGCGGGAAACCGGGATGCCGCGCTCATTCATGAGCGGCTTGTCCTTGCCTTCCTTGTCCTTGATCGTGGCGAACTGACCTTTCAGCCAATCCAGATCTTCACCCCAGACACGGCTCCAATGGCCCCATGCCCCTGCGGACAGGCCGTAATAGCCGGGCAGGGTGTGGGACAGAACACCAAGGTCCGTCGCGCCCTGCACGTTGTCATGGCCACGGAAGATGTTGGTGCCACCACCCGAGGTACCCATGTTGCCCAGCGCAAGCTGAAGAACACAGTAGGCGCGGGTGTTGTTGTTGCCGTTGGTGTGCTGTGTGCCGCCCATACACCACACAACGGTGCCGGGACGGTTGTTCACCATGGTCCGTGCGACGCGGCGTAGCTGAGAGCCGGGCGTGCCGGTGACGCGCTCAACCTCATCCGGGTTCCACTTGGCAACTTCCTCACGGATCTGGTCCATGCCCCAGACACGGGTGCGGATGAACTCTTTGTCCTCCCAACCGTTGTCGAAGATATGCCACAGGATACCCCAGACCAGAGCGACGTCGGTGCCGGGGCGGAAGCGGACATATTCATCCGCATGGGCCGCGGTGCGCGTGAAACGCGGGTCGCAGACGATCAGGGGTGCATTGTTCTGCTCTTTCGCGCGCAGGATATGCAGCAGCGAGACGGGGTGCGCCTCGGCCGGGTTACCACCGATGATAAAGATGGCCCGGCTGTTGTGCATGTCGTTATACGAATTGGTCATGGCGCCGTAGCCCCATGTGTTCGCAACGCCCGCAACAGTGGTCGAGTGGCAGATACGGGCCTGATGGTCCACGTTGTTCGTGCCCCAGTAGGCAGCGAACTTGCGGAACAGATAGGCCTGTTCGTTATTATGTTTCGCGGACCCCAGCCAGTACACGCTGTCCGGACCGGATTCCTGACGGATGTTCATCATGCCGTCGCCGATCTCGTCGATCGCCTGTTCCCAGCTGATGCGCTTCCACTCTCCGCCTTCCTTTTTCATCGGGTATTTCAGGCGGCGCTCGCCATGGGCGTGCTCGCGGACCGAGGCCCCCTTGGCGCAGTGTGCACCCAGGTTGAACGGGCTGTCCCAGCCGGGTTCCTGCCCGACCCATACACCGTTTTGCACTTCGGCAACGACGGTACAACCGACCGAGCAGTGAGTGCAGACGGATTTGATATTCTCAACGGCAGTGTTGGCCGCTGTCTGGGCACTGGCTGGCGTCACGGTTCCACCCGTGGCGCTGATCGCGGCAAGGCCGCCGATCGTCAGGCCCGAGCCACGCAGGAATGCGCGGCGATCGACGGTTTTCTCGCCGACCTGGGACAGGATACTTGTCCGCTGGGGGCGTCTCGCAACCCCGTTGGTCTTTTTCCTAAGCATTTCTTTCCTCCCTTGCTGGCCATGTAAGCCATGGCTGGCTTGGTACTGTTGGTGCCGACGTCAGGGCCAATCGCAACCGTCAGTCGGGTGTGACGTCGTCCGGCTTAGAACCGGGCGCTGTCGAGATAGGCGCGTGTGTGCGCTGTGTCCTGCATCCGGGCTTCGTCCGTCGGCAGCTCGGCTGCTTCGGCTTTCCCGGTCAGGCTGGCGGCGGCTACGGCAGCGGGCGCTGCGGTTCCGGCCAGTTTGAGGAAGTCGCGGCGTGTTGCGCCTTCTTCCTTGGTCTTGCTCATGGGCTCCTCCTGTCCCAATTGCGGTTTGATGCCCATCGGGCACCGGCGAGCGGCGGGTTACGCCGACATTCGGAAGGCTTCGCGCTCGATCTCCATAAAGACCCGACCGGCAGTACCGACCGAGGCATAAAGAACCGAGTTCTCGGCGCCTTCCAAATCTGAATAGAAATGCGTGGCCCAGGGGCCAATGTGCTTGTTCCAGAACGCTTTCTGGTCGTCCAACGTAGCAGGCGGGCCGAAACGCCCGACGATCATGCCCGCCATCATCTCCATCAACGAGGCGATGTTGTCTTCTGGTTCAAACACGTTCTGCGCGCGGGTTATCCCACGCGCGGCCATGTCATTGCGAAGCTGGGCCAAAGGTTTTTCGTTCAGGAAACCAGTCAGGTAGTAACTTGCATAAGGCAGCAACTCTCCGCGTCCCAAACCGATGAACAATGCGTTGAACTCGCGCTCGGCCGCTGCGGGCTTGGTGACCTTTGCCACCCGTGCCATTGCCTGAACGGCCTGACCCAGATCTGTGTCATCCCCGCTGAGGTCAACCACCTGATCCAGCAGCATCTGATCCGGTGGGCCGGCCAAAAGCAGACCCAGAAAATTATAGAAATCCGCGCGCAGGCGATCCTCGGCCGAGACATCCATCTGTTGCGCTTCATTTGCGGTCATTCGGTCATCCTTCGAATTCAAATTTCATACGGCGCGGGGCAGGGGCCAGTTCGACCTCGTCCGGCTCATCAAGTTCTATCTCAGTTACCATCAATACTGGCTCTGCATCCGGCGCGTCGGTTTCTTGCAAGTCGATCTGAGGTTCTTCAGCCTCGGCCTCGTCAGCCTTGCTCTCGTCAGCCTCGGCTTGGGCGGCCAATGCTTCGACATGAGCCAGCATTCCCTTACCGACCTGATAAGCGGTCTGCAGATTTTCGATGACACAGGCCGCGTCTGTGTAATCCTCGCCATAGTCAACAAGCCCGTCGACATTGGCCAGAACCGGGTTCAGCCGCCACAGCCGACGCAGCGCACGGCGACGCAGGCGGTCAGGCACAGCTTTGGCCATAAAGCCCGAGACGTCATCCCCGGCCTGCAATTGATCGGGATCGGGCAGATTGAACTCGGCAAGAATTTCGGCGTCTGTCTTTTCTTCCAGTTCGGCCTTTTGCGCAGAAATTGCCTGTTCCTCGGCAGTCAACAGTTCGGCATCGGCTTCGGCCTGAACAGCAGCCTTGCGGCGGGACCAGAAATCGCGCGCTTCGGTCACTGTAGAATCCTCCGCGGGGCACGGTAGACATCCGAGGTTTGTCGAATGCGTGCATCGCCCTTGCCATCTTCGACCAGATCAGTGCGTTTTTTGTCTCGCTTGCGTTTGACGAAGACCTCATCGCGGTGATGTTCCAACGCAAAATCCCGAACCCAGGCAATCAATCCTTCGGTCATCGGAATCTTCTCTACTATCTCTTCTCCGGTATCCGCATAGTCCTGCCCCTCGAACGGGGATGCGGTGACCAGAACCGCGTCCATCGGGCGCTTGCCATCCAGCGCGTCACGCAAAACCAGATAGACCGACGGTTGCCCGTCCGAAAGGTTCACCATGTAGGCTTCGGTTTCATCTGCCCAGAGGGTCAGCGGCAACGTGGCGGCATGGTACTCAATGGCCTCACCTTCGCGTCGCATTTCAAGCCAATCAGCCGGTCCCGCACCGGGCAGAACGGCAACGGCGCGCCAGTTCCATTTGGCCCAGCGGGTTACACCGGGTGTTTTGCGCACGACGACGCCAATTGGCATTTCGATCTGGCTTGCGGCCTTCGCCACTTAATCCTCCCCGGAAGGCTCTCCCCTGCCTTCCCCTCGGTCCACTATGGTACACAAAATAGCTCTGTGCCAAGCCCGACATCTACGACCTTAGTCGTAGACCGTGATCGCAAGTTTGCGAGGAACCCGTGGGATGCCTTGGTTTTAAGGCTTGAATGGGATCATAAACCTGCACCCAACCGTTTTTGAGGTGGGGTTTACATTGCCAGTTTGGGAATACAGCCTACTGTGCTGAGAAAAGGCGCGACGTCCGGGGAGGGGATATGAGCACCAAAATACTTCTTTGTGACTGCGCGGGGTCTCAATCCATTGACGCCGAAAAGCTGGCGTCGGCCTGTGATGTGGCGTGCTCAAAGGTTCACACCGCCCTATGTACCCGTGAGATCGAAGCGGCGGCTGCGTTAATGCAAGAAGGCGACACACTTATCGCCTGCGGGCAGGAGCAGGACGTATTTCGTGCGCTAGCGGAAGAATTGGAATTGGATGCGCCGGGGTTCGTCGACCTGCGGGATCGTGCAGGCTGGTCCGAGCAAGGGAAAGATGCAGCGCCCAAGATGGCCGCCCTTGCGGCCGAGGCTTTGTTGCCCCAGCCCATAACGCCAAGTATGGATGTTTTCAGCGAAGGGACCTGTTTTATTATCGGACCCGGAGCTGTCGCTTTTGACGTGGCCGAGCGGTTGGCAACCGCGCTAGCCGTCACAGTTTTGGTGACGGACGACGCCGAACCAATGTCGCGCGCCTACGACGTTGTGCGGGGGCGCATCAAATCGCTGAATGGGGCATTGGGCGGGTTCACCCTGTCGATGGACGCCTTGCAGCAACTTGAACCCGGTGGGCGAGGTGCCTTTGCCTGGAGCGAGCCGCGCGATAAGGCTAAATCGTCCTGCGACATCGTATTGGACCTTACGGGCGGGACCCCGTTTGTGCAGGCCCCCGCCAAACGTGAGGGGTATCTGAGTGCGGACCCTAAGGATGCTGTCGCCGTCGAACGGATGATGTTCGACGCCGCGCAATTGGTTGGCACGTTTGAGAAACCTCTTTACGTTCGGGTTGAGGAAAGCCTTTGCGCACATTCCCGGGCCGAGCAGGTCGGGTGTACGAATTGCCTGGACATCTGCCCGACCGGCGCAATCAATCCGGCAGGTGAGCATGTGGCAATTGACCCGATGATTTGCGCGGGATGCGGAGCGTGCGCAGCACTCTGCCCATCGACCGCAATCACGTATGAAGACCCGCCTGTATCGGCCTTGCTGTCGCGGATGCATATCCTTGCGCGGACTTATCGCCGGGCCGGAGGGCAGGCCCCTCGGCTGCTGGTCCACGATTCACATGGGGCGGAAATGATCCGGCTTGCCGCTCGTTTCGGCAGGGGTCTGCCGTCAGATGTAATTCCGATCGAGTTGGCTGTGATTTCCGGTTTTGGTCATGCCGAAATGCTGGCTGCCCTGGCACACGGATTTGCACGGGTTGATGTCGTGCTTGCGCCGACAACGGAACGGGACGCATTGGATCGTGAGCTTGAACTGGCGCAGGCGATTGCCGGAATTGGCGCGCTTGGTTTGATTGACGAGGCAGACCCGGATGCGCTGTGCGATTCGTTGTACGAACAAAACGCCCCGGCTCCGCTGGCTCATCCGGTTCTGCCGCTTGGCAACCGACGGCAGATTGCGCGGTTGTCAGCTCAGGCCCTCAATCCACAAGCTGAGGCACCGTTGCCATTGCCCGAAGGCGCGCCCTATGGTGCCGTTGCGGTCAACACCGACGCCTGTACCTTGTGCCTGAGTTGCGTGTCGTTGTGCCCATCCGGAGCATTGATCGACAACCCGGACAAGCCGCAGTTGAACTTTCAGCAGGACGCCTGTCTGCAATGCGGAATGTGCAAAACGATCTGCCCCGAGAATGCGATAACGCTTGTTCCGCAACTGGACCTCAGCGATGCGGCCCTGTCTCAGCAGGTGTTGAATGAGGAAGAACCCTTCGCCTGTGTCGAATGCGGGGCGCTGTTCGGGGTCAAATCGACAGTCGAGCGTATCATGGAAAAACTGTCGGGCACGCACCCGATGTTCGCAACCTCGGACAAGGCGCGGATGATCCAGATGTGCGACAACTGCCGCGTGAACGCGCAGTTTCAGCAGACGGACAACCCCTTCCAGTCCAATCCGAAGCCAAAGGTCGTCACCACCGACGACTATTTTTCAAAAAGAAAGGATCACTGAAGCTGAAGCGGCGCGCCAAGATCGGCGGCTTTTATGACGGATACGAAAGCCAAAATAGCCTCCAAGTCATCCAGCGTCATTTCGACAGGATGGATGGGGGACGGGCGTTCAGGATCGAACGGAGCAGTCAGCCCTTCAATTTGCGTGAAGGCCGGATGGGGGTTAAGGGCGAAAAACGCCTCAAACCGTTCAGACCAGTCAGGCATCGCGCGCAGCACCGCAAAAGATGGGGTAGAGCCCAGACCGTTCATTCGGTTCCTGGGGCCGATCACATGGCACCGCCCGCAATGAGTCATCGACAGTTCTTCGCCCAATGCTGCATTGCCGTCGATTACGGTTTCCTGCTGAACGGCGGCGACCTCAAAGCTGGCAGAAAACGGCGGGCCGCTGTTGGGGCTGAACCCTTCCACGGTGCGTTTTCCGATATCCGAAAGCAGCCAGTCACGGAACCTTTCGTGTTTGGCGTCATCTTGGATACGCAAGTGGTAAATTACGCCGTTCCGGGCAAAGACAGGATCGCCCGGCGGTTCCGCCTCCAGAACAAGAACGCCCGTGTCATCCGTAATAACGCGTATCCCGGTCTTGAGAGAAAAGCGCGGAAGGATATGTTGCAACAGACCAGAGTCTGTAACCTCTGTGGGGGCAGCAAGTCCCAACGCCTCTTGCGACCAAGAGGGGGTAGCGGAGAGCGTCAGGCTCAGGCACAAAAGGACACGGCGCATGGCAGCAGCCTAAGGGCACCGCCCCGGATGCGTCAAATAAACAGAAAGAGACAAAGACACATGGTAGGTCAACTAAGTGGGTTTTCGGCATGAGCGTGCGTGACGCGGTTCTGGCGAACCTGAAGAAGATCACGGATCCTGTTTCCGGGCAGGATATCGTCAGCGCGGGTGTTGTACGTGCACTGAATGTCGAAGGCGATAGCGTCAGATTTGTTCTGGAAATCGACCCGAAACAGGCCGAGCGGATGGAGCCGGTTCGTGCTGCTGCGGAACAGGCCGCGCAGATGGTGGACGGGGTTGCCAAGGTTTCGGCGCTTATGACCGCGCATTCGGACAAGGCACCGCCCGATCTTAAGCCCAAGCCCAAACCGTCGCAGACCGGACCGCAAGCTGTGCCGGGTGTTGACCGGATCATTGCCGTGGCGTCGGGCAAGGGGGGCGTCGGTAAATCTACTGTTTCCGCAAACTTAGCCTGCGCACTTGCAGCGGAAGGGCGGCGTGTTGGCCTGTTGGATGCTGATGTGTATGGCCCGTCGCAACCCCGGATGCTGGGTGTTTCTGGTCGTCCTGCCAGCCCAGATGGAAAGACGATCCTGCCGCTGCGCAATCACGGCGTCACCATGATGTCGATGGGATTGATGACGAACGAAGGTCAGGCGGTTGTTTGGCGCGGGCCGATGCTGATGGGCGCACTGCAACAGATGATGAACCAGGTGCAGTGGGGTGCGCTTGACGTACTGATCGTCGACTTGCCGCCGGGTACCGGTGATGTCCAGCTAACGCTGAGCCAGAAGTTCAAGGTGGATGGGGCGATCGTTGTGTCGACTCCGCAGGATGTTGCCCTGATCGACGCCCGAAAGGGGATCGACATGTTCAACCAACTCAAGACACCGATCGTCGGGATGATTGAGAATATGTCCACTCATATCTGTTCGAACTGCGGGCATGAGGAACACGTGTTCGGTCACGGTGGCGTTGCCTCCGAAGCCGAGTCGCTGGGTGTTCCGTTGTTGGGGGAAATTCCCTTGCACCTGGACATTCGGGTCGCGGCGGATGGTGGAGCCCCCATCGTGGTCAGTAAACCCGACAGCCCTCAGGCCGAGGCATTCCGCAAGATTGCCCGCGACCTGATTGCCAAGGGCAACGCATGAGCGAACCGGTCTTTCCCCCATTGCTGACGGGTCACCCGGTTCAGGGCGGAGAGGACCCGTTCCAGCGTGCTCAGGCCATGGCCGCGCTGGGATGTGATGCGGGAACGGTGGTCTACAACATCCAGGCCGACCGCCTGCGGGTTGCCATTGTCTTTGCGCCCGAAGTTTCCTTGCAGGATGCAATGGCTATGCTGCCGCTTTGTTCGGTGGGATTCCAGAATGCGCTGGGTGCCTTGGCCCCGCCCGAGGTCGCGGTACATCTGGATTGGGACGGACCGATCCGCGTGAACGGCGCCACGTGCGGTGTGTTTCACGTCGCGGCATCAACTAACGCGCCGGATGACGAGCCGGATTGGTTGATTGTTGGTTGGGAACTGGCCTTGCTGCAAACCAGCGACGCGCCGGGCGAAAACCCAGATATAACAGCACTTTATGACGAAGGGTGTGCCGAAGTCACGGCGCCCCAGTTGGTCGAAAGCTGGTCGCGCCACACGCTGACATGGCTCAACCGCTGGCAAGAGGACGGTAACGCGTCGCTCCATGCTGAATGGATGGGTCTATTGCGTGGGGTTGGTGAGCCTTATGGCGATAAGGGCGTTTTTCTGGGAACGGATGAAAGATTCGGTATGCTGATCCGAGATGGGTCAGACACACACCTGGTGCCGCTGACGGAGTTATTGGAGAACGGATGATGAAACTGGCCCGAGCCATCCATTTCGATGAAAGCGACTTGAATGTGTTCCACTCTCCGGCCCGAACGGGTGAGTGGTGCATTTCCGGCGGGTTCGAGTTTTCAAACTGGGGCGAGGGCGATCTTGAAGGCAAGGCACGGCAGGCTTTTGCAAATGGGTGGTTGGGGCTGGAAACCTTTGGTCGTGTGACTTTTGTTGCCGTCACGCAAATTGAACAGGCCGAGATTGATCAGATCACCCGGAACCTTGCTGAACACTTCGTTCACCTTTACGGGGCACCATCCGTCGATGCGGCGTTGGACGTCGCGCGGTCTGAAATCACGCACATGAACGAACTGTGCGAAGAACACGCGCCCAATACGTTGCTGACGGTTGCCCGTGAATTGTCAGATACAGGTGTTCATGAGGCGTACCGGATAATCACGCCACAAGAAACGCAGCTTGAAGCATTGGCCGTTCACGGCTCGCTTGACGACTGACGCCTAAAGCAGGTCGGCGAAACCGCCAAATTGACCGCGTTTGAAGATCAGGCCTTTACCAGTGCGATACATGACTTTTTCGACCTGACCCACAAGGATCAGGTGATCCCCCGCTTCGTGACAGGCGTGCAGGTGACAGTCGAACCGCGCCAGACAATTTTCCAGTTGCGGGCGGCCGATATGATCAGAAACCCAATCCGCGTGCGAGAAATCTTCCCCATTCCGCGCGAATTTCACGGCCTGTTCCTGTTGTTCCTCGGCCATCACGTGAATGGAATAGTGCCGACAATCCTTGAACGCATCGTATCTGTTCGAGTCCTTGGCCAGACACCACAACACGAGAGGCGGGTCCAAAGACACGGATGAGAACGAATTCACCGTGATTGCGCGCGGCCCCTGTGCCGTATTGGTGGTTACAACGGTTACACCTGTGCCAAAGCACCCCAAGGCCTCGCGGAACGCGGCGCTTTGGTCTGTCGTTGGTGTAAAGGTGTTTTCCGTCATCTTCCGCTCAATCCGTGGCCGCGCATCAGGTGCCACGGCATGTGGGGATTGTCCACGAAAAGCTGAGTCTGCGGCGTATTTTTCCCGCTCAGTTCAGGTCTTCCAGCAGTCGACCGTGCTGACGCGTTGCTTCGATCACCGCCCCAAACGTGTTCATCCCGCGCGCCTGTAGCATCGGCAGCATTTTGACGAGGGCTTCAGCCGTCGCCACCGCATCACCTAGTGCCGTATGGCGCAGTTCAACCGGGATGGTGATGTCTAGCCTGTCGCACAAAGCATCCAGCGTGTGTTTGTCGCTGGCACCGAACAGCACGGCCGACAAAAGAACTGTATCAAGTATCGGGTGGTTCCAATCCACATCCATCCGTTTCGCGTGCCGTCGCAGGAACGCCATGTCAAACGGCGCGTTGTGCGCGACGATGACCGCGTCGTGCGCAAATTGGTGGAGCACGCGCCCGGCTTCCGTGATGTCCGGCGAGTCTTGGACCATCCGGTCATTGATCTTGTGCACTTTGGTCGAAGCCGGCGGGATGGGTATGCCGGGGTTCACCAGTATATCAAGGTTTTCACCTGCAACGATGCGCCCATTCACAACCCGGACTGCTCCGATCTGAACGATCTCATCCTTATGCGGCAAAAGCCCCGTGGTTTCGGTATCGAATACGACAAAACACAAGTCCCGCAACGCCTTGGAGTCAAACTCGGTGTCAGTGTCAGAGTTCAAAAGGTCAAAATCATACACAAGTGGTCGGGCTGCCTCGGGCGAAATGTTGGCCGCGCTGTCTTCGAGGATCAACATATATCCCGGCGCATCCCCCAGGGGTTTCATCCGGGCAGAAAATGTTTGCGTTCCGTCGATACTCGTAAGGTCGCAGATGACTTCCCGCCCTGTTTTTGCCAAGGCAGCATAGGCGTCTTCCAACGGGCGCGGCTTCAGGTATTCAAACAGCGACGAATTCAAGCGGGGGTGGGCGATTTGCGCCAGAACTTGCGCGGCCTGTCCGTCGTACAGAACGATCTTATGCGTCGGACTTGCCAGAACCATGGCAACCGGAATTTCGGTCAGAAGGGCGGTCAGCCTTTGCTTTTCAGCAGCCAGATGAGCGGTTTCGGCAGCGACAGCTTCGGCGACACCCATGGTTTTTTCCGACAACTGACCTGCCAACCCGGCGGCGGCCGGGGCCAGATCCCCAAGATACCTTGCGGCCTGAACGTCCATGTCGGTGCTGACCCCCGCATGGGCCCGGGCACGCAGTTCAGCCGAGAGCCGCTCAATCGGTTTTGCGACGTTGTCGTCGAACAACAGCCAAACCGCGACGATCAGAGCGACAAATCCGAACGCCATGAGGATTTCCGCAAAGACAAACGCATTGATAAGTTCTGGGTCAGCGATGCGCTGATAACTGACCCACAGCGCGGTCGAACTAACCGCCAGGCCACCAACAGCCAGCAGGCAGAAAAACAGGAAAATGCGCAGGCGCAGGCTTAGCCGGATCAGCATGTTACACTCCGCAGGTGGCCTCGATGATCGGGTCGTTGGTTTCCCCCTTGATCCAGTCAGCGTTCAGCAACTGGCCGTCCGCGCTGAATTCCGCGCCGTCTGCCAGATTGGCCCGCAGATTCTGAGCGCAGTCGACCGCGACCGGAAGTTTCGAGACAGGGGACCAGCGGCCAAAGAAATAGATATCAACCAGCCGTTGATCCGGCACTTGTTCGTTGCTGCGGACCGAGGCGGTGTCGATTGCCGCAAAGCGTTCCACATAAGGCACCGCATACGTCCACGGGCGATAGAAGGCACGACTTTCAACTTGTTGGATGACCTCCATGCCTTCGGGCAGGGTGTCAGACGTGCGGTCGTACCACGAATATTCGCTGCTGATCGTCGCCACGATCATGCCCAGCCCAGCGGCGACAGGGGCTATCCATTTGGGCAGACGCCCTTTGACCAGCTTGTTCACCAGCATCACGACGCCCGCACAGGCGATGCCGACAAAGATTGTGGCGATCAATTCCAGGAACATCCATTCTCTCCCAATTCCGGCTGGTTCAGCCGAGCATTCCTTTTCCATGCCCTACCGCGGATTGCATCGTTTTTACCACAACGAAGGCGTCGCGCAGATGGCTTCGCTCAAAGTCCGACAAGTCAGAGGGGGGCAGGAAATTGTCCGGTGCCTTTTCGCCTTTCACAAGTCGAACCTGGTGCTCTAACCGGGTTTCGGCAATCAGATCGTAAGCGTCCAACAAGTCACGCGCGCCGGAGTCGCTGAGGATGCCGGCGCTGGCTGCGGCCTTGAGCCGGGCGCGTGTATTGGCCTCGGGCAGTTCCCCCTGCAGGCTGTAGATGCGCGCCAAATCCACAACTGGAACAACGCCATTATGCTTTAGATCCAGCGTGTTGCGATGCTCACCTGATCTAATTGTCGCGAAGCCGCGCAGCAGTCCTAGCGGCGGGGTGTGTTTCAGTGAATTCGAGATCATGTGCGCGACAAAAATCGAGTTTGCTTTGGCCGCGGCAAGCGTGTCGGTTTGCAGGTCATCAAACAATTTAAACGCGCCACCGATCGGACGCAGGTCGAACATGACCGAGGCCAGCATCTGTGCCTCGGGGTTGGGTTTGGCAATCCAGCCTTTGAAATAGTCGCGCCATACACGCACCGGCTGACACCAGCGCGGGTTCGTCGCCATCATGTCGCCGGGGCAATAGAAATACCCGCAGGTGTCCAGCCCGTCCGAGACGAATTTGGCCAGAGCCGCGAAATAGGCCATATCGTCATCCGTGACGTCGTCATCCAGCATCAGGCAGTTGTCCTGATCCGATACACCCGTCTGTTCCTGTCGACCCTGCGATCCACAGGCCAACCACAGGTAAGGGACGGGCGGCGCGCCAAGTTCTGCTTCGGCCAGTGTCAGCAACCTGCGGGTTGCCGTATCCGCGATGTCCGTGATCAGGCGTGTCACGATCTCATGCCGGTTTCCGGCGGCGACCAATTGCACTAAAAGCTGCGGGATTTCCTCGGTCACCGCTGCCATTTGCTGCGCCGTCTGCGCCGAAGCGATCCGGCGGACAAGTTCGGCGGAATTCACCGCCTGATAGTGGGTCAGGTCGGTCTGCGTTACGATGCCGACAAGCCGCCCACCTTCCGAGATCGGGATATGGCCAATCCCGCGCTCCATCATGATGTGCAGAACATCTGATCCAATGTCCGAGGGTAACAACGTAATCGGATCAGCCGTCATGATGCCCGACACAGGTGTGTCGTTCGCCAGCCCATCGGCCACGAATTTACCCGAGATATCGCGCAGCGTTACGATTCCAAGCAGCGCCTCGCCTTCGGTCACGCAGAGCGATGAGATGTGTTTGTCGCGCATCATCTTCGCCGCCTCGCGCACTGTTGTGGTAGGCGGGCAGGTGGCCGGGTTATGCGCCATCAAAACGTCTATGGCGCTTGTCGCCAAACTCTGAGGGCCAGACCGGGTGTCGCGGGTTCGATTGAAGAATTTGGATACGACCGGATGCCCGTCGATCAGATCACGCACCAGATCGGGTGGCAAAACCAGCAGCACCGAGGGCGTATGCGCCTTGGCCTTCGTCGCGGCCTTTCCACCCTTTAAAAGGCCTCGTTCGCCAAAGGAGTTTCGCAATCCCAGATGAGATACGACCGCGTCATTCCCATCCTTTATTTCCACCTGTCCTTCGTAGATCACAAAGACGCCGGGCAGGGTGTGGCCCAGCTCGTATACCGGGTAACCCTCCTCGACTTCCCAGACTTCGATCTGACGGGCCACCGAGTCCAGAACATCCGCTGGCAGGGCGTCATAAGGATGTACGGATTTCAGAAACCGAGTGATCTCGTCATGGGACAGGGGCATCGGATACTCCGCGGTTTCGGGGTTGAAAAATCCCGCCCGGTGGTGTGCCGGGCGGGAGTAGTCAGTCGAAAGATGCAGCCTTTGGCAAGAGGCCTTGGGGCCGCATCATGGCTCAGTGATCCTGAGCTGCGCCCGCGCCACGGGGAATGCGGATGCTTTCGACCATATCTTTGATCTCTTCCGGGGTCTCTTTGGTCGCGCCTGCTACAAAGTAGGCGACGGCAAAGTTGACCATGGCACCGATCGCACCGAACGAGGTCGACTTGATCGGACCCAGCAGCGGATCAGCATCTGTGAACGAGTTGGTGCCCGGAATGAACAGCCAGCCCTTGTGCAGAAAGATGTAGATCAGGGTCACAACCAGACCGGCCAGCATACCCGCGACCGCGCCGACATTGTTGATGCGGGTCGAGAAGATCCCCATCATCAGCGCCGGGAAGATCGAGGCCGCCGCCAGACCGAAGGCCAGCGCCACCGTCTGTGCCGCAAACCCCGGAGGATTCAGACCCAGATAGGTTGCAACCGCGATGGCAACAGCCATTGCGATCCGTGCCGACAGAAGCTCTCCTTTTTCCGAGATCTGCGGGTTGATCGCACCTTTGATCAGGTCGTGGGACACCGCCGACGAGATCGCCAGCAGCAGGCCCGCAGCGGTTGACAGAGCGGCCGCAAGACCACCGGCAGCAACCAGACCGATAACCCAGCTTGGCAGGTTTGCGATCTCGGGGTTTGCCAGAACCAGGATGTCACGGTTGAACTTGGTCAGCTCGTTTCCGACCCAGCCTTTTTCCTCGGCAAGTGCCTGCATGTCGGCATTTGCGTCGTTGTAGTACTGGATCTTGCCGTCGCCGTTCTTGTCTTCCCAGTCCAGCAGGCCGGTTTTCTGCCATGTCTGCATCCAGTCATAGCGTGCGTCATTGTCGATCTGTTCGACCGAAACGGCGCCACCTTCGATGCCACCATTGGGCCACATCATGTCGGTGATGTTCAGGCGGGCCATGGCACCAACTGCGGGCGCAGTCAGGTACAGCAGCGCGATGAACACCAGTGCCCAACCGGCGGACCAGCGTGCGTCAGACACCTTGGGAACGGTGAAAAAGCGCATGATGACGTGCGGCAGACCGGCGGTACCGATCATCAGCGACAGCGTAAACAGCACCATGTTCAGAGTGTCCGAATGGTGGGTGGTGTATTCGTTGAAACCCAGCTCGGTCACGATGGCGTCCAGTTTGGCCAGAAGCGGTTCACCGCTGGCGGTATCGCCAAACAGACCCAGCGCCGGAACAGGTGTGCCGGTCAGTTGCAACGAGATAAAGATCGCCGGGATAGTATAGGCCGTGATCAGCACGCAGTACTGAGCGACCTGCGTATAGGTCACACCTTTCATGCCGCCAAACACCGCATAGGCGAACACCACACAGGCACCGATCAGCAGACCGGCGGTGTTGCTGACCTCAAGGAAACGGCCAAAGGCAACGCCAACGCCGGTCATCTGACCGATCACGTAGGTCACCGATGCGACGATCAGACAGATCACAGCAACGATACGGGCGGTCTGGCTGTAGAACCGGTCGCCGATGAATTCGGACACCGTGAACTTGCCGAACTTGCGCAGATAGGGCGCCAGCAGCAGGGCCAGCAGCACATACCCGCCCGTCCACCCCATCAGGTAGGTCGAGTTGTCATAGCCGGTAAAGGCAATCAGGCCCGCCATCGAAATGAACGAGGCCGCAGACATCCAGTCCGCCGCTGTCGCCATACCGTTGGTAACCGGGTGAACGCCGCGACCAGCAGCGTAGAATTCCGATGTAGAACCCGCACGGGCCCAGATCGCGATGCCGATGTACAGCGCGAAGGATGCGCCGACAAACAGGAGGTTGATGGTAAACTGGTCCATGGGACTTATTCCTCCTCAACGCCGTATTCGGCGTCCAGTTTGTTCATGCGCCAGGCGTAGTTGAAGATCAGCACCAGAAAGACCAGGATTGATCCCTGCTGGGCAAACCAAAAGCCCAGATCGGTGCCGCCCACGGAAATACCCGATAGCAGCGGACGCAGCAGAATGCCGAATCCAAAAGACACCAGCGCCCAGATCACGAGGCTGATGTAGATGAGACGCAGATTGGCCTGCCAATAGCCCTTGTCGGCCTCGGCAGTCTGCGCGGAGTTTGTTGATTGATCCGCCATCGCGGGGTCCTCCTTCGCTTCCTCCTGTTGCGACCCTTTGCCCAATCCACCGGTGCTTGGGGCCGCTTTCCGATACGCCCAAGGCCGGTTGGCATCAGGCAAAACCTCTCCGGTCCGCCAAGGCGGGTCCGATGAAGTATCCGTTTAGGAATTCAGCCCTTATTCAGGGCGGGCTGCATTCCCTTAGTTCATCGCGCTGCTGACAACTTTCTCAAGCTGGCTTGCGATGTCGTCGATATTGCCCATGGCGTTCAGTCTTTTCAGAACGCCATGGTCTTGGTAATACGTGATCAGAGGCGCAGTTTGCGCGTGGTAGGCCGCAAGGCGCGAGGCGACGGTTTCGGCGTTATCATCTGCGCGACGTTTGAATTCGGAACTGCCACACTTGTCGCATTTCCCGTCGGTCGCCGGGATTTTGAACGTGTCGTGATACCCTTCACCACACATTGCACAGGTGTAACGGCCCGATATACGCGTGACCATTTCCGCATCTTCAACCTCAAGGCTGATTGCGGCGTTGATCCTCTGGCTGGTTTCGGACAGCAACGTATCCAGTGCCTGCGCCTGAACTGTCGTGCGCGGGAAGCCGTCAAGGATGACACCCTTGCCGCAGTCCGGCTCGGCCAGACGGTCGCGCAGGATTGCGATGACAATATCGTCACTAACCAACTCGCCAGCTTCCATGACGGCTTTGGCGGTTTTGCCTGCCTCTGTTCCCGCAGCGACCGCTGCGCGCAGCAGGTCGCCAGTGCTCAGTTGAACCAGTCCGAACTTGTCTTCCAGCATCCGGGCCTGCGTTCCCTTCCCGGCACCCGGAGGGCCGAGAAGGATCAGAACAGCGGGTGTGGTGATCGTGGCAGCGTCCATCACATCCTCACTTATTTGCGCGGTTTTCGATCAGGTCTTCAACCACCGACGGATCAGCCAGCGTCGAGGTGTCACCGAGCGAGCCAAAGTCATTCTCGGCGATCTTGCGTAGGATACGGCGCATGATTTTACCCGAACGAGTTTTTGGCAGACCTGGCGCCCACTGGATCACGTCCGGCGAAGCAATCGGTCCGATCTCGGTCCGTACCCAAGTGCGCAGTTCTTTCAGCAGATCATCCGAAGGCTCACGATCATTCATCAGAGTGACATAGCAATAGATGCCCTGACCCTTGATTTCATGGGGATACCCGACCACAGCGGCTTCAGCCACGGCAGCGTGGGCAACCAGCGCGCTTTCCACCTCGGCGGTGCCCATGCGGTGCCCCGAGACGTTGATTACGTCGTCAACACGTCCGGTGATCCAGTAATCGCCACCCTCGTCACGACGGCAGCCGTCACCGGTGAAGTAATAGCCTTTGTAGTCCGAGAAATAGGTCTTTTCGAACCGCTCATGATCGCCCCAGATGGTGCGCATTTGCCCGGGCCAACTGTCCTTGATGCACAACACACCCTCGACCCCGTTGCCTTGGATCTCGACACCCGACTGCGGGTCCAGAACCACGGGCTGCACACCAAAGAAGGGCTTCATCGCCGAGCCGGGCTTGGTCGCATGTGCGCCGGGCAGGGGGGTCATCATGTGACCGCCAGTTTCAGTCTGCCACCACGTATCGACGATCGGGCATTTACCCTGGCCGACCACGTCATTGTACCAGTTCCACGCTTCTGGGTTGATCGGTTCACCCACCGTGCCCAGAAGGCGCAGGTCGCTGAGGTCGTGCTTTTCAACAAACTCTTTGCCCTGACCCATCAGCGCGCGGATCGCGGTAGGGGCGGTGTAGAATTGGTTTACCTTGTGCTTGGCGCAAACCTCCCAAAAGCGGCCTGCATCGGGATAGGTCGGGACGCCTTCGAACATCAGTGTAGTCGCACCGTTGGCCAGTGGGCCATAGACGATATAGCTGTGGCCGGTAACCCAGCCCACATCCGCTGTACACCAATAGATGTCGCCGTCGTGGTAATCGAACGTCACTTCGTGGGTCAGCGATGCATAAACGATGTAGCCGCCAGTGGTGTGTACAACTCCCTTGGGCTGACCTGTCGAACCAGAGGTATAGAGGATGAACAGCGGGTCTTCGGCATTCATTTCCGCCGGGGCGCAATAGTCATCCGCCTCAAGCGCCATTTCGTTGTAGTCAAAGTCGCGGCCGCTGATCCACGTGGTCTGGCCGTTGGTGCGCTTGACCACAAGGCATTTAACAGTGTCCTTGCAGTGCAGCAGCGCCGCATCGGCGTTGGATTTCAGCGGGGTCTTGCGGCCTCCGCGCGGCGCTTCGTCTGCTGTGATGACAACCTTCGCATCGCAGCCATTGATCCGCGCCGCCAGAGCGTCCGGCGAGAAACCTGCAAACACAATAGAATGGATCGCGCCGATCCGCGCACAAGCCAGCATCGCATAGGCTGCTTCGGGGACCATCGGCAGATAGATCACCACGCGGTCGCCTTTGCGCACACCCATCGACTCGAGGATATTTGCCATCCGGCAGGTGCGACGGTGCAGTTCCGAATAGGTGATATGCTGGGCCGCGTCATTTGGATCATCCGGCTCCCAGATGATCGCTGTCTGATCGCCGCGTGTTTCAAGATGGCGATCCAGACAGTTGGCTGAAACGTTCAGCGTGCCATCAGCAAACCAGTTGATTCCGACCGAGCCGAAATCATAGCTGACATCCTTGACCTGGGTGAATGGTTTGATCCAATCGATACGCTTTCCCTGCTCGCCCCAAAAGGCGTCGGGATCGTTGACGGAGGCTGCGTACATTTCGGAATATTTGTCAGCATCGACATGTGCACGCGCAACGGTTTCTGCGGATGGCGGATAAACATTGGCATCTGCCTGGGCAGCGGTTGTCATTCTGAGGCTCCTCCCTCTAGGACTGAATTTTACGGGCCCGATTTTGCCTGCTGATTTGGCAATGTCGACCCGCATCCTCCCGGTACCGAATAATACGGAGAACTGAAAGCAAGGGAATAAATTACAGAAAACTAAGGATTAGTTTGTAAATAAATTTCTGTGTATCTTGGAAAATAGAAAATGAATTTAAAAATTTTTTCTAAAAATATTTCAAAAACAGATGATTAGTTGTAATTGAATTGACGTGTAAAAGCTGACATCTGAACCATAGGCAATAGGTATTAGAAATCATCTTTTGGTTGTTAGCGCCCAACAGATTCGAGGATCAAGAGGATGTACTGTGTGCCGGGGGTTGGCACGTTGAAATGTTGGCGCTAGCTTTGTCCCCAAGCGCCCCGGTAGGAGGCGCAACAAAGGGAGAAATCATGATGAATAAGATGTTGAGCGGTGCCGCCGTCGCCGCTTTGACCGTTGCTTTCGTGTCCGAAGCCGCAGCAACCGAATGGAGCGCCTCGGTTTGGGGCAAGCGCCGCGCCTTTACCGAGCATGTTGAGAAGCTGGCCGAGCTGGTCAGCGAAAAGACAGGCGGTGAATTTACGATCAATGTCAGCTATGGCGGTTTGTCCAAGCCACGTGAAAACCTGGATGGGATCGAGATAGGAGCCTTTGAAATGGCTCAGTTCTGCGCTGGGTATCACCGCGACAAGAACCGGGCGATCACGGTTCTGGAGCTGCCGTTCCTTGGCGTAAACACGTTGGACGAAGAAGTGGCCGTCAGCCATGCCGTTTACGACCATCCAGCAGTCCAGGATGAGATGGCCCAGTGGAACGCGCGCATCATCATGACCTCGCCGATGCCGCAGTATAACCTTGTTGGCACAGGCGATCCGCGCGCAACCTTGGCGGATTTCGATGGAATGCGGGTACGTGCGACGGGCGGTCTGGGACAGGCATTCGAGGCCGTTGGCGGCGTACCGACATCGGTTCCCGCGACCGAGGCGTTCAATGCAATGGAATCAGGTGTTGTTGACACTGTTGCATTTGCCCAGCACGCACACCTGTCCTTTGGAACCATTAACGAAGCAGACTGGTGGACCGCAAACCTGAACCCCGGCACTGTTAACTGCCCCGTTGTTGTAAACATCGACGCGTATGAGGCACTGCCGGCCGAGCACCGTGAAGCGCTCAACAGTTCGATCGACGAGGCGATTGAACACTACCTTGCCAACTATGGCGGGCTGTTGGAGCAGTGGGACGGCGTTTTGTCCGAAAAGGGCGTTGAAAAGGTCATGATCGACGATGCGGTGATCGAAGAATTCCGCACAAAGGCCGCCGATCCGATCCGTGAACAGTGGATTGCTGACATGTCTGCGCAGGGTCTGCCTGCACAGGACTTGTATGATCTGGTTCAAACCACGTTGCAACAGCAGCGCAGCGGAAACTGATCTGCATGTTCCGGGTGCCTGGCAGGGCACCCGGATACCAATAAGAAACAAGGGGATCACCGGAATGGCAGGACAGGCCACGGTGCTGGAAGATGGCAGTCGCCTCAGCCGGCTTGATCACCATCTGCTTAGGATAGAGCGGTTTCTTGCCCTGATAAGCGGCCTCGCTGTCTTTGGCCTGATGGTTCTTGCGGTTGTGTCAGTCAGCGGACGCAACGCATTCAACGCGCCTTTACCCGGCTATGTGGACTGGATCGAACAGGCCATGCCACTGATTGCGTTTCTTGGCGTGTCTTTCGTTCAGCGTGACGGGGGACATATACGTATGGACATCGTGATCTCTCGCCTGCATGGGCGGGCGTTGTGGCTGTTCGAACTGATCTCGGTCATTCTGATCCTTGTGCTGATGCTGGCCCTCGTCTGGGGAAGCTGGTCCCATTTCGACCGCTCGTTCGATTTCGGCGCGCCATTGTGGAGCCGCGACAGCTCGATCGACATTGGTATCCCGCTTTGGCCTGCAAAACTGTTGGCACCCGTCGCGTTTTCCGTGCTGTGTGTGCGTTTGGTCCTGCAAATCTGGGGATATGGGCGGGCCTTTATTCTTGGGTTGGAAAACCCCGTGGCCGTGCCCTTGATTCAGGATGCCGCCGCGCAAGCCGCAGCCGAAGCCGAGCAATTTGAGGGGCAGGACGAGTAGATGGACAGTATTGACATCGGGCTCTGGGTCACCGGTGGCCTGCTTGTATTGGTCGTCACAGGTATGCGCGTGGCCTTTGCTGCTGGTCTGGCCGGGTTGGTGGGGTTGGTCTGGATTTTCTGGGCCAAGTTCGGTTACGACCCGGACCGGTTCGGCAAGGCTCTGACGGTTGCCGTCAAAACGGCGGGGCAGGTGCCGCATTCCAAAGTCGCAGCCCACACCCTTAGCCTGATCCCGACTTTCATCCTGATCGGGTACCTTGCTTACTATGCAGGCCTGACCCGCGCATTGTTTGAGGCGGCCAAGCGTTGGGTCGCCTGGGTGCCGGGAGGGTTGGCCGTATCGACCGTATTCGCGACGGCGGGCTTCGCGGCTGTATCCGGCGCCTCGGTTGCGACGTCAGCAGTATTCGCACGCATCGCGATCCCCGAGATGCTGAAGGTCGGGTACAACAAGCAGTTCGCCGCGGGTGTGGTTGCGGCTGGCGGAACTTTGGCGTCATTGATCCCACCCTCTGCGATCCTTGTGATCTATGCCATTATCGTTGAACAGGACGTTGGAAAGCTCCTGTTGGCCGGTTTCATTCCGGGCGCGTTCTCGGCCGTGGTCTATGGATTGCTGATCGTGGGGATTGCGGTTGTGTTCAAGTCCGTTGGCCCACCGGTCACCGGCTTTACATGGAAACAGCGTTTTGCCGCGCTGCCGGGTGCATTTCCGATCGTGGCCGTGATCCTGATAATCATCTGTTTCGTCTATAACCCATTTGGTGAAAAAGCATGGGGCACACCGACCGAAGGCGGAGCAATCGGCGCATTTATCGTGTTCTGCTTCGCTCTTTTCCACGGGATGCGCTGGACCGAGTTAAAATCTGCACTGCTTGAGACTGCTAAACTGACGGCGATGATCTTTTCGATCATCTGGGGCGTTCTGATCTACGTGCGTTTTTTGGGATTTGCCGACTTGCCGGGCGCTTTCTCGGATTGGATCACCGGGTTGGAAATGTCCCCGATGCTGATCCTGATTTGTATCTTGCTCGCCTATGCGGTGCTGGGGATGTTCATGGATGCCATCGGGATGCTCTTGCTGACCTTGCCGGTTGTTTACCCGGCGGTCATGGCGCTGAACGGGGGCGAGACTGTCAGCGCAGCGGATAGTGCTTTTGGCATGTCCGGGCCGATGTGTGCCATCTGGTTTGGAATCCTTGTGGTCAAGATGGCCGAGTTCTGCCTGATCACACCACCGATCGGTTTGAATTGCTTTGTTGTTGCAGGTGTACGCCCAGACCTGAGTGTTCAGGACGTATTCAAAGGGGTGACCCCCTTCTTTGTCGCAGACGCGGTCACTATCGCATTGCTTGTCGCGTTCCCGGGCATTGTTCTCTATCTTCCGTCGCTTGCCAGTTAGCAACTTGTATTTTGCGAGGCTCTGCCTCGCGCTCCGGGATATTTTTGGCCAGATGAAGAACGGATTCCGCACTTCATTTGGCTCTAAATATCCCGGGGGAGACGCCCGCAGGGTGGCGGGGGCAGAGCCCCCAAATCAACCTGCTCGCATAAGCATTCCGTAAAGGTCGCGCGGATCGTCAGGGTCAGCCAGCATATCGAGCGGCTCGTAGAAATTCGTCCCGTCGATTGCGGTTTTGATGTAGCGTAGGGCCGAGAAATCCTCGATTGCAAAACCGACGCTGTCGAACAGTGTGATTTGCCGGTCGTCGCGCCGACCCGGCGCTTGCCCTGTTATTACCTGCCACATTTCGGTAACGGGGTGATCCTGATCAAGCGCCTGAATTTCACCTTCAATGCGGGTTTGTTCAGGATATTCGACGAAAATCTCTGACCTTAGCAGGATATCCCGGTGCAACTCGGTTTTGCCGGGGCAGTCGCCGCCGATGGCATTGATGTGAACGCCGGGCCCGACCATGTTATCGGTCAGAATTGTTGCGTATTTCTTGTCGGCGGTGCAGGTGGTGATGATCTGAGCACCCTCAATGGCGTCTTCAGGCGTTTTGCAGCAAACGACCGTCAGGCCAGATGCCTCGAGGTTCGAGGCGCATTTCTGAGTTGCATTTGGATCGGTGTCATACAAGCGCACCGTATCAATTCCGCACATTGCCTTGAAGGCCAGGCATTGGAACTCTGACTGCGCGCCATTGCCGATCATAGCCATCGATGTGGCCGATTTCGGAGCCAGATAGCTGCCCACAAGCGCAGAGGTCGCTGCGGTTCGCAATGCCGTCAAAAGGGTCATCTCGGTCAGCAATGTGGGATAGCCGGTATACACGTCGGCCAGCAGACCAAAGGCCGTGACGGTTTGCAGCCCTTCTGACGTGTTTTTGGGATGACCGTTGACGTATTTGAATCCGTAGGCTTCACCGTCTGACGTTGGCATTAGCTCGATAACGCCATGCGGTGAGTGTGCAGGTATGCGCGGTGTTTTGTCGAAACTTTCCCACCGCTTGAAGTCGGCTTCAATCTGGGTCGCGATCTGCGTGATCATGCGCTCGACGCCGATGTGGTGTACCAATCGCATCATGTTGTCGACAGAAACAAATGGCACCAGTGCCTTGTCAGAAGGTTGTGTCATCAAAAACTCCGGGTCGGGCGGTCAAAGATTCGACGCCCCAGCAAAGAGGCGGCCAGATCGACCATCAGTTTTGCGGTTCTACCGCGTTCATCCAGAAAGGGGTTCAGCTCAACCAGGTCCAATGAGCACACAAGCCCGCTTTCGTGTAGAAGCTCCATAACCAGATGCGCTTCGCGTTCGGTTGCGCCGCCGGGAACGGTCGTGCCGACGGCTGGTGCGATCGAGGGGTCGAGGAAATCCACATCGAGCGAAACATGCAGGATTCCGTTTGCTGCCCGTACCCTGTCAAGGAATGCCATCAGAGGGGCTTTGATTCCATGCTCGTCGATGCTGCGCATGTCGGCCAGCATCGCGTTGTCTTGTTCAAGCCTTTGCCGCTCGGCTGGGTCAACAGAACGCAGACCGATCATGCCAACGCGATCGGTTGGAACTGGGATCGTTACCGCCGGAAAGCCATCAAAACCCGGCTGCCCGGTGAAATAGGCGACAGGTGTGCCGTGCAGGTTTCCGCTGTCGGTGCTGCCGGGCGTGTGGAAGTCGCTATGCGCATCCAACCAGAGCACAAACAGGGGCCGGTCAATTCCGTTGGCATATTCAGACATGCCTTTGACCGTGCCCATCGACAAAGCGTGGTCGCCGCCCATAAAGATAGGCAGTCCCTTTGCCGCGGTTTCTTGGGCGACGCGACTTAGCGCGTGCGTCCAGCCCACGCATTCCGGCAGGGCAAACAGGTGATCATGCGGCGGTATGTCAGTGTCGTCTGCACGAATGTCACCGACGTCCTGAACCGTATGTCCCAAGTTTGCCAGAGCCTGCTCCAATCCTGCCACTCGATAAGCGTCAGGACCCATTCGACAACCTTGCCGGCGTTTACCCGCATCCATCGGAGCGCCGACCAATATTACGTTTCCTGTATCCATATTACTATCTAACCACTCGTTGCGGGTTGCGAATAGACTGCAAAGTGTTCAAAAAGATATCTGTCAATACAAAGTGAGAAGTAGTTATGGACGATTTGGATGGTCGATTGCTCAGTGCTTTGCACCGCGATGCCCGCGCGTCGTTGTCAGAGCTTGCCGAAACGCTGGGAGTAACGCGCGCGACAGTGCGCAACCGCTTGCAGCGCCTCAAGCAGTCGGGCGAAATCGTAGGGTTTACCGTGCTGACCCGGCAAGATGTGGCGCAAAGCCCGGTTCGCGGCTTGATGACGCTTGAGATCGAAGGCCGTGGCACCGAACGGACCATGTCGCGGATCGCGGCTTTGCCGCAGGTTCGAGCCGTGCATTCGACCAATGGAAGCTGGGATCTGATTGCGGAAATCGGGACCGAAACCTTGGCCGAATTGGATGAGATCCTCTTTCAAATTCGGCGGATGGAAGGGATCACCCGTTCTGAGACCAATCTGCTGCTCTCGACCCGCAAGGGGCGCGTCTGACGCCCGTAGTGCTTTGACGTTCAATGAAATTGTGCAACAGTTTCCCGGCGTAGTGATACGCACGAGTGACCATAATCGGGCCTGAGAGCAGGGGAACATTATGACGACGCAGGACACAGGCGAAGAACTGTGGGCGGTTCGCTGGGCCGAACGTGCGACAGGTTTTCTTGAGCGACCTCTGGTCCGTATCGCAATTCCGGTGTTGGTCACATTGATCGCGCTGGTCGTTTTGCATGAGTTGTCGTCGCATGTGAAATGGTCAGACGTTCAGACAGACGTGGCAAATACGTCTTGGAAGCTGATGTTCTTTGCCGTCTGCTGGACGGCATTCAGCTTTGTTTCCCTGTCCATGTACGACGTTTTTGCAGTTCAAAGCGTGGCGGATGGTGAAGTTCCCTTGCCCGTCGCGGGGATGGCGGGGGCGTGTGGCTATGCCGTGTCGAACTGTTTGGGCTTTTCCTACATCACGGGAACGGCGATCAGGTACCGCATTTATGCCTCACTTGGACTGGACCTTGGGCGGGTCGCGGGTGTTATCGCTACATCGTGGATAGCGTTCTGGTCAGGTATGGTCTTGTTGCTGGGCTGCCTGTTGACCCTTCATCCTGACGGAATTTCCAAGATACTGCCGATCAACGAAACCGTCGAAACTGTCATAGGTATCGGTCTTCTTATCGGCCTTGCGACGTTGTTGATCTGGCTGGCAAAAGGCGGCCGCAGGCTGGCTTATGGGGGGCTGGGGTTCAATCTACCCGGTGGGAAACTGGCCGGATTGCTGACCCTCGCAGCCATTGGTGACCTGTTCGGAGCGTCCATGACGCTATATGTCCTGATGCCAGATGATCTGGGCATCGGTTTTCCGTTCTTTTTTGCTGTGTACATTGGCGCCATCGCGGTCGGTATTCTAAGCCACGCTCCGGGCGGGATTGGCGCGTTTGAGGCAACGCTGATCGCAGGGCTGGGGGCCTCGGGCCGCTCGGACGTCATTGCTGCCTTGTTGCTGTACCGGTTGGTTTATACGTTCCTGCCATTCGCTATCGCTAGCCTTTCAATCGCGGTCGCGTCTGCCTTGACGCATCGTCGCAGAATTGGCGGAGCCGCCACGTGGGTTTACCGCGTCCTACGCCCCATCGTGCCGATGGTCGCTGCGGGTGTGTCAGCCGTTGCCGGGGTGATCCTGCTTGTCTCTGGGGCGCTTCCGACCAGCAGCCAAAACCTTGGGGTCCTGCGGGATTTCCTGCCTTTATCTTTTGTCGAGGCGTCGCACCTTGCAGGAAGCGCGGTTGGCGTTCTGTTGATCCTTGTCTCGCGCGGGCTGTTCCGAAAACTCTATCGTGCTTGGATCGTGGCTATGCTGCTGATGGTTGTCGGCTTTTTTGCGTCACTGACTAAGGGCCTGGATACGCATGAAGCAATTAGTATGCTGGGTACAATCGGCTTGCTTGCCATGTTCCGGGGCGCGTTCTATCGCGTCAGCGGTGCGTCGATTTTCAGGTTGAATATACCTTGGCTTGTCAGTGTGATTGCCCTGCTGGCGGTCATTTTCTGGATCGGTTTGTTCGCCTATTCCCACGTGGAATATCAAAATTCCCTATGGTGGGAGTTCGCGTGGAACGGTGACGCCTCGCGTTTCCTGCGCTCCAGCCTGATTGTGGCGGTTATTTTGGGCGTGGTTGCCGTGAACACGCTGTTTGGAAGGGAGATTCCACCACCAGTTCGCACCGAGATCCCCAAAGCGGTCGAACGTCTGGCGATGGAAAGCGAAGATACCGAGGCGCAAATCTCATTGACTGGCGACAAGCAGTTTTTGATGTCGCCCGAGGAAAACGCTTTTCTGGCCTACGCCGATACCGGCAATGCCCTGATCAGCAAGGGCGAGCCTGTCGGTGATGAGACCGCCGGCCAGCAACTGATCTGGCAACTTCGTGAAATGGCGGATCGTGAGGGCAAGCTTTGTGCGTTCTACAGTGTTTCGACCAAATACCTGCCGACCTTTCTTGATCTGGGTCTGTCGATTCTGAAAATCGGTGAGGTCGCGCGTGTGCCGCTGAATGACTTTTCCTTGGACGGAAAGTCGCGCAAACGCTTCCGTCAGGCCAAAAACCGGGCCGAGCGGGAGGGGTATGTGTTCGAAATCATCCCTAAAGAGCAGCTTGCACCGGTTCTGCCCGAGTTGCGGAAGATTTCCGATGATTGGCTCGCGCAAAAAGCAGGTGAAGAAAAGGGGTTCGCCCTCGGTTGGTTTGACGACGAATACCTTTCATATTTTGACCATGCGGTTCTGCGTAACGGGGCGACAGGCGAAATCATTGCGTTTGCCAATCTGTTTCAGGGTGGTCACAAATCTGAACTGTCACTGGACCTGATGCGGTATGAACCCGACAGTCCCAGCTTTGTCATGGACGCCCTGTTTGCCGAGATGATGTCGTGGGGGGCAGAGCAGGGGTTCCAATGGTTTTCGCTGGGTGCCGCGCCATTTTCAGGGATCGAAAACCGTCAGCTTGCATCGATCTGGAATCGCATTGGCGGGTTCGTTTACGAACATGGTGAACAGTTTTATCACTTTGAGGGGCTTCGATCCTTCAAGCAGAAGTTCGATCCGGACTGGAGCCCGAACTATCTGGCCAGCCCCGGCGGTCTGGCGGCCCCCCGAATATTGTATGAGGTGAACATCCTTATCTCAGGCGGGTTGAGGGGCCTGACGAAATAGCGATCAATTCAAGCTGACCCCGGTGGGCGCTTCCTGTAGCAGGTCGCCCCAATCCGTGCGGTATGCCATTTCTGCCAACACGGTCTCGGGCAGGAATTCCTGATTCTGACGAATTTGCCAACCTCCGCCCAGCCCCTTGTAGACTGCGACCAGATTGCTGGAGACCTGCTGTCTGGCTTCGATCAAATTCGCCTGCGACTGCAACAGCGCGGTTTGCGTGTTCAGAATGCGGGAATAGCTGGCAGCCCCATCGCGGTACTGATCCACCGCAATCTCAGCCGCCTTGCGTGAGGCAGCGACGCTGTTTTCATAAAAGCCAACCTGCTTGCGGGACTGAGTATAGGCGACCATCGCGCTTTCAACTTCGGAATAGGCCGTCAGGACAGTGTTCTGATAGTTTGCGATAAGGGCTTGATAGGCTGCGTCCTGCGCGCGGACGTTGTTCTTGATCCGGCCATAGTTCAGGACGTTCCAGACCACCCCGGCATTGGCAAGCCCGGTCGTGCTGGCCGCCGAAAACAAATCGCGGCCGCCCGAAGCCTGCATTCCGATAGAACCCGACAGGATAAACTGTGGGTAAAGGTCCGCGAGAGCAATCCCAACTTGCGCCGATTGCGTAGCTGCGGCCAATTCAGCCGCACGCACGTCCGGGCGGCGCCGCAAAAGCTCTGCCGGAACGCCAACAGATACATTGGAACGAGCGGATGGAATGCGGCCAGAACTTCCCAACAGGCCGGACATTCGTGACGGGGTCGCACCCAGCAGCACCGCCAGCGCGTTCTTTGTTTGCTGCAAGTCGCTTTCGATTGCGGGGACCAGAGCCATGGTGTTATTCAGCAGCGCTTGAGACTCCTGAACATCCAGCTCAGTCGTGACGCCGTTCTTGAACCGGAGTTCGGTCAGGTTCGCGCTTTCCTGCTGCAACTGAATGTTCTCACGTGCGACAGAGAGCGACTCTTGCAACGCTCGGATGTTGACGTAAAGCGCGGCGACATCGCCTGTCAAAGTAACTAAGGCGTCGTCATAGTTGGCGACCTGAAGCGCAAGGTTAGATCGTGCTGCCTGCACACCCCGCCGTTGCGCGCCCCAGACATCCAGCTCCCATTGTGCATCAAAGCCGACTTGCGAGGTCGAAAATTCGGTATCCAAAGGGATGATCCGGTTGATGTCCGAAATCGGCCCGAGATTTTCGCTGATTTGGCGCCGTTCGATAGAGCCGCCGATAGCCTGTGATTGCGGATAAAGCTCGCCAAACGCGATACCCAACTGCGCGCGGGCCTGCAAAACGCGGGCACCTGCCACTTGCAGGTCAAGGTTCTGGGCATAGGCTTCTGCGATCAGCTTGTTCAAGGTGGGGTCGTTGAATGTCTCCCACCAGCGGACCACGGGGGCGCTGCGCGAGGTCAAGCCACTGGGCCCTGTGCTGGGGCTGTTCACCTCGATCCATTCCTTCACGACCGGAGAGTTCGGCCGCACGAAATCGGGGCCAACTGGTGTGCACGCCACAAGCAAAGCTGCGCTTAGAGCTGTACCGATGATCCTGCTGCGGAAGTTGGCCCGGTTCATGGCGTGCGTCCTCAGATGTCCAGTGGTCGGATGAAGTTGGCGAAGGAATAAAGCCGGATATTGATGCGTCGCAGGAACTCAAAGCTTTTGCCCTGGCCTGTGTAGATCGCCACGGCTGCGTGCCCACCGGCAGGCAAAGTGTGGCCGTCGGGAAGATCGACCGTGATCTGCACCGCAATGCGACCCGGCAATTTGGGCAGTTCAAAACCCGGCAGGCGGCCGGATGGCAGGTATTGACCTTGGCGTGTGGCCCACCAGATCGCCTCGACCTTGCCGGTAAGGATTTCGCCCGGATACAGATCCAACGCGACCTCGACCTCTTGACCGGGCTCAACAAATTTGAGGTTCTGCTGACGATAAGTCGCAAGAAGATAGGGGTTATCCTTGGTCACAAAGCTGGCGATCGCACCTAAACGAATATCCCCGACAACAAGACCGGGGCGCGCCTGTTGCGACACGATCATCCCGTCTTCAGGGGCGTATATCGTGGTGTTCTCAAGGAAGTACTCGGCCTTTTCCAACTGTGCCTGCGCTTGCAGGATGCCGGTATTCACCCCGTCGATCTGAGAATTCAGAGCAAGTTCCGCCTTTTCAAGGTTCGCTTCGGCCTCTTTGATCGACGCCTGGTCTTCGGTGACTTGTTCGTTCCAGCGATCCAACTCATCCTGTCGTGCGCCGCCTGCGGGAACAAGGTTTTCGTACCGCGTTTGTTGCGTCAGCGAATAGGCAAGCTTGGCGTTCGCGCGTTCGACGGCTTCTGCGGCAACGATGACGTCCTGTTCAAGGATCTTCGCGTTTTGCTGCGCGGCAACCAGTTGCGCGTTGGCTTCCTTGACCTCTAAAGAGAATACGGTGTCATCGAAACGATAAAGCGGGTCCCCTTTTTTGACCTCGGTGTTGGGTTCAACCAAAACCTCCGTCAGGATCGTCGGCTCGGTCAGGCGGGGGACGATCTGGATGGTCGAGCGGACAACATGGCTGTCGATGGAAAACGGTTGAAAGAACCGCAAAGCAACAAGGAAGATCAGCAGCAGGTGTGCGCCCACCCAAAAGGACACGATGCCCCAGGCGATGTTGAAGCGCAGCCATTGCATTTTGAAGAAAATGAACCAGACGAAAATGATGTAGAAAAGCGTAATGCCGAGGGCGACAAACATGGTGTTTCAGTTCCTTTGGCTTAGCTTTTCTGCGTCTCGTCAGGGTCAAGCGGATCGCGGTATTCGTCGGTCAGTGTTCCGCCCAACCGCTTGATTTCTTTGCGCACGGCGTCCCGTTCATCGTCTGGCATACGGCGAATATCGACGGTTGTTCCATCGTGGAAGGCCCAGATAAAGGCGTGAACCCAAGGCACGATCGCCAAGAACCCCATCCAGCCCATGATCTTGACCGCCTCGGCATGAGGATGGTTTCGCTTGATCGCGATACGGCCGGGCAGCCCCATCAGGAACAGGAACAATCCCATAACCGCAGCAAGCAGCAATATCAGTGCAATAAATGTCAGGTAGTCATAGTAGCCCAGCGGCTGCCCCAATAGTCCCATGCTCGTGCCTCCTTGAGGGACGGTTGACCCATCCTCAGTTGTTGGTCCCCAGTTCGTCAATCAGTTTGTAGTCCGTCGGCGGGTCAGCGCAGATGCCGGGGCCGCATTCCAGCAGGGTCGAGATTGCGTTCAAGGCGGCCAAGCCCAGCATTATGAAGAATGCAGCCTTCGCCAATGTGCTGCCACCGAACCGAGGCTGATCGGATGTGTCGTCAGTATATTGCCGGTCGAACATCAGCATGATGGCAGTTCCCAGCAAGATCAGGAAAAAGCAGATCGCCGCCCAAGTGTAGTAGTGGTAACCCAGTACGGGTGAGCCATAATGCCCCGTACCCGGCACGATATGCAGCAGGATTTGCCTGACCGAAACGCTGATACCAAAGAGCGCGGCAATCAGCATCAGCGCATAATGTCTGGGCCGCGCGCCGTACAAAAGGTTCAAACCCAGCCCAACCCCAACGGCGACAAAGCCAACGCGTTGCAACAAGCAAAGGGGGCAGGGTAGTTCGTAGAGGGTTAACTGATAGATGTAGGCCAGAAGCAAAACCAGACTGACGGCCAGAGTGCCAAGGGCGTTCAGGTTTCGGGACAGATCAGGTGTCATCGCAGCCCCCTATAGTTGAATCGTCAATTGGCTGGTTGCATGGAACTTGAACCAGTAGACACTCATCGCAAGGGTGATGAAAAACAGCACATTGGCCGCTGTGGTCAATCGAAAGTAATTCAGCCCCATGGTGGCAGTAAGCAACGCAAACAAAAGCGCGATCATGGCCCGGACCCTCCCTGCCGTGCAACGATTGCGATATGTTGTGATAGTGTCAGGCTAAGTCGCACCTGACAAGAACGGGTTTTAAAATAAGCCCCAAATACGGGAATGCAGCGCCTTACTGACCTATATTCAGCCGTGTCTGCCATTCCGCACACTTGTGCTGAAGATCACCAGTCACCGGTAAATCTGTATAGAAAACATCAACCTCAGCGAGTGAAGCTATCCTTGCCGGAGCGGTTCTTTGGAACTTGGAATGGTCCGCTACCAGCAATGTCTGTCTTGCTTGGGCGATGATTGTCTGGCTGACCCGAACTTCCTGAAAGTCAAAATCCAGCAGATCGCCTTCTGCATCAAGGGCGGAACACCCAATCACCGCATAGTCGAATTTGAACTGTTCAATTGTCGATATCGTCAGGTTTCCGACCAAGCCCCCATCTGACCTACGCAGGACGCCCCCGGCGACCACGATCTCGCAATCCGTGTTTTCGACAAGGATATTCGCAACGTTCATGTTGTTCGTCACAACCATCAGGTCCTTATGGTTCAGCAATTGGCGCGCAACCGCTTCGGTCGAGGTGCCGATGTTCATGAAAAGGGATGCGCCATCAGGGATGTCTTTTGCGCAGGTTTGCGCGATGCGGGTCTTTGTATCCGCATTCAGCGCACGGCGGTCTTCATACCCAATGTTCGAAACACCTGACCGCAACACAGCCCCGCCATGCACGCGGTCCAGCTTTCCCATATCTGCAAGCTCTGACAGGTCTCTGCGAATGGTTTGCACGGTGACATTGAAGGTTTCGGCCAGTTCCTCAACCATGACGCGCCCGTCCTGCTTGGCAATTTTCAGGATGTCAGACTGGCGGAATGAAAGTGACACGGGCATCTCCAACTGTATGGCGTATTCGTTTTTGTTCGCTTTTGGTGAAAATGCAAGGGATTGGAGTAGGATTTGCATTCTGTTTTACAGTTATTTATGGCGTTTGGCGTGTCAAATGCGAACAAAAACGAAAATCAACGTTGACGAGCCGAGCGTCTGCCGGGTTAATGGCGGCGAATATGCCGGCAAGGGGAATCGACTGGATATGGCTGGGCGCAGCGAAGAGGTTACCGATCTTTTTATCATCGGTGGGGGGATCAACGGATGTGGTATCGCCAGGGATGCGGCAGGGCGTGGATTGTCTGTTGTGTTGGCCGAGATGAACGATCTGGCTTCGGCTACATCTTCGGCCTCGACCAAGCTGTTTCATGGCGGCTTGCGGTATCTTGAGTATTTTGAATTCCGGCTGGTCCGCGAAGCATTGGTCGAGCGCGAAACCCTGTTGCGAGCCATGCCGCACATTAGCTGGCCGATGCGATTTGTGCTGCCCTATCACGAGGATATGCGGTTTGAATCGGATACGCCGACGTCACGCTTGCTAAGTACTGTCATGCCGTGGATGCGCGGAAGGCGACCGGCGTGGCTGATCCGCTTGGGCCTGTTCATGTATGACCACCTTGGCGGGCGGAAAATTCTTCCGGGCACGACCTCGTTGAATCTTCGGACAGCGGCAGAAGGCGGCCCTCTTCAGGACAGATTTGAAACGGCTTACGAGTATTCGGATTGTTGGATCGAAGACTCGCGGTTGGTCGTCCTGAACGCCCGCGATGCCGAGGCCCGCGGTGCGCAGATTTTGGTTCGGACCAAAGTGATGTCGGCCGAACGGGTAGATGACCTGTGGAATGTCACAATCCTCGACGAAATCAGCGGCGACACTCGGATGATACAGGCGAAGATGCTGATCAACGCTGGAGGTCCATGGGTTGGCGACATCATCCAGACCAAAATCCGTGTGAACTCGCGCGAGGGCGTGCGGCTGGTTCGCGGCAGCCATATCGTGACCCGCAAATTGTTCGACCATGATAAGTGCTATTTCTTTCAGGGCGAAGATGGTCGCATCATCTTCGCTATCCCTTACGAGCGTGAATTTACCCTGATTGGCACCACAGATCAGGATCATCCGAACCCCTCTGAGCCGCCGGTATGCACCGAGGCCGAGCAGGATTATTTGTGCGCCTTTGCGTCGAAATATTTCAAAACGCCTGTTACGCGGGACGACGTCGTTTGGACTTATTCCGGCGTGCGCCCGCTTTATGATGACGGGGCCAGCAGCGCCACGGCCGCCACGCGGGACTATACGTTGAAGGTGGATGCGCAGGGTGGTGCGCCAGTATTGAATGTGTTTGGTGGAAAGATCACCACCTATCGCCGCTTGGCCGAAAGCGCGCTTGAAAAGGTTGCTGAGCATTTTCCGCACCTGCCGGGCCCTTGGACGGCTGGCGTCGCACTTCCCGGCGGTGACTTTCCGGTTGACGGTGTGCAGGAACTGATTGCCGGGTTGGAAGCCGATTATTCCTTCCTGAAAAGGGAGTGGGCAGAGCGGCTGGTTCGCGCTTATGGCACCGATGCTCGGGGCATTCTTGCAGACGCCAAAAGCGCCAGTGACTTAGGCCAAGAGTTTGGTGCGACACTGACCGAGCGCGAGCTGGAGTGGCTGGCCGATAAAGAATACGCAAGAACCGCCGAAGACGTTGTGTGGCGGCGCAATAAGCTTGGGTTGAAGCTGACCACGGACCAAATCGACCAGATCGGGCGATGGTTGGACAAGCGGCAAAGATCAGCTTTATGATCCTCTACACTCTAAAAAGCCCCGCTGTTTCAGCGGGGCCCTTTTTCAATGTTCAGGCTGTTTTTTCAGACGGCCCGGGATCGTTCTTGGTGCCTTTCAGCCACTCTCGCAACCCTTGCAGCAGCGCGTAGAGGACCGGAACAACAATCACCCCGACCAATGTCGCTGCCAGCATCCCGCCAAACACCGCGACACCGATTGCCTTCTGACTGGCTGCACCCGCTCCGTTTGCGGCCAAAAGGGGCACAACACCCAGCAGGAAAGACAGGGCGGTCATCATGACCGCGCGGAAGCGCTGAAACGCAGCTTCGGCTGCGGCTTCTTTGATCGGCAGACCGTTTGCGCGCTGTTCCATCGCGAATTCAACGATCAGAATACCGTTCTTGGATGCAAGCCCCACAAGCATGATCATCCCAATCTGCGTATACAGGTTGATGTCGCTGCCCACGATAGCCACCGCAGCAACGGCCCCGAACAGAGCAACCACCACGGATAACAGGATAGAGACCGGCAGCGTCCAGCTTTCGTATTGCCCGACAAGAAACAGATACCCAAACAGAATTGCCAGTCCCAAGATCACGATGACCAACCCGCCAGACGCAAGCTGTTGCTGCGCTGTGCCGGTCCATTCGAAGGCATATCCAGGGGGCAGGGCAGTCGCGGACTCTTCGGTCATCGTATTGATTGCGTCCCCGGTTGATAGCCCTGCGGCAGGAACCGCCGTAACTGTCGCAGACCGGAACAGGTTGTGGCGTTTCAGCAGAACCGGCCCAAGCACGTTCTCAACATCAACCAGTGTTCCAAGCGGCACCATCTCGCCCTTGGTGGAGCGCACATAGAGGTTCGAAATATCCTCGACGTTATCGCGATAGCTTCCGTCGGCCTGGATCATCACGCGGTAGACCCGCCCAAACAGGTTGAAGTCATTCACGTAATACGACCCCAATTGCGCCTGCATGGTCTGGAAGACTTCGGCCACCGACACTTGCAGCGTCTTGGCTTTCTCACGGTCCAGATCAACAAACAATTGAGGCACGTTTGCCCGGAAGGTGGTGTAGGCCTGTGCGATCTCGGGCCGTTGGTTGGCTGAGTACACAAAAGAGCCCACGGCAGATGCCAGATCCTGAGGTGAGCCGCCGCCGGTTTGCTGGACTTCCATCTCGACGCCCGCCGACATGCCCAAACCTTGAATAGGCGGTGGGTTGAAGGCCACGATCGAGGCTGCGGATTCGCCATTTGCGATGGCAAGTACCTTGCCCAAAATCGCATTGGCGCTCAGGTCGTCTTCCTGACGCTCATCCCAGTTGTCCAGGTTCACAAAGATTGCGGCACCGTTGGTAATCGTTCCATTCAGCAGCGAGAAGCCATTGATCAGAACCGTGCTTGCGACGCCCGGGATTTGGCGAATTTGGTCGTCCACGCGGCTCGAGACCGCCTCGGTGCGTTCAAGCGTTGCGGCGTCGGGCAACTGGATGTCAACGAACAGGTAGCCGTTGTCTTCAAGCGGGATAAAGCCGCTCGAAGTTTTTGACATGATTGTTCCTGTTCCCATCGCAAGGGCAACAACGATCCCCAAGGCGATGACCGGCAGGATCAGCAGCTTGCGCACGATCGCGACATAGCCGGACCGAACCGTGCCAATGAACTTTTCGAACAGGGCCAGCAACCCCTTGGGCGGGCCAGAGCGGGCGCGCAGAACAAGTCCGCACAAAGCCGGCGACAACGTAAGGGCGTTGATCGATGAGATGACCACAGCCGTCGAAATCGTCACGGCGAACTGAGAGTACAGCCGCCCTGAAATTCCGGGCATGAAGGTCACAGGTACAAACACCGCCAGCAGAACCAGCGTGGTTGCAATCACCGGCCCGGTGATTTGCCCCATGGCCTTGCGGGTCGCTTCTGCCGGGGGCAACCCCTCATCCGCGATAATGCGTTCTACGTTTTCCACGACAACAATGGCGTCGTCGACCACAATCCCGATCGCAAGCACCAAGGCGAACAATGAGATCGTATTTAGCGACATTCCAAAGGCCAGCAGAAACGCGAAGGTCCCGATCAGCGAGACAGGGATCGCAACGGCAGGAATAATAGTTGCGCGCCAACTGCCCAGAAACACGAACACGACCGAGATCACCAGAATGAAGGTCAGGATCAAGGTTGAGACAACGTCCTTCAGAGATTGCTCTACAAAGTCGGTGGTGTTGAACGGAACCTGATATTCCACATCCGTCGGGAACGAGCGGGACAGGCGCTGCAGTTCCGCCTCAACCCGCTCGGATACGGCAAGTGCGTTCGCGCCGGGGGCCTGATAAATGCCGATAACGGTCGCGGGGACGCTTTGGAAATAACCTGAGGCGGCGTAGTATTCAGCCCCCAACTCGACCCGAGCGATATCTTTGACGCGGACGATCGAGCCCGCTTCCCCGGTCCGAATGACAATGTCACCAAACTCTTCCGCCGATGTTAGTCGACCCTTGGTTTTGATCGTATATTGGAATGTCTGTCCCTTCGGTACCGGCGGGGCGCCGATCGAACCCGCAGACACCTCGACGTTTTGTTCGCGGATGGCGCTGATCACATCGCCGGGTGTGATAGACAGCGCAGCCATCTGATCCGGGTCCATCCAGATCCGCATAGCGTATTCCAGATTGGTCAGAACATCGGCCTTACCAACCCCCTGAACCCGTGCCAGCGCGTCTTTCAGATTGATAGAGGCATAGTTCGACAGGAACACGCTGTCATATGTACCTTCGGGCGAAGTCAGCGTGACCAGCAACAGCATGTTCGTCGACGCTTTTTGCGTAACCACCCCCGATGATGTCACCTCGGCCGGCAGCGACGACATGGCCTGCGCAACGCGGTTTTGCACGTTCACGGAGGCGATATCCGGGTCGGTTCCGACTTCGAAGGTAATATTCAGCGAATAGCTTCCGTTGTCCGAGGAGGTCGACGTCATGTAAATCATGTCGTCCACGCCGTTTACCTGCGCCTCGATCGGGGCGGCTACGGTATTTTCAACAGTCTCGGCATTGGCCCCGGTGTAGGTTGTCGTCACACTGACCACTGGGGGCGTGATGTCGGGGAACTGGGCGACCGGCAGGACCATATAGCCAATGGCGCCCATAATTGTGAGGACAAGCGAAATAACAAGGGCCAGCTTTGGCCGGCTGATGAACAGGGCTGAGAACATGGGTTATTCTCCCGGCTGCTCAGACGCCACGACAGCGTCGACCGCGACGCCGGGGCGGACCCGTTGCAGGCCCTCGACGATGACGCTTTCTCCTTCACGCAACCCGTCCTTGACGATCACGGCGGTGCCTTCGTTGTTGCCAGTCGTGATATAGCGCTGTTCGACCATTTGCTGATCGTTGACGACCAGAACGAACTCACCCCGTTGATCACGTTGCAGCGCGGCTTGCGGGATCAGCACTTCGAGCGTGGGTTGCAGGGCTTCGATCCTGACGTTCAAAAATGCCCCATCGACGATCAGCCGTTTGGCATTCGCAAACTCGGCCCGCATCGAAATCGCGCCGGTCAATGGGTCGATCCGGTTGTCGACGAACACGATCTTGCCAGTCTCATCCAGTTTCGTTCCATTCGGAAGGTCGATGTGAACATTCGGGCTTTTGTCGCTTTCTGCAAGGGACGCAGGATTTTCGCCAACAGTTTCCAAAACCGAGGTAAATTGCTTTTCGTTTACCGAAAAATTCACGTAAATCGGCGCTTCGCTGACGATATTGACCAAGGGTGGATTGGTCGGACCAACCACATCCCCAACGCTTATTCCGACGCGGCCAATTCGACCGTCAAAGGGTGCGTGGATTTCAGTATAGCTCAGGTCCAGTTGGGCCTGTTGAATAGCAGCTTTCGAGGCTTTGACCTCAGCTTCGGCAACCAACTCATTGGCCCGCGCAATGTCGCGTTCCGATTCCGGCGTGGCATCCCGCTCATATAGCTCTTGCTTTCTTGTCAGCTCGACCTTGGCAAGCTCCAGATTGGCTTCGGCCCGGTCGAGATCGGCGTTACGGGCGTCTAGTGTCGCCTGATACAGATCGGGTTCAATGGTGAACAACAGATCGCCCTGTTTCACCAGAGCCCCATCTTCCACGTTCTGAGATTCCAGAAACCCGCTAACGCGTGCAACGATATCGGCTTTATTCAGCGCCTCGGCCCGTCCGATGAACGCGGCTTCCTCGGTGATTTCCTGCGTGTAGGCCGCGGCGATGGACACTTTGGGCGGCGCTGCGTCGCCCTGATCCTGAGCAATGGCAGGATGTGCCAGTCCGATTACGGTCAAAGCCACGGCGTGCCTCAGAAAACTGGGTTCCGCTTTGCTTTGGCCAAGTTTCAACAAAGTCGATGCAAGGGACATGGCAATTGCCTCATTAAATTAAACTGTACGCAACCCGGATTGCCGGCCGCGATCCGAGTCGAGTGAACTTTTAGGCAGGATGGCGGTTTTGTTTTTTTTTCTCAAGCATGTTGACGCGTTTCCGCCGGATCGCTGGCGGAATTTCTTGCGGTAGCGTACGGGGTTACGAGCGCGCTTGCGCGAAAGATCGCGCGCCGGGCAGGTTAAAGGACGAGTCTGAGCACGAACCTGACAACAAAAAGGGGGCAAAATGCCCCCTTCGTGTTCAATGCTGTCGCGTGGCTTTAGTCGCGTGTACCGGCAAAACGGGTTTGCCAATCTTCGCGCTGTTCGTCGGTGATTTTGGCGAACAGAACGTCGGGAACAGAAAATTCATGCCCCGCTTGTAATGCGTTCAGCGCCTCGGCCACGTCGTCAGGCCAGCTTGTGTCCAGCGTGTTCATCGCGCTCAGCATCTTGGCCGAGGTTTCGGGGATGAACGGCGCGCTCAGGACCGCGTAAAGGCGGATCAGGTTCAGACCCAAGCGGACCTGCGCAGCGGCCTGTTCGGGGTCTTCCTTGAAGGTCGACCAAGGGGCTGCAGATTGAAGATACTCGTTGCCCGCCACCCAGATCGCGCGCAGCTCCTGTGCCGATTTGCGAACTTCCATCGCCTCCATGAACTCTTCATAGGCGCGGACGCGCCGGGTAAGTTCCGCGATAAGTTCTTGTTCACGCTCGCCAAATGCGCCGCCTTCGGGAACCGCTTCACCGAATTTCGAACGGCAGAACTTGGTGATCCGGCTGACAAAGTTACCCAACACGTCGGCCAAATCCTTGTTCACCGATTGCTGGAAATTCTCCCACGTGAACTCACTATCGCTGCTTTCGGGCGCATGGCTTAGCAGCCACCAGCGCCAGAAATCGGCAGGCAGGATGTCCAGCGCCTGATCCATGAACACGCCACGGCCCTGAGAGGTCGAGAACTGGCCGCCGTCATAGTTCAGGTAGTTGAAGGATTTCAGGTGATCGACCATCTTCCACGGCTCGCCCGAACCCAGAATGGTGGCAGGGAAACTGAGCGTATGGAAGGGCACGTTGTCCTTGCCCATGAACTGCACATAACGAACATCATCCGCGCCTTTGTCGGTGCGCCACCAGCGTTCCCATTCGGAATCCGGTTTGCCGCTGGCATCGGCCCATTCCTTGGCGCAGGCGATATATTCGATGGGCGCGTCGAACCAGACATAGAAAACCTTGCCCTCCATGCCGGGCCAGTCCTTATCGCCTTTTTTGACCGGAACACCCCAGTCCAGATCGCGGGTGATGCCACGATCCTGCAACCCGTCGCCGTCATGCAGCCATTTCTTGGCAATCGAAGTGGTCAGGATCGGCCAGTCGGTTTTGCTGTCGATCCACGCATCTAGTTGATCCTTCATCGCGGATTGACGCAGATACAGGTGCTTGGTCTCGCGCACCTCAAGATCGGTCGAGCCACTGATCGCGCTGCGTGGCTCAATCAGGTCAGTGGGGTCTAACTGTTTGGTACAGTTCTCGCACTGATCCCCACGGGCACGGTCGTACCCGCAATTGGGGCAGGTGCCCTCGATATAGCGGTCGGGCAAGAAACGACCATCAGCGTTGGAATAGACCTGTTTCTCGCTGACCTCGCGGATCAGGCCCGCATCGTCCAGCTTGCCCGCGAAATGCTGCGTCAGGTGCTTGTTCTGGTCGCTGGAGGACCGGCCAAAGTGATCGAAGCTTAGGCCAAACCGGTCGGCGATATCGGCCTGCACGCCGTGCATCTCGGCACAATACTCTCCTACTGGCTTGCCCGCCTTGGCGGCGGCCAGTTCCGCCGGAGTACCGTGCTCATCGGTGGCACACAGGAACATGACCTCATTCCCGCGGCCACGCTGATAGCGTGCGTACAGATCGGCGGGCAATTGTGAGCCGATCAGGTTGCCGAGGTGCTTGATCCCGTTGATGTAAGGGATCGCCGAGGTGATGAGAATCCGAGCCATTTTGTGCTTCCACGTAACTGTCTGCGCGCCCGTCTACATGATGTGACCGGCCAGCAAAACCCCAGCTTTTGCTTACCTGCCAGTTTGGACGTGAAAATCCAGAGTTCAGGGGCCGGACTTATGCTCTTCCCGTGACTTCTTCAGTAGCCGCCCGATTGTGAAAGAGGTGCGCGGTGCATAGACATAATTCGTGCGCTCTTCTGGTGTTGGGCGCGATTGCATCCGGGCCAGACCAAAGACGATCAGCCCGACATGACCAACCGCCACAAATGCAAACAGCGCACCCGGTCCGAATTGCTGAATCAGAGTTGATGAGATGAATGGTGAGGCGATCGCCCCGAGCGCGTACCAGAACATCAATGCAGCAGAGAGTTCGACCCGCTGTTCAGTTGTGGCAAAGTCGTTGGCGTGGGCGGACGAGACCGAAAAGATCGGAAAGGTTGTCAGGCCAAATAGTCCTGCGGCCAGCATCACGCCGAACGTCCCGGCACCGCTAGCTGCCATGGTCACACCACAGCTTAGTACAGCGGCGACCGACAGCCAGATCAACACCCAGCGGCGGTCATATTTGTCCGCCAGCCAGCCCAAAGGATACTGTGCCAGCGCCCCACCCAAGACAAAGGACGCTAGGAAGAAAGCGATCTGATCTACGTCCAAGCCAACTTCTTGCCCGTAAACCGGCCCGACCATCCGAAACGATGCCGAGCTTAACGCAGCCACGATCACGCCCGCCACCGCCAAGGGGGAGCTGCGCCAGGCAAGCTTGGGTCGCAATCGCGGCGCGTCAGGGGTTTTCGGCTGGCTTGCCCGTGTCAGGGTCAAGGGCAACAGGGACGCGCAACACAATATCGCCAACAGATTGTACGAGACATAAGAGGCAGGCGGCAAAACGGCGATGATCAACTGGGCACATAAGGACGCGCCCATATCCGCGATCCGGTAAGTGCCCATCGCGCGCCCGCGTGTTTCGTTGGTTACCTTGGCGTTAAGCCAAGCCTCGATCACAGTGTAACACCCAGCGACGCATGTGCCCGATGCGATACGAAGCACCGCCCAAACATACGGATTTTCCGTCAACGTATGCCCCAACAGACCCATTGCACCCAAGGCAGTACAGACCGCAAAAGCGCGCGAGTGACCCACGCTTCCCATCAGGCGCGGCGCCCACCAGCAACCGATAAAGAACCCGATGAAATGCGCCGAGCCCAAAAGACCGATCTGCTCGGTCGTGAACTCAAGCGTCAGGCCCGAGATGGCATCCAGCGGGCCGACGCCACCTGTTGATAGCTGCAACAGTATGACCGAGAGGAACAGGGCGGCAAAAGAAATGATGGTGCGCATAATGGCCTCAGATTGGCGCATCCTGAGCGGGACGCGCGCAGCTTATCGACTTTGTCACGTCGTTTTTCACCTATCCGATGCGTTTGATGCGGGCCTGAATGTCCAGCCCGACTGTATCCTGCACCAGATCAGCATAACCGGACGCGCCGAAGTCGTGCCTGTTTAGTGCTCCGGTCAAGTTGATTGAAAGATCATCAAGATTGTCGGTGGCGCTGCCGCGTTCCCGAAACAGGTTCGCCTGGAGCGCGATAGGGCGGGTAACGCCGCGCAAAGTCAGATCACCGATAACCATCGCCCCGCGAGAGATACGCCCGCCTTCGCCTAACAGAATGCTGGTCGACTCGAATTGGATGGTCGGGAAGGCGCCGGCGTCCAGAACGCTTTCGCTTAGCATCGGTTTGCGGGCAAAAGGGACTTTGGTGCGTGCTTCGGCAACGCTCAGGACGACTGCAACGCGGCTGTTTGGCAGGTCGCGAAGGTCGATCTGAATATCGGCGCTTTGGATCGGCATCGTGCCGGATTGTGTGATGCCAGATAGCGCAAAGGTAAAGTCAACTGATGTTCCGTCCTGCAGCAGTTCGTAAGGCTGTAGCGCGGCCAGTGCAGGGCGGACCATCGGTAGGGTGACAAGCCCGGCCAGTAAGGTACGCCGTGACAGTACGGTCATGCGGGTACCTCTTGCCTGCGCGGGCGTGATCGGTTGAGCAGGGTCAAAAGAATGACGATGTTCAGACCATTCCAGAGAATGCCGTTGATAAATGCCAGTTGGTAGTTTCCGGTAAAGTCGTAAATCCACCCGGACATCCACCCGCCTAGGGCCATGCCCATGATTGTCATCATCATGACAAAGCCGACCCGCGCTCCGGCCTCTTGCGGAGGCATGTATTCGCGCACGACCAAAGCATAGCTGGGTACGATCCCACCTTGCGCCAGCCCGAACATAAGGCTGATGACATACAGGGAAACCATCCCGTCATACGGAAGGAACAGGAACAGGGCGATGCATTGCAGGACCGAGCCGATCAGCAATGTGTACAGACCGCCCAGCTTATCCGCGACCATCCCCGAGACAACCCGGCTGACCACACCGCCAAGAAGCATCAGAGACAGCATTTCGGCCCCGACAGCAGGGCCATAACCCAGCCCCACGCAGTACGAAACGATATGAACCTGTGGCATCGACATCGCCACGCAACAGCCGATCCCGGCTAGACCCAGAATGTACTGCAGTGTTCGTGGGGATATGCCGACACTACGCGCGTTGATTTGCGCGTTTGCGGCTGCGGTTTGATGGGCTTCGACCGGAACCTGACGGCGCAGTAGCAGGGACAGGGGGATCACGACGACCAGTGTGATAATCGCCAATGTCAGATAGACCTGCTGCCATCCCTCGCGCGCCAGAATGCCAGACAGCAGGGTCGGCCAGATTGCGCCAGATAGATAGTTCCCGCTGGCCACCAGCGCCACGGCGATGCCGCGCCGCTTCATGAACCAGTGCGAGATATCGGCGATCAGCGGACCAAATCCGATCGAGGTTCCCAGACCCAGCAACAGATGAGCCGCAGACAGTAGCGCCATGTTCGGTGCCCAAGTTGCAAGCAGGTAGCTGATTGCGCTCAGTGCCGCGGCCCCGATCAGCGCCTTGGTCACACCCAGCCGATCCACCAGTTGGCCCAGCCACATGTTGCCCAGCGCAAAGCCGATCATGGACAGGACATACGGGAACGATGCCTCGGCCCGGCCAGCGTCGAACTGCGCCTCGATTGCGGGCATCACCACGATCACGGCCCACATGCCTACATTCGCCACCGTCGCAATGGCGAGCGTGATCAAGAGGCGAAGCCAGGAATAGCGGCTGTCGTGGATCGCGTGGCTCATCCCGGCACGCTAGGGCGCAGGTTTGGTTTTGGCTAGTCACATCTTGCGTGATCTTCCGCCAGTGTCACACGCGGGCGTCTTCGGTTTTCATCTGGCGCAGGTTCAGCCCCGCGCGCGGTTTGGTCTGAGTGGCGTGCCAACTGACCGGGGGCAGGGCGCGGGCACGGCTGCGGGTCAGGGTCCAGCGGCGGACTTCCCCCGCATGATCGGCTGCCATATGCCAGCGCGTTTCGACGCCCTGCGCACCGCCATCGCCGGGGGTCAGCAGCAACCCCAGCGGAGCCCGCCCCATCGCGCCACCCTGTTCGGCGGCCAGATGCATCCGGCGCACGGGTGTCAGGCCGGGGGCACCGGGCAGGTCACCGATCACCAGCGGAATGGCCCCGCTGCGCAGCGCCTCTTCAAGGCACCACAGTACGTCTTCGGCACGGGTCGGGTGGACAAAGATGAACCGGGCCGGATCCGCAAAGGGCATCATCCCGTCGGGGTTTAGTTGACCGAGCTCCCACGCGGGGGAAATCCACAGCACCGGTCCCTGCGCCTGACCCGCCAGCCACATGGCAAAGCTGCGCCGGGCGGGGCCGCAGGCTTCGTGCACGCGACCCAGTTGCAGGGCGACTTGCGGATCAAGATTTATGCCCGGCGCTTCACGCGCGGGTTTGCGGCCAAGAAGATGAGTAGACATGCTTTCAATCTAGCATGTTCTCATTTTGTTCTCAATTTGGAAATGCCCTCAGCGGGACAAAATCATTCTACCGTCGGCAAACTGAATGTTCGAGAACCTGTGCAGGTAGTCCATCCCCAGAAGGGACTTGTGCAGCTCACCCTCATTGATCCAGGCCGAGACATTCTGGTCGGTGATCGGACCAACTGTAAAGGTTTCAAGCCGAACGGGTGCTGTCCGGACCTCACCGTTCGCAGTGGCCGCGCGGCCGAAATAGTTCAACTGATCGGGATCAATACCAACGCGGGAGGCGTCCTGTGCGCTCAGCACAATCTGACTGGCACCGGTGTCGACAAGGAAGGTAATCGGCTCTCCGTTCACCACAACGGGCAAATAATAGTGGCCATCATGGGCGCGGGGGACTTCGATCGTTTCGTCCGTCACAGTCATCTGCGGGGCAGGGCCGACGGTCGTGCGAATGTCTTCCCACAGACCCACAACGGCAATCACGCCGATAAAAATGAACACCCAGGCCATCGCCTGTTGCAGCGTCTTGTTCAGCGTCTGCCTGTTCTGCGAAATAAACCAGGCCACGACAGCCGCGCCAAGCAGTCCCAGATACGCAATGCGAGCTATGCTGTCGCCATCCATACTTTCACCTTAAACCATGAGCTTGAGTGATACATGGGGAGTCAGGACGCAAATCCAAAGGCTTTGAGGCCGTCCAGAATGAACTGTACGGACAGGGCGGCCAGCAGCATTCCCAGCAGGCGTGTCAGGACGTTCAGGCCGGTCTTGCCCAGAATGCGCGCGATAACGCCCCCAGACAGAAAAAAGGCGAAAACAACGGCCATAACGGCCAACATGACCACACAAGCCTCGACAATTCCCAGAACGCCGGGGTGTTGACCGGCCAGCAGAATGATCGTTGCAATCGACCCCGGCCCAGCGATCAGGGGAATGGCCAGTGGAAAGACCGACGGGTCGGGGTGTTCTTCCTCTTCGGCCCGGTCCTCGCGCCGTTTGGTGCGGCGGTCAAACAGCATATCGAGCGCGGTCAGGAACAGCAGCGCTCCACCCGCCACGCGGAAGGCGGGCATTGAGATGCCGACAAAGCCCAGCACGGCCTCGCCAAAGGCGGCGAAGGCAATCAGGATGAAGACGGCGGTCAGGCAACTGCGGATCGCAGTTTTGCGACGGGTTGCGGCGTCCATGTCCTGCGTTAGCGCAACGAAGATGGGCGTGGTGCCGAATGGGTCGATGACCACGAACAGGGTGGTGAATGCGGTTACGAAAAAGGCCAGATCAATCATGCCGCGCCCTCTGCTTGTTCCAGGCGTTCGGCGGCTGCGACCCACAACGCTTCGGCTTTTTGCATGGCTTCGACCACCTCAGCGAATTTGCGGTTCCACGATTCCAGATCGCTGATCCGGTCATCTTCATACAGCGCCGGGTCCGCCAGTTTCGCGGACAGCTTTTCATGCATGTCTGTCAGCTTTTCAATCCGGTCCTCGCATTTGCGCAGATCGGCACGCAGGGCCAGCATGGTGTCACGTGACGGGCGTTTGGGCTTGGCGATTGCTGGCTTTTCCTTCACCGGTTTGTCACGGGCCAGCAGCATGGCACGATATGCCTCCAGATCACCCTCGAACGGCTTGACCGTCCCTTCCGAAACCAGCCACAGCCGATCCGCCACCAGTGACAGAAGATGCATGTCGTGACTGACCAGAACCACTGCGCCGGAATAGGCGGTCAGCGCCTCGACCAGCGCCTCGCGACTTTCGATATCCAAGTGGTTGGTCGGTTCATCAAGGATCAGCATATGCGGCGCGTCGATTGTCGCGATCAGCAGCGACAGACGGGCTTTCTGACCGCCTGACAGACGACCGACCTGCGTTTCTGCCTGATCGGCGTTCAGCCCAAAACCGGCCAGACGGGATCGCCATTTGCCCGGTGCCTCATCCGGGCGCAAACGGCGCAGATGGTCCAGAGGGGTTTCGTCCACATACAGTTCATCCACCTGATGCTGCGCGAAATAGCCGATGCGCAGCTTGGAACTGCGGGTCATCTTGCCCGCCATCAGGGGCAGGCGATCGGACAGCAGCTTGGACAGGGTCGATTTACCCTGACCGTTCTTGCCCAGCAGGGCGATGCGGTCATCCTGATCAATGCGCAGGTTCAAACGGCGCAGCACCTCTGTGTCGCCATAGCCTGTGATCCCGCCTTCAAGATGGATGATCGGGGGCGACAGTTCTTCTGGCTCGGGGAAAGAGAACGCGCGCAGGGCGGCCTCTTGCGGGGTCGAGACCAGTTGGATGCGTTCGATCATTTTCAGGCGCGACTGGGCTTGCACGGCCTTGGTGGCCTTGGCGCGGAACCGGTCCACGAAACTTTGAAGATGGGCGATGCGGGCCTTGGCCTTGGCGTTTTCCGATTCCGCCTGCGCAATGCGTTCCGCGCGGCGTTCGGCGAATTTATCGTAAGGCACCGCGTAATAGGTCAGCTTGCGGTCTTCCAGATGCAGGATCGAGCCCACCGCGCGGTTCAACAGTCCGCGGTCGTGGCTGATGATGATGACCGTATGCGGGTATTTGGCCAGATAGCTTTCCAGCCACAGCGCACCTTCAAGGTCCAGATAGTTGGTCGGTTCGTCCAGCAGCAACAGATCGGGTTGAGAAAACAACACCGCCGCCAGAGCGACGCGCATCCGCCAGCCGCCCGAGAAATCCGAGCAGGGTTTCAGTTGATCCTCATCATCAAACCCCAGACCTTTGAGGATGGAGGCCGCGCGCGCCTCGGCCGACCATGCGTCGATATCGGCCAGACGGGTCTGAATCTCGGCAATGCGCGAGGGGTCTGTGGCACTGTCGGCCTCGGCCATCAAGGCGCTGCGTTCGGTATCGGCGGCTAGCACCGTGTTGATCAGTGAGACATCGGACGAGGGCACCTCTTGCGCCACGCCACCGATCCGCGCGCGTTTCGGCAGTACGATATTGCCCGATTCCAGCGCAAGTTCCCCTCGGATCAGGCGGAAAAGGGTGGTCTTGCCGGTGCCATTGCGCCCCACAAGGCCCACCTTGTGTCCATCGGGAATTGTCGCACTGGCCCCATCGAACAGGGGGCGGCCTTCGACGGCATAGTTGATGTCTTCGATCCGTAACATGAGCCGCTCTTAGCAGAGCCGTGTTGCCGCCGCCAGCGGCTTGGCATGTTCTTCCCGGACACGATGTGATAGCGCTGGTCCGATTGGATTTCAGACGGTTTCTTGACCCATGCGAGCGGCCCAGACGCCCCCTTCCTTGGTCACCTTGATCTTTGCGACGGCACTGTCGGTGCTGTCGCTAAACATGTTCCTGCCGTCACTGGCACGCATGGCCGAGGATTTTCAGGTCGACTACGCACTGGTTAACTTCTCGGTCGCCGGTTACCTGGCGGTTTCAGCGATATTGCAACTTATCGTGGGCCCCTTGTCGGACCGGTTCGGGCGCCGACCTATAATGTTGATCGGGTTAGGGATATTCGCAATCGCCTCGCTGGGGTGCGTTTTGGCCGAGTCGATCTGGGTCTTTCTGGGTTTTCGATTGCTGCAGGCGGCCGTGGTTGCTGGCCCGGTTTTATCAAGCGCGTCGATCCGTGACAGATACGCCCCGAATGAAGCTGCCAGCAAACTGGGATACGTCGCCATGGCGATGGCCTTGGCGCCAATGCTGGGTCCGATGCTGGGTGGGGCCTTGGATATGCTGTTCGGTTGGAAGGCCGGATTCACATTGTACACCATGCTGGGGGCAGGGATGTTTGCGCTGCTTTGGCTGGATATGGGCGAGACGAACAGCACCCCATCAGCAACGTTTGCGGCCCAACTGCGCGAATACCCGCATCTGTTTCGGGCCCGCCGATTCTGGGGATACGCTTTGTGCGCGGCATTTTCGATCGGTGGGTTCTTTACCTTTATCACCGGAGCGCCCCTTGTGGCCGCCGCTTGGTTCGACCTTAGCCCGGCGTCGTTGGGGCTGGGCATTGGTATTATCACGGGCGGATTCATGGTGGGGAATTTCATCACCGGGCGGATCGCGGCCCGAACACGCCTAACGACGATGATCCTGATCGGGCGGGTCGTGGCATCGACCGGTCCATTCTGCGGACTGCTGTTATTCTTGGCAGACTTGGGGTCTGTCTGGGTCTTCTTCGGATCGGCGATTTGTGTTGGCTTTGGGAACGGTTTGACCAACGCAAATGCATCAGCCGGAGTAATGTCGGTTCGGCCGAAACTGGCGGGCAGCGCGGCGGGTTTATCTGGCGCGATGATTGTCGCTTTAGGGGCGGTGCTGACATCAATGACCGGGGCGCTGGTCAGCCCCGAAAACGGTCCTTACCTGGTGCTGGGCATGATGAGCGCGTGCAGTTTTGCAGGGCTGTTGGCCATTTTGTACGTGCGCTGGGTCGACCGGGTAGAGCCGTTGCCCGACGCGATCTGACGGTCAGGTCATCATAACGCTTTTCTTGGGTCAAATACCGTGCTAGGCGGCGCGCGATGGATTTCGGCGCAGCGCGCCAAACACGAAGGAGAGGCCGACATGGCACTGGAACGCACATTCTCGATCATCAAACCCGATGCAACCCGCCGCAACCTGACTGGCAAGATCAACGCCAAGTTCGAAGACGCGGGCCTGCGCATCGTCGCGCAAAAGCGCATCCACATGACCAAAGAACAGGCTGGCAAGTTCTACGAAGTCCATGCCGAGCGTCCTTTCTATGATGAACTGTGCGAATTCATGTCGTCGGCTCCGGTCGTTGTTCAGGTTCTGGAAGGCGAAGGCGCCATTGCAAAGAACCGTGAAGTCATGGGCGCAACCAATCCCGCAGACGCGGCCGCCGGCACCATCCGTGCCGAGTTTGCTGAATCGGTTGGCGAAAACTCGGTCCACGGTTCGGACGCACCTGAAACTGCAGCGGTTGAGATCGCTTACTTCTTCTCGGGCATTGAACTGGTCGGCTAAATCGTTGCCGGAACAAGTTGAAAAGCCGTCCTCAAAACTTGAGGGCGGCTTTTTCTATGCGGGTTTCAAATCGTCCGGTGACACCCGCACGCCGATCGCATCAAGGTCGGAAATCATTTGCGCCTCAGGCGCTGTTCCGACACTTGCTTTGATTGCGTCAAACCGTTTGCGCAGCGCCTTTTTCTCATCACCCTTGCAATCGTTCCAAGGGCGACCCTGCAGCCCCATAACCAGCACGTAATAGCCGATGAAATGCGGGCGTGATCCGGACTGTAGCAACTTGGTATACGCAGCATCTGCACCCATCTCGCGCAGGTCCTGAGCCGAGTGTATGCCCGCACGCGCGCAGGCCTGTTCAAACGCGGGGCCAAGGTTGCGGATGGATGAAACCGGGTCAGTCATACATGCGTCTTAGCGATGCCAGTTGCTGCTGTCATCCACTTGTTCCGACCGCGTATGTAAGGTCAGCCAGATCAGGTGAGGTTTGGCAGGCTTGCTTTTGACAGACGTATGCGATTGCATGACAACATCCTGTCAAGCGAGGTGCCGATGTCCAAGAACAAGGAATCCGCAAAGAACGAAGCCAAGGCAAAAAGAAAAAATCTTTGCCGCTGGATGGGAACCCACTCAAGCTTCGCGCGATTGAAGAAGGTGAAAGCGCGCAGAACTTCGTGGAAGTCCTTGTGAGCGAGCACCTTGCAGCGCCACGGAAGGAGCGCACGCTATGACAAGGGCGGACGCTTTGTTCGTTATTCATGGCGGGTTTGAACCTTCTTTGCTTGCGAAGCCGCTAAAGAAACTTTGCTTGCGGGTTGAGCCCGCAAAGGCCGCTCAGAAATTTCAGATACTGGACTGCTTTGATCAGTCAATCAGGATGTCCGGAGACGCCTTGGTTGAAACGTCCGGGTCGCTGTTGCTTTTTCAATTCAGTGGTGAGGTATTGGCGCAGAACGCCCGGGGGAACGGCGCGTTTGTTCAAGATCTTCCAGACGGAGCCGTAAAGTCGGCTTTGCAGGGCTTTCCCAAATTACGCGCGTTGACCAGCATTGGAACAGGAACGCTCCGAGTTCACGAGTTTTCGGTTCTGGATGGCCTACAAAAAACTCAGGTCCGTGGATGCGTATATGCCTTGGACTCTGAGGTTGGTAAAATAAGTATCGTGTTCGTTCAGCGGCTGAAAGGATACGACAGTGCATTCAGCGCCGTTTGCACAAGGTTGAAAGGACTGGCAGCGAAGACAAACGGAGCAGACGCTTTGTTCGGGACGCTCTTTCCAGACGCGGTTCCGTACCGCGCAAAACCGGATATCACATTGAGCAAGGAAGAGCCGTCCATCGAGGTGGCAACGGACATCATTCGAACTTTCCTAGCCGTAGCGCGCCAAAATGAGGCAGGTGTAATTGCAGATATCGACACCGAGTATCTGCATGATTACCGAGTGTCCCTGCGTCGTGTCAGGTCGGTGTTGAGCCTGTTTAAAGGTGTGTTTTCAACTGAGCAGACAATCGAGCTGAAACACGCGTTCTCAGAGTTGATGGCCCCGACGGGACGGGTTCGTGATCTTGATGTGTATTTGCTGGATAAAGATAGATATTTCAAATTATTACCCTCCGGCCTTCACTTAGGCGCCGAGGCCATGTTCGCGCAGTTTGAAAAAGAGCGTTTGCAAGCCCTTGGCACTCTTTCGCGACGGTTCAAATCTGCTGAATATGATCGTCAGTTGAATGATCTGACCGCACTCTTTTCAGATGTTGGAAACCTTGAGCCCGGACCCAACGCAAGTCGAGGAGCCTATGGGTATGCCTGCGCCCTGATTTGGAAACGCTACAGAAAGGTTTGCAAACTGGCGCGGCAGATCACCCCCGAAACCCCAGACGAATTGGTTCATGATTTACGGATCGACTGCAAGAAGCTGCGATATCTGATGGAGTTCTTTGGGCCTTTGTTCGACGCAGGGGATTTCAAAACAATCATCAAGCCGTTGAAAAAGCTGCAAGATAACCTTGGATTGTTCAATGACTGCTCGGTCCAGCAAGAGGCGCTTTTGGAATTTGTTGCACTGCAAAGTAACTCTCAAAATCGTGCAAACGCTCAACTTGCTATGTCTGTCGGCGGGTTGGTTGCCATGCTGTATCGGCGGCAGAAATCAGAGCGAGCGCGCGTCATTGCCAATTTTCAGCATTTCGACGGCCCGAACATCCGACACCTGTTTCGCAGTCTGTTTCACCACAAGGAGGACTAGGGATTGAAGATCATAGCCTGTTACAGCAACAAGGGCGGCGTTGGAAAAACTGCGACTGCGGTCAATCTGGCCTATGCCTATGCGAAGGCAGGGAAAACTGTTCTTCTGTGTGATCTCGATCCGCAAGGGGCGTCAGGATTTTATCTGCGTGTCAAACCTTCAAAGAAACTGACGGATGCCCGTTTTTTCGAGGATGTAGAGCGTTTTACCAAATCTATCCGTGCCAGCGATTTCGAAGGGCTGGACGTTCTGCCGGCGAATATGACCTTTCGCGACTTTGATGTGTTTCTGTCTCGGATGCGCAACAAGAGATCGCGGTTGAAGAAAGCTCTGGTTGCGGCAGGCAGCGACTATGACGTGATCGTTTTGGACTGCCCGCCGAATTTTTCGACCTTGTCCGAGAACATATTCAAAGCCGCAGACCAGATTGTTGTACCCGTCATACCGACGACACTGTCCGAACGGACCTTCGACCAACTGGTGAATTTCTTTGATCAGAAGGGGCTGCCAAAGAAAAAATTACGCGCCTTCTTTTCGATGGTCCAACGCCGAAAGACGTTGCATGTGGAAACGATGATGGTGATGCGAAAACTGTATCGAAAACGGTTCTTGCAGGCGTCGGTCCCGTTTGCCGCGGATGTCGAGCGGATGGGGCAGAATAGGGCGCCCGTCAGCGTCTATGCGGGACGCAGCGCGGCCAGTGCCGCGTATCGCGCGCTTTATGATGAGTTGGAAAACGGAGTGGTTTCAGACAAATGAGTACCGAAATCGAACGCAAATTCCTTGTGGCTGACCTGCCGGATTTAAGCCGTGCGGATAAGGCCATCGTGCGGCAGGGCTATCTGACATCTCCTAACGATTCGGCCGAATTGCGCCTTCGGCAGAAGAACGATCACTACTACCTGACCCTCAAGGGCGGTGGCGCGATGGTTCGGGTCGAGCGTGAGGCGGAAATTTCAGCCGAGCAGTTCGAAACCTTTTGGCCTGAAACCGCAGGACGCCGGGTCGAGAAAGAGCGGTATACCGGCAGTCTCTCGGGTGGGCGTGTGTTTGAACTGGATGTGTTTCAAGGGGACCTTGCCCCACTGCAACTTGTCGAGGTCGAGTTTTCGACTGAGGCCGAGGCGGTGGCCTTTACGCCCCCGGATTGGTTCGGCGCAGACGTGACGTCGGACAACCGGTACAAGAATAAGACAATGGCGACTAATGGCGTCCCAGCTTGATGGTCGCTTGCAGGCCGGGGTTGCTGTTTGAGGCCATGAAAGCACCGCCATGCATGTGCGAGATCGCGGCAACCAGTGCCAACCCAAGCCCCGCGTTTCGTTCGGTACGTGCGGGATCCAGCGTGACGAACGGCACTTGAAGGCGGGGCAGGTCTTCGTCTGGAACGCCGGCGCCGTGATCGCGGACACTCATGCACGTGAACGGGCCATCCGCGGAAATTGTTATGTCGATGGATGTATCTTCAGGCGCATAGCGCATTGCATTTTCCAGCAGGTTTGACAGGGCCTGCGACAGCAAAGGTCGGTGACCCTGAATTGGGTTTGCCGTTCCATTGACGGTGATCTGAACTCCTTGATCCGAGGCCACGGGTTCATAAAGTTCAACAACATCGCCAACCAGTTGTTGCAGGTCGACAGTTTCAAATTGCTCGCGTCCCACACCAGCCTCGGCACGCGAGATGTCAGTAAGCTGGCCCAGCACTCTGAGAACATGATCAATTTCCGCTGTGGCCCGTGCCACATCAATCTCGCGGTCCAGATCAGTTTTGCTTGGGTCGGACAGGGTTTCAATTCTCTGGCGCAGGCGCGACAGAGGGGATCTGAGGTCGTGCGCGATCGAGTTTGAGGTCGTGCGCAGATTGCTGATCAGTTCCTCGTTTTTGTCCAGCATGGTGTTGAGCGTGCGGGCCACCTGATCAAACTCATCACCTGTCCCGCGTAGGGGCATACGCCGGGACAAGTCTCCGGATACGATATTCTCGGCGGTGCTGGCTATGTCTGACAGGCGAGAGAACACCAGTCGTGTAAACAACCACCCTGTTAAGACACTGAGCGCAAGGGCAATCGCCAGTGCTATGCCAACCGAGCGTAACAGAACCCTGTCAAACTGCTGCCGCGCCAGGGCGTCCCGTCCGACCAGCAGACGTTCACCACCCGGTAAGCGGATCGAGGCGGCGGAAATGGGGACCAGTTCATCATTGTCGGCGCGCCGAAGCTCAAGATCGACCCATCCGCTGCCGGCGGTGACGTCCGCAGGCCATTGTTTGAGATTGCCTGCAAGCTTCGCGCCAAAGCGATCGGTTAACAGGTACAGCGCATCCCTCTCGGACGCTGAGGGCAAGCGGCGTTCGATGGCCGTCAACAGACCTATAAGGCCGCGCCTTTCGTATTCATCGGCCAACCCGGTCAGTTCGGCGGATACAACCGATCGTGTTTCACCTTCGATACTGCGGTTGGCCGTGACATAGACCAAAGCCAGGACCGTCGCTGTCAGCAAGGTGCTGAGGACCATGCTGGCGAAAACCAATCTCGTTCGGGAATTATTGAAGGAAAGTTGAAGGTTATCCATCAGAGATCATGTAGCCGGCACCCCGGACGGTTTCAATCAAAGGCGGTCCGCCACCTTCATCCAACTGACGCCGCAGTTTTGAGATATGAACGTCAACCACGTTCGTATTCGGGTCGAAGTGGTAATCCCAGACACCCTCAAGCAGCATCGTGCGCGACACCACGCGGTTCTTTCTGCGCAGAAAATACTCAAGGATCTGGAACTCTCGCGGGGTCAGCGAAACCTCGTGCCCGTCGCGCGTGACCTTGCGGGTCAGCAGGTCCATCTCAAGGTCGCGGCAGGTCAAGGTCGCGTTTTCTTCGGCCTCCTGAGGGCGCCGCAACAACGCTTCGATCCGCGCGTGCAGCTCTTGGAAAGAGAACGGTTTTACAAGGTAGTCATCCGCGCCCGAGCGCAGCCCCTTAACCCGCTCATCAACTGCGCTCATCGCGGTGAGCATCAGGACGGGGGTCTTCAGACCCGCAGCCCGAAGGGATCGGATCAGCGACAACCCGTCCAGCCCCGGCAGCATCCGGTCCAGCACAATGGCGTCAAACCCGCCGTCGGTGGCATGATACAGACCTTCACGGCCATCAGCGGCCTGTTCGACCACATAGCCCTCTTCGCCAAACCCTTTGGCGATGAACTCGCGGGTGTCTTCATCGTCTTCAACGATCAGCAGGCGACGGCTCATGGTCCGAACTCCTTTCTACCGGTATTTAAACACAAAATTTCGGGTAAAGCACTGGTTTTAGGGAAAGAACGTGCCGGGCGCGTCGTTGCGCACCCGGCAGTCCCGGCAGATAGCGGACAATTCAATCCGCCGGGGAGGCGCACGCCAGATATTCCCCATCACGTGGCGCGCGCGGGTGTCTGATCAGGCGATTTCAACCGCGACGAAAATCTGGTTGCCGCCACGATTGATCAAAACCAGCGCAGGATCGGTCTTTTCGCTGTCCAGCGCGGCCTTCAGCGCATCCGGCGAAACGGTTTCCTGCCCGCCAAGTTTCACGATCACGTCGCCGCGTTGCAGGCCAGCCTTGGCCGCCGGGCTTTCGGGCGTAAGGTCGGTCACGACGACGCCGTTGACATTTTCACCCACTCCCATCTCGGCACGGGTCGTATCGGTCAGCGGTGCGACGGTTACACCCAATGCGGTCCCCGAGATGGATTCATCAACGGATTTGTCGATGTCTGCCGAGGCGCTTTGATGCTGGCCGATGGTTAGCTCAAGCTGTTGTTCCTTGCCGTCGCGCAGAACTGTCAAAGTGCTGTCAGTCCCCACCTTCGTCGTGCCGACCAACAAGGGCAGGTCGCTGCTGGAGTCGACGGATTCATTGTTGAAGGTCAGAATGACGTCGCCCTGTTCCAGGATTCCCTGGGCCGGGCTTCCATCGACCACTTCGGAGACCAGAGCACCTTTTGAGGCATCAATTCCCATCGCTGCGGCAATTTCAGGGCTGACATTCTGGATCGAAACACCCAACCAGCCACGGCTGACCTGACCGTCATCACGCAGGTCGGCTGCGATATGTTCCACGATGTTCGAGGTTACCGCAAAGCCCAGGCCAACAGACCCGCCGCTGGGCGAATAAATAGCCGAGTTCACGCCGACAACTTCGCCTTCCATGTTGAAGAGCGGTCCGCCTGAATTGCCCTTGTTAATTGCCGCATCGGTCTGGATGAACTCGGCATATGGTCCTTGAGAAATGTTACGACCCTTGGCCGAAACGATGCCCGTTGTCACGGTCGAGCTCAGGCCGAAGGGATTGCCGATTGCCACAACGTCTTCGCCCACGCGGATCACGTCGCTGTCGCCCAACTCAACGGCCTGAAGGGACTCACCCGCGTCGATCTTCAGAACTGCGATGTCCGTCAGCGGGTCGGTCCCGACAACCTCGGCGTCAAAGGTGCGATCGTCGCTCAGGCGAACGGTGACGTTGGACGCGTTGTCGACAACGTGGTGATTGGTGACGATGTATCCTGCCTCATCCAGAACAAAACCTGATCCCAGACCTTGTGCCGGGCCGCGTTGCGGGGCGTTGAACCCTTCTGGCGTACCAAACCGCTTGAAAAATTCACCGAACGGGTGGCCTTCCAAATCAAAGTCCTGTCCTCTGGCCGGAACCGCGGTGGCGTCCTGTTCAGCGATAATTGTCACGACGGATGGTGACACGCTCTCAACCAGATCGGCCAGTGCTTCGTCCGCTTTCGAGGGCAAGGCAGTCGTCGCAAGCAGAGCGGTGCTCAGTGCGGTGACACCCACCCAATTGGACGTGCGTGGCGTAAGAAGAGAGGATTTACGGATGCTCATATTGGTCTCCTGTTTGTATCACGCGGTTGCGGCCGCGCGTTAAATCAGCAGATGACGTATCAGTCTTTGTGTTTCCTGTTTGAAAGATTAAGAAATCTTAATTTCGCCACATTGGGCCCGTCTTATACGCGGGTTGGGCGGTAAGACTTCGTGCGCCCAGGCGAATCAACGGCTCGAATCACTGGATTGTTGACGCACATGCGGGCAATGCCTGAAAAGGGCTGAATTGAAACAGTTTGGTTAACAAAGGAACGGATCCACAGATCCTTTGGCAATCGCTCGTGTTTTGGTTGTGACCAGGTATGGGGTTTAGTCTTTACTGGCTTCAACAAGCCTAAAAGTGACTGGTCTTTAGTTGAATAAGAGCGCTCATAATGGCGATTTTAGCGCCATTAGCACAAATTCCGGTTCCCTCAATGATTGTTTTTTCTTCGGCAGGATGTTGCGCAAAAACCATTCTGATACGTCGAAAATTTACCGTTCTTTCCAGTTTCCCGTTGTCTGATCCGGCGCGATGGGTGACGATGATCAGGCCCAAGCGAGGGGAGCCGAAGGCACTAGGGGGTGCCAACGGCCGTCACAGTCACTGGAAGCGCTGAGCGGCATGTTAACGAGGGGGTCTTGTTTAGGTTCAGCGGCGGAATAGCCAGCGTGCTACATGGCACAAATGGCCGCGCTTTCAGGATTGATGAAAAGTGGTAGTCCTGTTTTGGGCACCGGCCCGGTCTGAAAAGACCGGGCCGTGTTCTTTTCAGACGTTTCTTTTTTGGTGCCACGCATCCCAGTCTTCCGGGGTGTCCAAGTCCAACAACGCGTTTTGATCCGGTAGGGGAACAAGGCACACGCGGTCAGCATGTGCCCGGACAACGGCCTGTGCGCCTTCATCGCCCGTCAGTCTTGCAAGGTCATCAAATAGTGATCGGTGGAAAACAACCGGATGGCCGGGTTTTCCGTTAGCCGTCGCGCCGCGCCAAACCAGGTGGTCCGGATGGTGTTGAACCGTGTCGATCACTGCTTTCAGGTCACCGGGCGTGATATCGGGTAAGTCTGCCAACAATACCATGACGGCGGTGGCTTCAGGTGGGACGTGCCGCATCGCTCCGCGCAGGCTGGCATTCATTCCTTCGACAGCATCTGGAATTTCTACCATCTGCGCGTCCAGACCTTTGATCACGTCGTAACGCGGGTGCGGCTTTGGAGGAAGGGCGACGATGGTCGGCCCGGCCTGCAGCGCCGTTTCGAGTGAGCGACGCAACAAAGGCATACGGTCAACAGCTTGCAATAGCTTGTCCTTGCCACCCATACGACGTGACAGTCCGGCGGCCAAAAGGATAATGGGTAACGGAATCATGTGGCTAGAATGCCGCTGCCGGGGACGTATGTCATCCCCGCATGCGTGCGCCATCCGCGTCAAATAGTGGTTCCGAAATCACGCGAGCCTTCCTCAACTGGCCGAGAATTTCGATCTCGACCTCAAGCCCGTCGCTGATTTCTTCGACTGGCAGGAACCCCATCGCCACCGATTTTCTGGCATAGTGCGAATATCCGCCAGATGTACAGAATCCGACGACCTGGCCACTCAGCCAGATCGGCTCATATGCGTTTACATCTGTGTCGTCCGCGTCAACTTCAAAGGCCACAAGTCGGCGTGCCGGGCCTTCGGCACGTTCCAATTCGGTCGCCGCACGGCCGATGAAGTCAACGTTTTTCGAAAACGCAATGAAGCGGTCCAGCCCTGTTTCTGCTGCGGTGTAATCTGGTGAGTATTCGCGCATCCAGGACCCAAAGAACTTGTCCAGACGCAGGCTCATCATGGCGCGCATCCCAAAGGGCACCATGCCATGAGGCTGCCCAGCCTGCCACAAAGTCCACCAGAGTTGCCTCTGCGCCATGGGATCGCAATAGATTTCAAACCCCAAGTCGCCGGTATAACTGACCCGTTGAACGATGCAGTCCGTCATACCGATTGTCATGCGCCGCACATCCAGAAAGCGGAGGGTTGCGACGTCGTCTCGCGTGCAGGCTGATAACACGTCGGCGGCCTTGGGACCGGCGATCTGAAACCCGTTCAAACGATCGCTGACGTTTTCGATGATCACGCCGTCGGTTTGATTTTGCAGGAACCACCTCATGTGGAACGCTTGGCTGCCATAAGAGGCGGTGAGCTGAAATTCTTCGTCGCCAAGGCAGGATATGGTGAAGTCGCCAATCAACTTGCCCTTAGACGACAGCATGGGGGTCAGTGACAATCGTCCCGGTTGTGGAATTCGCCCCGCCATGATCCGATCCAACCATGCCCGCGCATTGGCGCCAGAGATGCGGTATTTGCCGAAGTTGTGCACCTCGTTGATACCGACGCCGTTGCGGACAGCGTTGACCTCGCGGCTCGTCGCCGAGAATGCATCCGAGCGTCGGAACGAGGGGGTTTCATAGTCCGGCTCATCGCCTTGGGCGAAATAGTTGGGCACCTCCAGCCCGTATTGCTGGCCCCAGACCGCGCCCAGATCACTGAAGATGTCGTACATCGGCGTCGTTCGGTTCGGGCGGGCGGCGGGTAGTTCCTCGTTCGGGTAGGCGACGCTGAAACGCTTCTGGTAGTTTTCGATCACCTTGGGGCGAGTGTAGCCGGGGCCGATCCAGTCGCCGAAACGTGCCACGTCCATGGCAAAGACATCGCGTTCGGGTTCGCCTTCGATCATCCATTGGGCCAGCGTCAGTCCAACGCCACCGCCCTGACTGAACCCGGCCATCACACCGCAGGCCGACCAGTAATTCCGCAGACCCGGCACAGGTCCGACCAAAGGGTTGCCGTCTGGCGCAAAGGTAAACGGCCCATGGATCACAGATTTCACACCGGCCTCGGCCAGAACAGGAAAGCGGCGATAGGCGAATTCGATACTGTCGGTGATCTTGTCAAAGTCGTCCGGCAGGAGTTCGTGCCCAAACTCCCACGGGGTCCCATCGACGGCCCAAGGTTTGCAGGGTTGTTCATAAAACCCAATGCACAAGCCCCGACCTTCCTGCCGCAGATAGCTTTCGCCTGCGGGGTCCATCACATGCGGGTGTTCACCCCCTGCATCAATGATGGCTTCGATCTGAGGAATCGAGTCGGTGACCAAATACTGATGCTCCATCGGGTGTAGCGGGAAATACACACCTGCCATGGCGCCGACCTCGCGCGCCCAAAGACCACCGGCATTGACCACATGTTCGGCATGAATCGTGCCTTTGTCGGTGACGACATCCCAAGTTCCGTCCCGCCGTTGAAGCGTTTCATGCACCATGCAATGTGTTTCGATGGTTGCACCGCCCATGCGGGCAGCCTTGGCATAGGCATGAGTTGTGCCGGACGGGTCCAAGTGGCCATCCAGCGGATCATAAAGCGCGCCGATTATCCCATCCGTGTTGGTGATAGGCGCAATTTTCTTGATCTCTTCGGGGCCCACAATTTCGGTCTCAAGGCCCATAAAGCGGTGCTTGGCACGCTCGGCCAGCAGCATGTCGAACCGATCCTGATTGTCGGCCAGCGTAACACCGCCCACATGATGCAGGCCGCAGGACATGCCGGTGATCTCCTCCAGTTCCTTGTAAAGACGGATGGTATAGCCTTGCAGGGCGGCCATGTTGGTGTCGCCGTTGAGCGTGTGAAAACCGCCTGCCGCATGCCATGTGGAGCCGCTGGTCAGTTCGGACCGCTCCAGCAGCATCACGTCCGACCAGCCGAGTTTGGTCAGGTGGTACAGGACAGAGCACCCGACAACACCACCCCCAATGACTGCCACCTGCGTTGTCGTCTTCACGTTGCTGCCTCCATCCGGTTTCGGCCCGAGCCTGCAAGCGCAGGCTTGGGTTTACTGTTCCGTTCCCGACATGCTGTGTCGCTGGTCGCGCGTCAGAGAGGGCGTATTTTCAACTCGGTTATCCGGTTGCCCTCGCGCGCCGTGACTTCGAAGCGGAAGCCGTGGAACGAGAAAACCTGGCCCGTTACCGGGATCATCTGCGCCTCGTGAATAACCAGACCTGCGACGGTGTTGGCTTCTTCGTCGGGCAGGGACCATTCCATCGCACGGTTCACGTCGCGGATTGTCATCGCTCCTTCGACCAAAAACTGACCGTCCTCGGTTCGCGTAACGGGGACGTCCTCTTCAAGATCGAATTCGTCGGCAATTTCACCCACGATTTCTTCAAGGATATCTTCCAGTGTGATCAGACCGCGCAGAGAACCATATTCATCCACGACCAGCGCAAAATGGCTGTGCATCCGCAGGAATTCTCGCATCTGGTCGTCCAAAGTCGTTGTTTCCGGGACGAAATACGGGTCGTTGGCAACCTTCGAGATATCAAACTCTTTCAGCCGGTTTGCATCCCCTTCGCTGCTGCCTGCATGCGCATACATGGCGCGGAACAGGTCCTTGGCATGAACGACACCCACGATGTTTTCGGGTTCATCCCGGAAAACGGGCAGGCGGGTATGGGGGCTTTTCAGGCACTGCTGTAGGATAATCTCGGGCGTATCCTCTGCATCGATCATTTCAATGTTCGAGCGGTGAAGCATGATTTCTTCCACCGTTCGATCACCCAGATCCAAAGCACCCAGAATGCGGTCGCGATCTTCTTTTTCAACAACCCCTTCGGAATGGCCCAGTTGCAGCGCGCCTGCGATCTCTTCTCGTACCGCAAGGATGTTACTGTCGGGGTCGATCTGCACCCCAAACAGGCGCAAAACGCCGCGCACCAGCAAGCGCACCGCGGAAACGACCGGGGAAAACACGGTCACCACTACGCTGATCAATGGGGCCACGGCCGAGGCCGCTTTTTCTGCGTTGGTGATGGCGTAGGTCTTGGGCAGAACTTCGGCAAAGATCAGAACCAGAAGGGTCATGACCAGTGTCGCCAAAGCGACGCCGCTTTCCCCAAAGAGACGCGTGAACAAAGCGGTGGCCAAAGACGCCGCGAGGATGTTCACCAAATTGTTGCCCAGCAGGACCGAGCCGATCAGGCGTTCGTTGTCATCGGTGATGTCCAGCGCCTTTTGCGCCCCGCGTGACCCTTTGTCGGCCTGCGCCCGTAGCTTGCCGCGCGACGAGGCGGTCAACGCTGTTTCAGAACCCGAGAAAAAGCCCGAAAGGACGAGCAAAAACAGAATGGCGCCGGTCGTAAACCAGAATGCGCCGTCGATCAGAGAAGAAGAGGGTTCCATCGGTCCTTGGTTGTTCGTGTTGCTGCAATGGTTATGGGGGCGCTGCCCCTGCAGATCAAGGGGTTAGCCCTTGTCGACGGGGTCTTTGGCAAGCGGGTGATGCTCGTACACCAGTTCGGCAAGCCGTTCGTCTAGTACATGCGTGTAAATTTCCGTGGTCGCAACATCAGCGTGGCCAAGTAAGGTCTGGATCGAACGCAAATCTGCGCCGTTGGCCAGCAAATGTGTTGCAAAGGCATGGCGCAACGTGTGTGGCGTGACTTTTTCGGGCGAAACGCCCCCTTGAACCGCAAGGTCCTTGATCAGTTGAAAGAACATATGCCGCGTCAGATGCCCGGATTTACCACGCGAGGGAAACAGGAATTTTGAGCGCTGAGCGCCATCTGAAACTTTTTGATCCTCGGTCTCATCCCGCACACTCAACCACGCGGCAAGCGCCTCTCGTGCGGGTGGAGACAACGGGACCATCCGCTCTTTGCCGCCCTTGCCAAGAACCAGCAGCATGCGTGGATCGCCCCGTGCCGATGACACAGGCAAAGAAACCAGTTCGGTCACGCGCATTCCGGTGGCGTATAGCAGTTCCATCAGGCAGGTGTTGCGCACACGATCTTCCTTGGTACGCCCGGTTTCGCGCGCTGCTTGCAACAACCGGTCGACTTCGGGCACGTCCAGCGTTTTTGGCAGGCGCTTTTGACGGCCCGGTCCTTTGATCTGAATTGCGGGGTTGGCCTCACGCCAGCCTTCTTCAAACGCAAATCGGTAAATCTGTTTGATAGCTGAAAGCCTGCGCGCACGGGTGGATTGTGAAAGCCCCTGCGCGTCACAGTAGATCAGGTAGCTCTCGATCTGGTCGCGGCTTGCTTTTGGAAAACCGGTTTTTCGCCGATCCAACCATTCGGCAAAGTCCTTCAGATCCCTGCCATATGCCAGCAGCGTATTCGTGGCTGCACCTAATTCGGCCGCTTGTGCCTGTAGAAACGTGGAAATCCAAAGCTCCTGAGTGGCGGGGGCGGTCATGATCAGGTGCCCTGCAGGATCAACAGGTTCAGTGCAGCGCGTCGCGCGGTGTCCTCAAGACCCACGCGGCGCAACGTGGCAATAGCCGCCGTCAGATCAACAAGGTTCCCGCGCGAGCCATGCGCGAAAAGCTCCATCGTCTCAAGGATCGCTTCGCCCAACTGGTCATTGGACAGCAGGGCATTGATGTCCGAAGGCACTGGCGCGGCCCATGCAAACCCTTCTGCCACCGCATCCGCCAACGGAGAGGGGGACGGGGCGCGCCCGGGATCACCTTGCGCCAGCGCCGCCAGAAACTGACTTTCCTCTGACTGATCGGGGGCGGAAAGGGCCGCAGTTTCGTAAAGGTCAGACAACAGCATAATCCGCCACCGCAATTGCTCGACCGCCGGGTCGTCCAATGTGACGTGAGACAACTGACCTGCGAACAGTTCCGAAAATGGCACCTCTAGCCCGACGCTGCGCATTTGCTCCCATACGATGGGCAATGCCTCTGTGATGGCGGTCGGGTCGCCCGAGTTCAACGCGGTTTCAAATTGTTGAACCGCTGTGACCCTGTCCCACACGGCACCTGAGGCCGCCGGGGATCGTTCCGTATAGAGCCCAAGTAATTGGTTCGGTGTCAGGGCGCCCACACGAGTCAGACGCTCAGCCGCTTCGATCTGTGCCTTCCAGCCTGCAACGTCGCGCAGATCGGCGTTCGCAAAGACCCGGGGCAGAGGGGCAGAGGGTAAACGCTCGCCAATGGCTTCGTACAGGCGGAAGCTCAGCGGATCAGGGTTTTCCGGCTGCGGCAAGTATTCTGCGTCTTCGAACAGTTCCGGGCTGAGAAACCGGTCAAGGACATCAAGATCCTCGGGGGACAAGACCTCTAGCGCGTGCGCGGCTTCCAGGGTGAGCGCAGCAGAGGGCCAATCCCCCCGGCGGGCTTTGCAGAAAATCTGCGCGGCATAGTCCTGTGACAAGTGGGGCTGGGCAATCAATGCGGTGCAGCTTCGGTCTTCGTCACCGGTCAGCAAGGTCGCGTCGAACCAGCGTTTGAAACGCTCGCGGCTGTTGGTCGGGCCGGCAAGCTGAACGAGAGATTGCGCCGGATCAGCCGCCCCTAGCTGCATCAGCCTGTCCAGACGTGCCAGCAATAGTGTTTCTTCGGCCTCGGGTCCGGACGGCGCGCGCGCCTCGGACAACAGCAAGGTAAACAGCAGGCGTTGCATGGCCGGGTTGTACTTGACCGGGACTCGGGCGATCAGTTCTGCCAGACGATCCGTTTCGCTGTTCTGCCAAAGACCGATGGGCAGGCCAGTTACGTTCGATGAAACAAGACCCAAGGGTTGCGACAGCGCCTCCAGACGCGTGACCTCGACCTCGGGTCCGAGACCTGTTTGCGTAACCGGGGGTTCCAGCAAGACAGTACCCGGCAGGTTTTCGGGTGGCTCGCTCAGCCACTCAATAACAGAAAGTGGTTCCTGCTGCGCGTGGACCGAAGTGGCGAGAAACAGCGCAGCAACTGCGGCCTTATTCGACATTCAGGATTACCGGTTCTCGTATCTCTTGCTGCGGGGAGGAAAAATCCACGCCGAAGAGAGGGCCTAGATAGGCGTAGCCCACCAGCCCGATGAAACACAGGCAAACCAGATATATCAGGAACTTGATCAGACGACCCATTGCTCAACGCTGCCTCAATTTTGTGTTTTGTCCAAGTTATAACTGGCATTTTTCTTAAGATCACGTCATTCACGGTGAAATGAGCGAAATTAAGCATAACACCGTGACGTCCGAACACGATCACAGCTTCATACTGCATAAAACAGTGGTTTTGGTAGGTATGATGGGGGCTGGTAAAACAGCCGTTGGCCGTGCTTTGGCTGCAAGGCTTGGTGTTCCGTTCCTCGATAGCGATGCCGAGATCGAATCGGCGGCCAATATGACTATCCCGGAAATCTTTGAACGCGACGGTGAGCCGTTTTTTCGCGCGAAGGAAAGTCAGGTCATTGGGCGGCTTCTGGACGAAGAAAAAGGTGTTTTGTCCACCGGCGGCGGGGCGTTTTTGGCCAGTCAGAATCGCCAGATGATTACCGATCGCGGGGTTTCTGTCTGGTTAAAGGCCGATTTGAACGTGCTGTGGAATCGGGTCAAGCACAAGGATACGCGGCCCTTGCTGCGCACAGCGGATCCTCATGCGACGTTGCGCGCCTTGTATGAGGAACGTGTGCCGGTCTATTCGCAAGCCGACCTCTCGGTGACTTCTGACGGAGAGACGTCGATAGAAACTATGGTGGACAGGGTCGTCGATGCCTTGATGACGCGCCCGGATGTTTTGGAACGGAATTAATGCACCAAACCGTACATGTAGAGCTGGGTGAGCGATCCTACGATGTAGAGATCGGGCCTGATTTGCTGGGCCAGTCGGGGAAGATGATCGCACCTTTGCTCAACCGTCCCAAAGTTGCGGTTCTGACGGACGAAAACGTAGCAGCTTTGCATCTGGATGCGCTGCGCGAAGGTCTTGCCACCGCAGGAATTGAGATGTCGGCGCGGGCTCTACCTGCCGGAGAAGCCACCAAAAGCTGGCAGCATTTTGAGCGCGCGGTCGAATGGCTGCTAGCCGAAAAAGTCGAACGCCGCGATGTTGTCGTGGCCCTTGGGGGCGGCGTCATTGGCGATCTTGCAGGCTTTGCCGCCGCCGTTTTGCGGCGCGGCGTTCGGTTCGTGCAAATCCCGACCTCTTTGCTGGCACAAGTGGACAGTTCGGTTGGGGGAAAAACCGGGATCAACGCGCCACAGGGGAAAAACCTGATTGGGGCTTTTCACCAACCCTCGCTGGTTCTGGCTGATACCTCGGTATTGGGTACAATGACCCAGAGGGATTTTCTGTCAGGCTATGGTGAGGTCGTAAAATACGGTCTGCTGGGCGATGCCGCGTTCTTTGAGTGGCTCGAGGCCAACGGCACCGATGTATCGGGCGGCGACATGGCAGCGCGCGTCCGGGCCGTGACGCGATCGGTTCAGATGAAGGCCGATATCGTCGCGCGCGATGAAACCGAACAGGGCGATCGCGCGTTGCTGAACCTTGGCCACACCTTCTGTCATGCGTTGGAGGCCGCAACCGGCTATTCGGACCGCTTGCTGCATGGCGAGGGTGTAGCCATTGGCTGCGCGCTTGCGTTTGAGCTGTCGTCGCGCCTTGGTTTGTGCGCGCAAGAAGACCCCAGCCGCGTTCGCGCGCACCTGCGTCAGATGGGAATGAAGACGGACCTTGCCGACATTCCGGGCGATCTTCCGGGGGCAGAGGCATTGGTCGATCTGATGGCGCAGGACAAAAAGGTTATCGACGGGCAGTTGCGCTTCATTCTGGCGCGAGGAATCGGTCAGGCATTCGTAACGTCGGATGTCCCGCGCGAAGCTGTCTTTTCGGTGCTCGAGGACGCTCTGGCCGCCGCTTGATCAGCGTCCCCGGACGACCATCAACTCACCGATGTTTTCGCGCGTAATGTAGCCCACCATGTGACCGGCCTTGGTACAAACCGCTATGGCTGGCGCGCCTTTGTGCAGACGTTCCAGAACTGTCTCCAACCCGCTGGTGAGTTCTACCTGCGGAATATCGGCTTCCATTATGGAAGTGGCGAGGTCTGATCGCGGAGTTTCCGCAGCCAGAGCCGCAAACAGGCGGTTGCGGGTCACGAATCCCTTTAGCGTTCCGTCTGCGTCCAACACTGGGAATTCATGCTGTGTGGTATGAATAACGGCTTGGGCGGCCGTCGCCAGAGTGTCTGACGGCGACAGCGATTGGTATTCGGTGATCATCGCATCGCGCGCCATAACCCGCCGCGCGACAGATCGCATGGCCACGTCCTGACTCTCTGCGTTGGCTGCAACGAAGACAAACACAGCGATCAGAACCAGCAGTGGATTGCCCGTGCTGAGACCAAGAAAGCCAAAGCCCACAGCGACCGCTTGTCCGGCAAGCGCCGCGACCCGCGTTGCCTTGACGCGATCCATTTTAAGGCAAAGCAAGGCGCGAAAGACCCGTCCGCCGTCCATTGGAAAGGCCGGTATCATGTTGAAGGCGGCCAACAGCAGATTGACATAGGCCAACCGGTTCAAAAGGCCGGGGGCCGTGCTGTCGATTTGCGTCATCGTTTCCCAAGGCATTCCGGCCCCGAACGCAATCAGAATGATCCAGATGACGATGTTTACCGCAGGGCCCGCAAGGGCGACCCAGACTTCCTGCATTGGCTTCTCCGGCATTCGTTCCAGCCGAGCCAGCCCGCCAATTGGCAAAAGGGTAATGTCAGGGGTCTTGATCCCGTAACGCCGAGCCATCAGCGCATGGCCGAATTCATGCGCCACTACACAGGCAAACAGGGCGAGTACGAAGATCAGGTTTTGGACGGCCGCCGATACACCGCCGCTGGAATAGGCCGCGAACCCAACCCAGGCCAGCAATAGGAAAAAGGTGACATGGACCCTCAGTTCCGACCCAAATAATCGGCCGAGTGAGAAGGACCATGTCATCACCAATCTCCGTTTTGCTTAGAACGGAATCTCGTCGTCGTCGATTCCACCGGATGCAGGGGCAGGAGATCCAGAGGGCGCGCCGTAGGGGTCGCCGTAACCGCCGCCTGCCTGACCGCCGCCATAGCCGCCAGACTGGCCTCCGCCGTAACCGCCGGACTGTCCGCCGCCGTCGCCACGACTATCCAGCAATGTCAGTTCGCCGCGATAGGGGCGCAAAACAACTTCTGTCGTATATCGGTCTTGGCCGGACTGGTCCTGCCATTTGCGTGTTTCCAACTGGCCTTCGATATAAACCTTGCTGCCTTTGCGCAGATACTGTTCAGCAATGCGGGCCAGAGGTTCTGAAAAGATCGCGACCGAGTGCCACTGTGTCCGGTCACGCCGTTCGCCGGTGTTGCGGTCCTTCCACGTTTCCGACGTGGCAAGGCGCAGGTTGCACACCTTGCCGCCGTTCTGAAACGACCGGACCTCGGGGTCTGCGCCCAGATTTCCGACCAGAATGACCTTGTTTACTGAACCCGCCATGTATGTCCTCGTTCTTGTCTGACTGGATCGCGCCCGAATCTGGCGCTTGTGTTCTGCTGCCGACCCTATACGGCCTGCGGCGCGGTTAAAACATAGTTGATGAAGACCGCACCGAGCAGCAAATCACTCAGAAAATTTTTACCAAGCTTTCATTTTTTACTGAAATATCTATACTCGGTCGGGTTCGTGGACGAGCGGGATTGGCATTAATGCGTTTTCTGGTTGGTTGGTTTTTAGGGTTTTGCCTTGCGCTGGTTTCAGTTCCGGCTGCGGCTCAGACATTGTCTACCAAAAGTCGCAAGGACATTTTTCTCAAACAGGCCAAGATATTGGATACCCGTGCGGCAACCCAGTATCGCGATTCCGAACGGCTGAAGCCCAAGCGAAAAACAGCTTCGGGGACGTTCAACAAGCGCTATAACGGTAAGTACCGCGGCCAATACTTGTCCTTGGCACGCCAAGCGGCCCGCAAGCACAATGTGCCTGAAGATCTATTTCTTCGACTTGTTCAGCAGGAAAGTGGCTGGAACCCCCATGCCGTATCGCACAAGGGCGCGCTGGGTCTTGCGCAGTTGATGCCCGGTACTGCGCAGCTTTTGGGTGTGAATCCGCATGATCCCAAACAGAACCTGGAAGGTGGTGCGCGTTACCTGTCGTGGCAGTACCGCAAGTTCAAATCGTGGCGCTTGGCTTTGGCGGCTTATAACGCGGGGCCAAAGGCGGTTGAAAAGCACGGCGGTGTTCCGCCGTACAAAGAAACCCAGAACTACGTAAAGGTCATCTGGGGCGGGTAATTCAAACGATCCGGGGACAAAAGACCCGGCACGACGACCGGTTCTTTCGCTATGATCGTTTATTCCGCCGCAATTTTGATGACGGGCTCCATCCGCGCCAAAATATCATCAGCCAAATGGCATTTTATCTGATGGCCGTCGGCAAGGGCTTTGACGGGCGGCACGTCATGCTCACACCGTCCGTCCGGCACCTCGGATTTCCAGCGGCAACGCGTCTGGAAAGGGCAGCCGGGTGGCGGGCTCATTGCGGACGGAATGTCGCCTTCAAGAACGATATGCTGTTTTTCGATCGACGTATCAGCAATTGGAACAGCACTCAGTAAGGCCTCGGTATATGGGTGATACGGAGGTGAGAACACCTGGTCCGTCGTCCCCAACTCGACCACATGACCCAGATACATCACCATCACTCGGTCACTCAGGTATCGCACAATAGACAGGTCATGGCTGATGAACAAAAGCGTGGTTTTGTGTTCTCGTTGAATCTCCATCAGCAGATCCGTGACCGCTGCCTGCACCGATACATCCAGCGCTGAGACCGGTTCGTCCGCAACCACGATCCGCGCGTCTCCGGCAAAGGCGCGGGCGATACCGACACGCTGCTTCTGCCCACCTGACAATTGCCGCGGCATTCGATCGGCAAAGGCGCGTGGAAGCTTCACCAGGTCCAAAAGCTCCAGCATCCGCTTTTTGCGTTCAGCCTCAGAGTTCCCAAGGCCGAAGATCTCCAGCGCCCGAATGATCTGACGGCCGACGGTCATGGATGGGTTCAGCGTGTCAAACGGGTTCTGGAATACCATTTGCACTTCACCCACGGTCTTGGCGTCGCGCTCCTCGATCGGCACAGCTTCGATGTTGCGGTTATCCAGCAAAATCTGACCATCGGTCGCTGTTTCCAGCCCCATCAGAACCTTGGCAAATGTGGATTTGCCACAGCCAGACTCACCCACGATGGCCAAGGTCTCAGACTCATGAGCCTCAAAACTCAGGGTTTCATTGGCCTTTACAACTTTCTTTTCACCGCCACCGAATAGGGCATTTGCGGCCACCTCATAGTATTTCTTGAGGTTGTCCATCTTCAGAACAGTACGGCCGATTTCCGCTTTTTCCTTCTGCTCAGACACAGTGATCGGTGCGTTCCAGTCGATTTCCTTGAATTTCAGGCACCGCGTATGGTGGCGGTCGTTGCCCGGCACCGCCTCCATCAGAATGTTCTGCGCGTCACACCGGCCTTCCTCGAAATAGTCACAACGCGGCCCGAAATTACACCCCGGCGGGCGTTCGTGCGGCAAAGGAAAGTTCCCCGGAATTGCCACCAGAGGCCGCGCGTTCTTGTCAGCCCCAGGCAGGGGGATCGAGCGGAACAGCGCCTGCGTGTAAGGGTGCTGCATTTCGTCGAACACGTCATGGATCGAACCACGCTCAACAGCCTCACCGGAATACATCACGCAAAGCCGGTCGCAGGTCTCTAGCACCAGCCCCAGATTGTGCGAGATGAACAGCATCGAAGTGCCGTATTTCTTGCCCAAGTCCTTGACCAGCTCGACCACGGCAGCCTCGACCGTCACATCCAGCGCCGTTGTCGGCTCGTCCAGTATCAAAAGCGCGGGCTTCGACATCAGCGCCATAGCGATCACAATCCGCTGCTGCTGCCCCCCCGACAACTGATGTGGGAATGAGTTCAGCATCCGCTCAGGGTCAGGCAGGCGTACATCTGTAACCACCTCCAGAGCGCGCGCATAGGCTTCTTCCGCACCGACGCCTTCATGGATCATCGGCACTTCCATTAACTGCTTGCCAATCTTCATAGCCGGGTTCAGCGATGCCATCGGCTCCTGATAGATCATCGCGATCTCATTGCCGCGAATATCGCGTAGCTCGTCCGACGTCATCTCGGCTAGATCGCGCCCTTTGAACTTGATGGTACCGCCGACAATGCGCCCGTTCTTGCCAAGGTCCTGCATGACCCCCAGCGCGACAGTGGACTTGCCACAGCCGGATTCACCGACCAGTCCGACAGCCTCCCCGGGCTGGACGCTGACCGAAAAATCCATAACGGCCGGAATTTCCCGCAAACGGGTAAAAAACGAAATCGACAGCTTGTCGATCTCAAGAATTGGCCCGTCATAATCCGCCAGTTTGTTCATCTTGCTTACTCCTCGCGAGAGTCAGGGGATCCCCTTCATCTGGCTAAAAATATCCTGTGGGTCCGGGGGCAAAGCCCCCGGCCTTCGATCACAATCAGTCCTTCAGACTTTCTTCGCGCAAACCATCCGCCAACAGGTTCAGTCCCAGAACCAAAGACAACAGGGCCAAGGCAGGCGGCAGGGCGGGGTGCAGATAGATCGACAACAGCTTACGCCCTTCGTTGATCGTTGATCCCCAATCCGGGCTTTCCGGCGGCAATCCCAGCCCAAAGAAACCCAATGTCCCCAAAAGGATGGTGGTATAACCAATCCGCAGACAGAAATCGACGATCAGCGGACCCCGCGCGTTGGGCAGGATTTCCCATAGCATGATATACCACGGCCCTTCACCGCGTGTCTGAGCCGCAGCGACATAGTCGCGGGTTTTGATGTCCATCGCCAAACCGCGCACGATACGGAACACGGTTGGTGAGTTTACAAAAACCACCGACACAAAGACGACTAAAATCCCTCCGGGCACATCAAAAAGGTCCAGATAGGTGGGCAGTCCCCAAATGCTGTAGTTGTCCGTGTTTACGATGTAGCCATTCGTTGAGATCAGCGACAGATACAGCCACAGCGCAACACCCAGAACACCAATCAATAGCGGTGTGCGGAACGTCGGCCTTGTGTAATAGCGCGAGTTCAGAAGCACACTAAGGAAGATGATCGGGAAGATGAACAGGATAGCGGCCATATAGTTCGGCACACCTGTTGCCACGATCTCGGGCGTCACAAGCAGGTAGAACAGCAGGATCACCGGGAAGGCCAGAATCAGGTTCGCCAGGAACGACAGCAGTGTGTCCAGACGACCACCGTAGTAACCGGCAGGCAGGCCCAGCGTGATCCCGACCATGAAGGCAAACATCGTTGCCAGCGGGGCAATCTGAACAACGATCCACGCCCCTTTGACCATACGGCTGAACACGTCCCGGGCAAGATTGTCGCCCCCTAGCAGATACCAGGCGTACTCCCCGTCTTCTATGCTGGGCAGAGGTGTCCCGGGTACTTTGTTTTTCATCCCCGAAACCTGCGAGAGCGGGTCGTGTGTCACGATCAGGTCAAGCGCGCCAAAGATGCCGGTAAACACCCAGAACATCACAAGCCCAAAGCCGATCATACCAATCGGGCTGTCAAACAGTTTGCCGTACAGACCCAGCTTACGTTTGAATGCAATCGACATGGCGTAGAGAAGGACCAGCGACAACCAGACAGGCAGGAATTGTTGGGCCATGGCCCCGATGATACCGGCGCTTGTTCCCATGAGGACGCCCAGAACGATATAGGCAACGCCCAGCCCGACGCTTGCCAGAAAGCTAAAGCGCAGCACGGTTTGAATGAGGTTTCTCACACCCGATCCAGACGTCAGCGTCCCATCTGGGTTCACGGTCATCTGGGGTTCCGGCAGGATGATGCTGGCCAGTATCCAGGCCAAGATCGAAATAACCATCAGCGCCAAGGCTATGGCCAGTAACGGGTTCAGGAAGGCGATAGAGCCGGTCCAGGTAAGTGGTTCCATGATCTATCCCTCCTTACGAAATGCGGATGCGCGGGTTGAGGTAGACATAGCCGATATCCGAGATCAGCTGCGTCACCAGCACCACAAAGACCGACACGACCGATATCGCCAGCAAGAGCTGGATGTCGTTATTCCCCGCCGCCTGCACCAGCGCCCAGCCAAAGCCCTTGTAGTTGAACAGGGTCTCGACGATTACCACGCCATTCAGCAGCCATGGGAACTGCAGCATGATGACGGTGAACGGCGCGATAAGCGCGTTACGCAGTGCGTGTTTCATAACGATGTTCGGGAACGAGACACCTTTCAGGCGCGCGGTTCGGATGTATTGCGCCGTCATCACCTCGGTCATCGAGGCGCGGGTCATGCGGGCAATGTAACCCATCCCGTATAGGGCAATGGTCAACACCGGCAGGAAAAAGTTCTCGAACGTTGGATTTTCCATCGCTTGCGTGGCGGTCCCTTTGAACCATTTCAGCCCGACGGCAGACGAGGTGAAGATCGCGATGAAGATAACACCAGACACATATTCCGGCGTTGCCGTGGTGGTGATCGCAAAGGTAGAAAGGGTCCGGTCGGTGGCTGACCCTTCTTTCATGCCCGCCAGAATTCCAAGGATCAAAGCGGATGGAACCATCAACAGCATGACCCAGAACATCAGACGTCCCGTAAGCGCAAGCCGGTTACCAACAACAGTTGAGACTTCTTCCTTGAAGACCGTCGAATATCCCCAATACCCCTGCAAAATCCCGCAGAAATTCGGAGATTCTTCGGCTGTTTTGCCGGGCAGGATACATCTGCCTTGCACCGTGCCGTCTTCATTCGTGTGTCTGTAAGAAGGCAAAACACCCAGCCATTCGCCGTACTTTATGGGCGTTGGCTGAAGGTATCCGCCTTTTTCCAGAAAGCTTTCGACTTGCTCGTCCGACATCCTGAAATTGCCCTGCGTTTTCGCAAGCTTTTCAAGGTTCGGGTAGAGGTTGGTCAGAAAGAAGACCAGGAAGGTAAGGCACAGTGCGGTCAACAGCATAATGCCGACGCGCCTTAGTATGAAAAGTCCCATGGTAGCCCCTGTTGGTAGGCTAGCGTGTCGGTGGTTTTACCGCACGCATCGCTGTTTTTCTGGTCGCCGTGGTCAGGACGAAAAGGCCGCCCCCGGTAGGCGCGGCCTTGTGTTTTTTTGGCTTAGGAAACGATGCCGAACTTATACAGCTGCGGCAGATCCGCGATGTGCTTTTCGACGCCCACCATGTTGTCACGGTGGTGGCGCATTGCGGTCCTCCAGTATGGCTGGATGACGACGCCTTCGTCGATCATGATCGCTTGCAGCTTGGCCATCACTTCGCGGCGCTGGTCGACATCCGCGATCGAGTTTGCCTCGGCCAGCAGCGTATCGAACTCGTCATTGGCAAAGCCGGACTCGTTCCAGGCCACCCCGGACTTGTAAGCCAAAGCCAGAACCTGCGTGCCGAGTGGACGGTGGTTCCAGTTGGTCGACGAGTAGGGGTACTTGGTCCAGTCGTTCCAGAAGGTCGAGCCGGGCAGGATCGTATGCTTGGCTTTGATGCCCGCGTCGTTAAGCTGCGCGACGACGGCCGCTGTGGTGTTGCGACGCCAGTCATCGTCAATGGACTGAACTTCATGCTCAAAGTCGCCCATGCCCGCTTCGTCCATCAGGGCTTTCGCCGCTGCAGGATCATACGGGATGCGGGTTACAGCCGAGTCGTGCTCGGGGTGCATCGGGCCAACGTGGCAGTTGTCGGCGGGAATGCCGTAACCTGACATCCCAAGTTCCAGACAGACTTCGTTATCGACCGCCATGGCCAGAGCCTGACGGACACGCTTGTCGCCATAGATCTTGTTGCCGTTCTCATCCTCGGCCAACTGGTTGGGGCGAATGACGATGGTAAAGCCCGACGGGATTTCCGAACGCACAAGACCGATGCTGTCAAAGATATCGACAAACTCGCCGACCGACTCCCAGTTCATGTCGATCTCTTCGGCCTCATAAGCAGCCAGGAATGCCGCAGGGTCGGTGCCGTAGTCGATGAACTCGATCCGGTCGATGTAGCCGCCTTTGCCGGCCTCATAGCCCCACCATTCGAATTCTTCGTTGCGTACAAGAACACCTTTGACGCCAACTTCGTGGCTTTCTGGGATCATGAAGCCCGTGCCGACAGGGTTGGCCAGCATGTTATTTGCGTCAAAGCTGCTGTGCACGATAGCCGCCGGATAGTCGGCCATGCCCGGAATGATCGTGATGTCCGGGGCGCTGCATTTCAGCTTAACGGTATGAGTGTCGACAACAGTGATGGCCCCGTCTGCGGCTTTCTGGGTGCTCTCATCTACAAGCGATGCCATGCGTGACGCCATCGAGTTACCCTCGAGCCCTGCATCACACCAGCCTTCGATGTTGCGCGCAACGTCTTCGGCGGTGAAGTCGTCACCGTTATTCCACTTGACACCCTTGCGGACATTCAGGGTGTATTCGGTTGCGTCATCGTTTGCTTCCCAGCTTTCCAGCAGCATGGGCTTGAACGAGCCGTCATTGTTGTATTCGACCAGATATTCCAGCCAGCCTGCGGTAAAGGTGGCAATCTGGGTCCAGTCATAGGTGCGCGGGTCTTTCAGGGCGCGCACTTCCATCTGATAGCGAATGGTGCCGCCACGCTGGGGTTCTTGGGCTGCCGCAGGTGACTGCAGGCCGATCATGCCATAAGCGGCTGGAACGGCGACACCCAATGCAGTTGCGCGCGCCATGAATTCGCGCCGACTAAGTTTACCGTCCCGATACTCTTGCGCATGCATTTCTGCCGCCCAGTGCATCGGTGCTCCGGTGATTGTTTGGTTTTCCATTTATGTCTCTCCCTGTGACATAGTATTTTTATTGATAGAGTTTCGAACAGCTCAGACCCGAACACGTCGGGCAGCAGGTTCTCGGGTTCTTGTTTTTCGGAATTTGAACACCCCCATGGGGACATTCGGCACCAGAATTTAAATCAGGTCAATGTTCGAAATCGTCATTCGAGGTACAAAAGCGACATCGGTGGCCAGAGTTTGTAAGCAACAATGTCCGGTTAACGTGCGCCGTTGTACCTCTTTGGCTGCGTCAGCAGCGGAGATTCGGGGAAATTTGAGGGGCCGTTGGAAACGCAGATCTTGGAGTTCAGCCTGCATAAGGTATCACTTTGAGAAATCTACCCGATTCCAGTTTTTCATTCTTGCGCGAAACCACGTCCGCTGCCGCTTGGCAAACTGCCGGGTCGAGATAGTTGCGCGCTTACGGGCATCCTGCAACGACATATGACCTTCAAGGTAGGCCATAAGCTCGGGTACGCCGATGGCTTTACAGGCTGGAAGCGTGGGATCGTACTTGTCGCGCATCGCTTCCACTTCCTCAAGCGCGCCAGTGTCCAGCATCATGTCAAAACGCCGCGTTATCCTGTCCAGAAGCCATTGTTTGTCCACGTCAAAGACGATGGGTACGGTGTCGTGTAGCCGTAGTATCGGGGGCGGGGTGTCGGCCTGCCAGTCGCGCAGGCTTCGGCCTGTGGACCGCTGCACTTCCCAGGCACGTTGAACACGGGCACGGTTTTGCGTGTCGATGCCCGCCAAAGTTTCTGCGTCGACACCATCCATAAGAGTGGACAAGTCCAGCCTGTCCGCCTCGGCCCGCACATCGGCGGGCGTGGCTGGAATATCTGCCATACCTTCGGTGAGGGCCGAGAAATACAACCCGGTCCCACCTACGACGATCGGGCGTTGACCGCCCGCCAATATCGGTTTGACGTCACGCAGCCAGTGACCCGTTGAATAGTCCTGATCGAATGCGACATGGCCGTATAACACGTGCGGTGCGCGCGCCTCCTCTTCGACTGAGGGACGGGCCGAGATAACGCGCCAGCAGTCATATACCTGACTGGCATCCGCATTGACGATGACGCCGCCGAACTGTTCGGCGATCTCTAACGCAAGGGCGGATTTTCCAGACGCCGTCGGGCCTGCGATCAGTACCGGAACACCATCCGGAATCTTGGGCAGGCGACCCAGGGTCTGCAGAGTTTTGCCATTGGTCATCCCGGCACGCCTCATTCCTTACCATCCGCATTGAACCTGCCGAGGTTTTGCTTCATTTTGCGCCGGAATTAAACCCGTGCCAGCCCGGAGCGCAACATGAGCCATTCCCCGACAACCAACACAGTTGAACCCCCGAAAACAAAGTACAAGCGCGTGATGCTGAAAATATCCGGCGAGGCACTGATGGGGGATCAAGGCTTTGGCCTGCATCCACCGACCGTTCAGCGTATCGCGCAAGAGGTGAAATCGGTTCACGATCTAGGCGTCGAAATCTGCATGGTCATTGGCGGCGGCAACATTTTCCGCGGCCTAAGCGGTTCGGCACAGGGGATGGAACGCACTACCGCTGATTATATGGGAATGCTAGCGACCGTGATGAACGCGCTTGGGATGCAGTCCGCCTTGGAAGAAGTCGGCGTATTTACCCGCGTTATCTCGGCCATTCGGATGGATGAGGTCTGTGAGCCCTACATCCGCCGCCGCGCCGTGCGTCACCTTGAGAAAAAGCGGGTTTGTATTTTTGCGGCCGGAACCGGAAACCCTTATTTCACCACCGACACCGCCGCGACGCTACGCGCCAACGAAATGGCGTGCGAGGCGATCTTCATGGGCAAAAACGGTGTCGATGGCGTGTATGACAAAGACCCCAAAGAACACTCAGATGCCGTGCGCTATGACACGGTGACCTATGACGATGTACTGGCCAAGCGACTGCGGGTTATGGATGCATCGGCCATCGCGCTTGCACGGGATAACAACTTGCCGCTGATCGTTTTTGGTTTGGATGAGCCGGGCGGCTTTCGCGGTATTCTTGCGGGCGAGGGGACCTACACCAAGGTTCAGGGCTAATTTATCCAATTCACGTTGCAAAGCCGGGTCTAAACGCCCGGCTTTTTTTGTCGTGAAGGAGGGCCCGCTTGACGATTAACGGTGTTCTGGGCAATTTGGCCCCGTCCTTGTGATCCGCAAGGGCTGCCGGTGTTTCCAAAGCACAGGCTGGGCTGGAAGACCTGCCATGATTTTCGAGGGGACCGAAATCATGCGCGGGCTCCTCATGGATTTAAGTGCATGATCAAGGAGGCCCGTGCCATGAGCACTCTGGATATCAACTTTGTTCGGTCACAGTTTCCGGCGTTTTCCGAACCTGGCCTGCAGGGGCAGGCGTTTTTTGAGAATGCAGGCGGTTCTTACACCTGCAAACCGGTTCTCGACAGGCTGAGCCGATATTATACCCAACGCAAGGTTCAACCTTATGGTCCCTATGAAGCCAGCCGATTGGCGGGGGAAGAAATGGACGAGGCCCGAAGCCGGATGGCGACCATACTGGGCGTTGAAACTGATGAACTCAGTTTTGGCCCGTCGACCACTCAAAACACCTATGTTCTGGCACAGGCATTTCGCCAGTGGATGAAGCCGGGCGACGCCATTGTCGTGACCAATCAGGATCACGAGGCGAATTCAGGTCCTTGGCGGCGGCTTGCGGATGAAGGCATTGAGGTCCGCGAATGGCAGATCGACCCCGAGACCGGGTCGCTGAACCCGCACGATCTTGAACACTTGCTGGATGAAAAGGTGCGTCTGGTTTGTTTCCCCCACTGTTCGAACGTGATCGGTGAGATCAACCCTGTCACCGAAATCACGGCCATCGCACATGCGGCGGGCGCTTTTGTTTGCGTCGACGGTGTTTCATACGCGCCGCACGGGTTTCCGAATGTCGGAGACCTTGGGCCGGATATTTACCTGTTTTCCGCCTACAAAACCTATGGACCGCATCAGGGCTGCATGGTGATCCGGAAATCTCTCGGAGAACTGCTGCCCAATCAGGCGCATTATTTCAACGCGGATGTGCTGTATAAACGATTTACACCCGCTGGCCCCGACCATGCGCAAATCGCGGCGAGCGCAGGTATGGCGGATTATGTCGACCTTCTGTGTGACCATCACAACGGGCCGGATGGCGACGCCACTGAACGCGGTGCCTTTGTACATGACCTTATGCGCGGGCAGGAAGTGGCCTTGCTTCAGCCGGTTCTGGACGCAGTCAAGGATCGGAATGCCGTTCGGCTGATCGGAACCTCCGATGCCACTCGGCGCGCGCCGACGGTGGCACTGGCTCTTACGCGCAACGCAGAGTCGGTGGCGGCTGATCTCGTGAAATACGGTATCATGGCAGGCGGGGGCGACTTCTATGCAGTGCGGCCATTGAAGGCGATGGGGGTTGATCTAACCCAAGGCGTGCTGCGCGTCAGCTTTACGCACTACACCTCTCAACAGGAAATTGATCAATTATTGAATGCACTTGACGCTGTTTTGTGATCCACTTTCAGCCCTGTTTCGTAGATCGAAGAAAACAGGGCAAAAATGGAAAACGAGCGGCCACCGATTATTGTTTGGTTCCGACGGGATTTGCGCCTGTCGGACCATCCCGCGCTGACGGCTGCGGTCGCCTCGGGACGGCCCGTTATTCCCTTATTTATTCTGGACGACCAAGCCGAAGCACTCGGGGCTGCACCCAAATGGCGTTTGGGATTGGGCGTAGATACGCTGGCGCGAGCGCTGAACAATTTGGGCAGTCGTTTGGTTCTGCGTCGCGGGCGCGCTCTTGCGGTTCTGCAAGATATTATCGCGCAGACAAGGGCAACAGCCGTACACTGGACGAGGGCATATGATCCCGATGCAATTACTCGGGACTCGGATGTAAAGTCGCGATTGTCAGAGCAGGGCATCGAGGCAAAGTCTTTCACCGGTCATCTGCTGTTCGAGCCTTGGACCGTTGCGACCAAAGCGGGTCAGCCGTTCCGCGTTTTCACACCAATGTGGCGGGCAGTACGGGTTCGGGACGTCGCGCCGCCTGAACCTGCGCCTGCAACGTTGCGGGGTCCGCAGAGTTGGCCGGATTCAGACGATCTGTCAGAGTGGAATTTGGCCCAAGGTATGAACCGTGGGGCGACAATCGTGGCCCCTTATGTGCAGGCAGGCGAAGCCGCAGCGTTCGAAGCGCTTCAAGGCTTTCTGGACCGGATTGCGCATTATTCTGAAAACAGGGATCGGCTGGATCGTGATGCAACGTCCAATCTGTCTGAATATCTGTCTTTGGGGGAAATAAGCCCGCGCTCCGTTTGGCACGCCGTTCAAAACGCGGCGATGACTGGAGTGTCAGGGACCGATGCCTTCTTGCGCCAGCTTGTGTGGAGAGAGTTCGCTTACCACCTGATGTTCCATACGCCACACCTGTTGGCAGAGAATTGGAAACCAGAGTGGGAGATGTTTCCGTGGAATACGGACGCCACTCGCCCCGAGGTGATTGCCTGGCAAACGGCCAGAACCGGAATTCCGGTTATAGATGCCGCGATGCGCCAGATGTACGTCACGGGCCGGATGCATAACCGGGCACGGATGATAACATCCAGTTACCTGACCAAGCATTTGATGACGCATTGGAAAATTGGGATGCAGTGGTTTGCTGACTGTCTGATCGACTGGGACTCAGCCTGTAACGCGATGGGCTGGCAGTGGGTTGCAGGCTCGGGGCCTGATGCCTCTCCGTTTTTCCGTATCTTTAACCCTCTGACTCAGCAGGAAAAATTCGATCCGAGCGGGGAGTATGTGCGCCGTTGGATTGCCGAAGGGCAGTCAACGCCACCCGCGACGGCGTGTGCGTATTTTGACGCCGTTCCACGTTCTTGGGGCATCTCTGAGACCGATTTGTATCCCAACCCGATTGTTGAATTGCCTGCCGGTCGCGCACGTGCACTTGCGGCTTATGAAGGCCTAAAAAACCACTAAGGAACTGAAAACTTGCCAGAAACACAAACTCGTCCTAGCCTGAAACAACAACCGCATAGGGGAAAGCGGATGATCCATACGACAACAGAAGGGCAAAAGGGCCTGCCGAGGTATTTCGCGCAAGTTCTGAAAATGCTGAACAAGATGGAATCCGGGCGGCTTGATATCGCTCTGCCGGATGGCCGCATTTTTCGAACCGAGGGCGCCAAGCCCGGACCTGTCGCACGGGTGGACATTCACAACCCCGACGTTTTCGCGCGACTGATCCGCGAAGGAGAGCTGGGTTTTTCCGACGCCTATCTGGAAGGAGACTGGAGCACCCCAGACCTGCGGTCCTTCATGGATCTTGTGCATTTGGGCACTGAAACGGTCTATGACGACTTTACCGGCAAGTTCCTTGTTCAGACCTATGAACGTTTACGGTTCTGGTTGCATGGCAATAGCCGGAAACAGGCAAAGAAGAACATCTCGTACCACTATGATTTGGGCAATGATTTCTATGCCTTATGGCTGGATGATACGATGACCTATTCCAGCGCCTTGTTTGAGACGGGGCAGGAAAGTCTCGAAAACGCGCAGACGGCGAAATACGCCAGTCTAGTTGATGAAATGGGCGCAAAGCCGGGTGATCATATTCTTGAAATTGGCTGCGGCTGGGGCGGATTCGCGGAATACGCTGCGAAAGAGCGTGGCTTGCGGGTCACAGGGCTGACGATTAGCCAAGAGCAGTTGAAGTTTGCCAGGCAAAGAATTGAAAAAGCAGGGCTTTCTGATTTGGTCGAGTTCAAACTTCAGGACTATCGCGACGAGCGGGGCCAATACGATGGCATCGCGTCGATTGAAATGTTCGAAGCGGTTGGGCAGAAATATTGGCCAGCATATTTCGAAACTGTGAGAGAGCGCCTTAAACCAGGCGCGCAGGCGACATTGCAGATCATTACCGTGGCTGATCATCGGTGGGACGTCTACCGAAATGGTGTTGATTTCATTCAGAAATATATCTTTCCGGGTGGAATGCTTCCGGCACCTTCGGTGTTGAAAGAGCAGGTCACGCAAGCCGGGCTGAACGTCGTGACATCAAAGGAATTTGGCAAAAGCTATGATCTGACCCTGCGACGCTGGTACGAGACATTCAACGACAAATGGGATGTCATTTCAGAAATGGGATTTGATGAGCGTTTTCGCCGCATGTGGAATTATTATTTGACCGCCTGCGGCGCAGCCTTTGACACCGGCAATTGCGATGTGACACAGATTACCGTAGCAAAACCAGCATAGTTAACGGATCTGCCCAATGCCCAGTGCCTCACGTCTTATTGCCGCCATCTGTCTATTGGTGGTGGCATTTCTCGTGTCGAGCATGATCATCGAGAATGGGGAAGAGGGTAAAGATTACGGCGCTTTCACCTTTGTTAACATGGTTTTGGGCGTTGTTTGTGGCTGGACCGTCATGGGTAAGCGCGCGGGCAAAGGATGGACTGCGGCGATCAATAACGGCATGACGGGAATTGCCACTTTGGTTTTCTGGGGGCTGTTCCTTCAAGGCTGTTACGAAATGTTCAGTCTGGCGATGCGCCACAGATACAATGGCCCATTCGAAGCCCTGTTGGCGATTTTCCAGATCGGTATTGAGTATGGTCAATTGCTTCTGACGTCCGAAATCCTGCTGACCTTGGCAATCGGTGGGGTGGTGGCAGGCCTTGCCACAGAAGAGGCCAGCCGCCGCTGGCGATAAATTCCTGTCTGCAAACGAGACTTCTTCTTTGTCTAATCTCTTTTTCTATGGAACGCTCAGATACCTGCCATTGTTGGAATTGGTATTGGGTCGTCCATTGTCACGTCTTGAGGTAAAGCAGGCTGCTTTACCGGGGCACGCAGTGTACAGCGTAGAAGGGCAGCCATTTCCGATGATCGTCAAAGAAAAATCCGGCCAAGCAGACGGTCTGCTGGTGCAAGGGCTGGGTCCAGAAGACCTGCGGCGTCTGGTGTTTTATGAAGGCGGGTTCGATTATGACCTCAGCCCGCGAACGATTCACCTGGAAGACGGTTCGCAAACGCAGGCAAGCGTCTTTTTCCCCGAACCCGATCTATGGTTTCCCGGCGACCGCTGGTCCTTGCAAGCTTGGATCGATCAGTGGGGGGAGTTGTCGATCGCCGCAGCTCAGGAGGTTATGAGCTTTTACGGTCGGATGGATGCCAAAGCGGTCGCACGCTGCTTTCCGTCGATCCGAACCCGGGCGTGGGCGCGAATGGCCGCGCGGCGTCGACAGACCGGTGATCTGCGCGATGTTGGGTCAGATGTCGTTCTGCATCAGCATGAACGGGCGTACCTAAGCTATTTCGGCATGGACGAGATTCGAGTGCAGCACCGCCAGCATGACGGAACCATGGGGCCGGTCCTGAATCGCAGCGCCTTGATGCAGGGCAGCGCTGTCGTGGTGTTGCCCTATGATCCTGCAAGGGACACGGTCCTGCTGGTGGAGCAGTTCCGAGCCCCGGTTTACTTGATTGACGATCCCGAACCCTGGATGTGGGAGCCGGTGGCAGGAATGATTGACCCCGGAGAATCCCCCGCGCAGGCGGCGCAGCGAGAAGTGCTTGAAGAGGCGCGAGTAGACCTGAGCAGCTTGGAATATGTAGGGGGTGCTTATTCCTCAAGCGGGTCGTCGACCGAGTACATTCACCTTTATGTCGGACTGGCCGATCTGACCAAGACAGTTGAAAACGGTGGGGTCGCTTCGGAAGGCGAGGATATTCGCACTCAAATTCTGCCATTTGCCGAGTTCATGGACCGTGTGGACAACAATGGGTTCAAGGACTTACCCCTGTTGATGTTGGCCAATTGGCTGGCGCGTCACAAGAACCGTTTGCGGGCATAGTTATCGCGGCTTGTGGTTGTCGCGCGTCGACTGTAAATCTTCGTTGATATGTAAAGAAAAGAGGGTGCCATGCGCATTGCACGAGACCTTGCTGACGCAGTAGGAAAAACGCCGTTGATCCGGCTGAAACGCATCAGCGAAGAAACCGGGTGTGAAATCCTTGGCAAGGCCGAGTTCATGAACCCCGGCCAATCGGTCAAGGACCGCGCAGCGCTTTATATAATCAAGGACGCCATCGCGCGGGGTGAGCTGAAGCCCGGCGGAACCATTGTCGAAGGCACCGCAGGAAACACCGGAATCGGCCTTGCGCTGGTTGGGGCGTCGATGGGGTTCAAGACCGTGATCGTGATCCCGGAAACCCAGTCCGAAGAAAAGAAGGACATGCTGCGGCTTGCCGGGGCGCAACTGGTGCAGGTTCCCGCCGCGCCTTACCGCAACCCCAATAACTTTGTGCATTACTCGCGCCGACTGGCCGAGGAACTGGCGCAGACCGAACCCAATGGTGCGATCTGGGCCAACCAGTTCGACAATGTGGCAAATCGTCAGGCGCATGTGGAAACCACTGGCCCAGAGATCTGGGAGCAAACCGGCGGCAAGGTTGACGGTTTTGTAAGCGCCGTGGGCTCCGGTGGGACTTTGGCAGGCGTCGCGGATGCTTTGCAGCCCAAAGGGGTCAAGATCGGCCTGGTCGATCCGATGGGCGCGGGGCTTTATTCCTATTACACTACCGGTGAAATCGCGATGGAGGGCAGCTCGATCGCCGAAGGGATCGGTCAGGTGCGCATCACCAAGAACCTTGAGGGTTTCAAGCCCGACTATGCCTATCAGATGACAGATAACGAGGCGCTGCCCTACATCTTTAGTCTGCTGCGCGAGGAAGGTCTGGTCATGGGCGGCTCGACCGCAATCAACATGGCCGGTGCCGTGCGTCTGGCCAAGGATCTTGGGCCGGGCCATACCATTGTGACGATCCTCTGCGACTATGGCACACGCTATCAGTCCAAACTGTTCAACCCGGAATTCCTGCGTGAAAAAGAGCTGCCGGTGCCTGATTGGATGACCGAAGCCCCCCGCAGCATTCCTGGCGTGTTCGAGGACGTATGATGCCGCGGCAGGTCCGCCTGTTTCTTGCCCTTGTAACGGTTTGTTTGGCCGTTTGGGGCGGCCCTGTTGCCGCCCAACTGACCGACCGACAAAGTGAGTATTATCAGGGCTGGATCAGCACGGCGGACCGGGCCGAAGCGGTAATCGAAGCGAACCGCGCTTCGAATGCTGCTTTGGAGAACCTGCGTTCTGAAATCAACGAGTACCGAGAGGTCTTTAATCGCGCGCGGGATGCGAATACTGAACGTATTCAGACGCTGGAAAGTCAACTCAAGGCATTGGGGCCAGAACCTGAGGGTGACGCCTCTGAACCCGAAGACATTGCGACGATCCGTGCGCATCTGGAAGAACAGCTCAACAGCCTTCGGGTGCCGCGTGTTGTATCCGAAGAGGCGTATAGCAGGGCCAACGGGCTTATCAGTGAAATAGACCAGATCATCCGGCACCGTCAGACCAAAGAGTTGTTGGAACGAGGACCGTCGCCTCTTAATCCTACATATTGGGCACCTGCGTGGGTGGACGTGAAAGAAGCCGCCCGTGGCTTGATCAATGAAATAACCGAAAACCTGAGAACGGATGTCGCCCGCGAGCAAATGAGAGAGCGCGGGTTGGGGATATTTGTCCTGTTGGTCATTTCGGCGGTGTTGCTGATTTTCGGGCGGCACTGGTCGGAAAAGGGCGGTGATTACCTGCGGAAGCTCGGGGGCTCTGGCACGGGCGTCTGGACATTTGTGATATCCCTGTTGCGGATCATCTTGCCGTGGTTGGGTGTCCTAGCCGCAGTTGTCGCAATTAACCTGACCGGGGTGCTGGGTGTGCGGGGCACCTTGCTGCTTGAGGAAGTGCCATACTGGGCTGGAATTATCTTCTTTTATGACTGGATCGGGCGGCAAGTATACTTGATGGGGCAGGCCAGAGGGTTCAAGCGTCTGTCCGCTGCCAGGATCAAGGAACTTCGCGTCTATATTGATCTGCTGGCTGCGATGCTCATCCTTCATGAACTGGCCGTCTTGTTCGAGCAGATCGAAAATATCTCGGATTCCACGCGTGCAGTAGCTAGTTTTCCTGTCATCGTGGCCACGGCTTTGTTGCTGCTTCGGGTGCGCCATATCCGGACCAATGACGCGCAACCAGACGAGGCCGAAGCCCCAAGTTTAGCTCGGGCGGCAGGCTTCAGCCAACTGGTCGAATTCCTGCGGCGCGCCTTTTTGCTTCTGGGTATTGCGACACCTGTTCTAGCCGTCTTCGGGTATACAAATGCGGCCGAAGCCATAGTCTTTCCCGCAGTAAAAACGCTGGTTCTGATTGCTGCGTTGGTCATTTTTCAGCGCTTCATTACGCAGGTCTACGGCTGGATCACGGGGCAGGGCGAAGCTGTCTGGGATTCGCTGTTTTCGGTTCTGGTCGGTTTCGCGTTGGCTATCTTTGCTTTGCCGATCCTTGCCCTTTACTGGGGGGCGCGTCAGACCGATTTGCTTGAAGCTTGGTCACGTCTGTTGCTGGGTTTTGATATCGGCGGAGTGACGATATCGCCAAGCAACTTCTTCGTCTTCGTGATTGTGTTCCTGATCGGATACGGCCTGACCCGAATGCTGCAAGGCGGATTGCGCAACTCTTTGCTGCCAAAGACAAGCATTGACCCCGGCGGTCAGAACGCGATCGTTTCCGGCACCGGGTATATCGGAATTTTTCTGGCCGCGCTGGTTGCCATTATGGTTGCCGGGTTCGATTTGTCCTCGCTGGCAATTGTCGCCGGTGCCTTGTCCGTTGGGATCGGTTTCGGGTTGCAGACCATCGTCTCGAATTTCGTGTCTGGGATCATCCTGCTGGTCGAACGTCCGATTTCAAAAGGGGATTGGATCGACGTTAACGGGATGATGGGCTACGTGCGCGACATCTCGGTCCGGTCTACGCGGATTGAGACGTTTGATCGTACGGATGTGATCGTTCCCAATTCTGACCTGATCAGCGGCGTTGTAACCAACTATACGCGCGGCAATACCATCGGGCGTGTCATTGTTCCGGTTGGCGTCGCTTATGGGACGGATACCAAACTGGTTGAAAAGATATTGGGCGAAGTCGCCAATGCGCACCCAATGGTTTTGGCCAATCCCGCGCCCAGCGTCGTGTTTCAGGGATTTGGCGCGGATTCGTTGGATTTTGAGATCCGGGCCATCCTGCGCGACGTGAACTGGGTGCTTTCGGTAAAATCGGACATGAATCACGAGATTAACCGACGCTTTGCCGACGAAGGTATCGAGATTCCGTTCGCCCAACGCGACGTCTGGCTGCGTAACCCAGAGACGCTTAGGGAATCGCCAGCCGCGCCTACGCCTGAACCGGCAAATGAGGCGGGGAACACCCCGACCGACACAGACAAGTCTTCCCCGATCGAGATGACCGAGGCGGATATGCCCGACAGCGACGGGGATGAGGTCTGAGGCCGGTTTAAGCGCGATCCGAAAAGGTTGAATTTTCGCTATATTCGGGCCTTGCAAATCCCCAAGCGATAGTCCAAATATCGCGCCCACGGAGAGGTGGCCGAGTGGTCGAAGGCGCACGCCTGGAAAGTGTGTAGGCGGGAAACCGTCTCCAGGGTTCGAATCCCTGTCTCTCCGCCATTCAGCCTAAAAATCCAGACCCAGATCGATTGTCCTGTAGGAATGCGTCAGCGCCCCGGATGAGATGTAGTCAACGCCCGTTGCTGCGATCGCGGCCACGGTTTCTTTGGTCACGTTGCCAGAGGCTTCGGTTGTGATTTGCCCGTTTGCCATCGAAACCGCTTTGGACAGCATGTCTGGGGTCATGTTGTCTAACAAGACGACATCCGCACCCCCAACCGCAAGCACGTCTTCCAGTTGTTCCAAATGGTCCACTTCGATTTCAACCTTCATCATGTGGGACGCACGCGCCTTGGTTGCTTCGAGGACCGCCCGAACGCCTCCGGCGGCGGCGATGTGGTTGTCCTTAATCAGAATTGCGTCGGACAATGAAAAGCGGTGATTAAAGCCGCCGCCGTGCAGTACGGCCTGTTTTTCGACGATACGCAGGCCGGGCGTTGTCTTGCGGGTGCAGGTGATACGCGTATTGGTGCCCTTGGTTTCTGCGACCAGAGAGGCAGTCGCCGTAGCCACCCCCGTTAGGCGTCCGGCAAAGTTCAACGCCACACGTTCACCAGACAGGATCGAGGCTGCATTGCCGCGTATCTCCATCAGGGTCTCGCCCTTGGCGCAGCGTTGACCATCTTGCACGTGGCGAACGATCTCAAGCGCAGGGTCGACTAGACGAAAGGCAAGCTCGGCTACTTGCATGCCGGAAACCACCGCGTCTTCACGCGCGTTTAGCCGAGCAGAGTAGGTTGTTTCTGGCGGTATGACCGTTAACGAGGTGACATCGCCGTTGGATCCCAAATCCTCCATCAACGCCGCGCGGACAATCGGTTCTAGGATTAGATCGGGTAGGGCAGGAACGGTCATACGTTTTCCTTTGTGTATTTGTCTCGAAACGCCAGCGCCTGTTCAAGCGTCAGCATTGATCGTTGTCCGGGGCCGGAATGCGTCTGTGGAAAATCCGACCTGTAGTGTGCGCCGCGACTTTCTTCTCGCATCAAAGCCGCCGCCGCGATCAGTGTCGCGGTCGCCGTCATATTGAGAAATGCCGGTGAGTTTTGGTTTTCGGCTTCGAGCAGAGCTATGCGGGTCAACGCTTGGCGCAAACCTGTTCCCGTGCGAACGACGCCGACCAGATCCATCATGATCCCGCGCAGCTCTGCCGTGGCTTGCAAGATCGCTGTTTGGCAACTGGGTGCAAAATTTAGATCTACCGGTTCGGCATCGTCACAAGGGACATGCTTTGCAATTTCTCGCGCGCAGGTACGAGCAAACACCAACGCCTCTAGCAATCCGTTTGAAGCGAGCCGGTTTGCCCCATGCAGCCCGGTCGAGGCCGCCTCGCCACAAGCCCAAAGCCCGCCCAATGTGCTGCGCCCGGACAGGTCTGCCGCGACGCCACCCATATGATAATGCGCTGCGGCCGTGACAGGTATGGGCGACAGCACAGGATCGACGCCATTGCGACGACAGGCTTCAGTAACTGCGGGGAACTGCGACGCGATGTCGACGCCGATGGCCTGCCGCGTATCCAGCGCAGGTTGGAGGCCGGACTGGGTTTGCAGAAAGACCGCGCGGGCAACAATGTCCCTAGGCGCGAGCTCTCCATCCGGATGCAGTTCAGGCATAAACCTGTGCCCGGTCTTGTCGATCAATACCGCACCCTCGCCGCGCAGGGCTTCGGTGGCCAGTGGGCAGGGGTCTTCGCCGACATTGATCGCCGTTGGGTGGAACTGAACGAATTCTGCATCTGCAATTTTCGCTCCGGCTCGCGCCGCCATGCCTATGCCCTGACCTCGGATACGGGTGGGGTTGGTTGTTTGCGCGTAAAGCCCGGCGGACCCACCAGATGCCAATACATAAGCCGCCCCGTGCAACGCAATCGAGGGCGTATCTGATCCATTCGCCGGGGTCAGGTAGACGCCCTGAACCTGCTGGCCATCACTGTCAAAGCCGATGGCCTGCACCCCTTCAATTACTTGGATCGACGGCGTCGCACGTAGTGCGGTGACCAATGCGCGCATTATTTCCGCACCCGCTTGATCGCCTTTCACACGGACGACCCGGGCGGCCGAGTGGGCGGCCTCGCGGGATTGAACAAAGGCCCCGTCGCTGGTTCGGTCAAAGTCGGTGCCAAGATTTGACAGGTCAAGAATATGATCCGGTGCGGCGCGCGTGACGAAATCGGCTACCTCGTTCAGAACCGAACCGGCCCCTGCGCGCACTGTATCTTCGGCATGAGCCTCGGGGCTGTCAGTTTCGGCCATCGCAGCGGCGACACCCCCCTGCGCCCAGGCCGAGCTGGCGCCGGTCCCCAGCGCCTCGGGCGAGATCATCACGACGGGTCGCGGTGCCAGTTTCAGCGCGGCGTAGACGGCGGCCAATCCAGCGCCGATGATCACCACGCGCTTGGTGCTGACGTGTTGCATCCGCCCGGTCAGATACCCAGTTTGCGCGAAAGGTCTATCATCCGCTGAACTGACAATCGGGCTTTGTCGGCCACATCTGCTTCAACTTCGACCTGTCCGGTCATGGTATCCAGCGCATAAAGCACTTTTTCGAGGGTGATCTTCTTCATGTATGGGCACATGTTGCAAGGACCCACAAAGTCGACCTCGGGCAGTTCGTCCGCAATGTTTGAAGCCATGGAACATTCGGTGATCAGCAGCGCTTTTTCGGGTTTTTCATCCGTGACGTATTTGATGATGCCGCTGGTCGAGCCCGAGAAATCTGCCTCGGCCACCACGTCGGGGGGGCATTCCGGATGCGCGATCAGTCGGGTGCCCGGGTTCCATTCGCGGAAGTCTCGCAGGTCGCTGGCCGAGTATTGTTCGTGAACGATGCACGATCCTTCCCACCAGACAATGTTCTTTTGTGGAACGTCCCGTGCCACGTTCTGCGCCAAGTACTGATCAGGGGTCATGATGATGGTGTCGCTGTCCAGTGCCGCAACGATCTGTGCCGCGTTAGACGATGTGCAGCAGATGTCAGAGGCCGCTTTGACCTCGGCCGTGGTGTTGACGTAAGACACCACCGGTGCACCGGGATAACGACGGCGCATTTCGGCCACGCCGTCCGCCGTTATGGATTCGGCCAAAGAACACCCAGCTTCCATATCGGGCATTAAAACCGTCTTGTCCGGGCTAAGGATTTTGGATGTTTCGGCCATGAAATGCACACCGCATTGCACGATCACGTCCGCTTCGACCTCGGTTGCCTTGATCGCCAGTTGCAAGCTGTCGCCGCCGAAATCCGAGATGCCGTGATAAATCTCGGGCGTCATGTAGTTGTGGCCAAGGACAACTGCATTGCGTTCGGCCTTTAGGTCGTTGATCACTTTGACATAAGGCGCATAGATCGCCCAATCCATCGGCGAAACGACGCGGGACATGCGCGCATAGATGTCTTCCATGCTGGCTGCCAGTTCCGCTGAGGGGCTAAGGTCGTACTTTTCGGAAAGATGCGCACGCTGCGCAGGTAGGTCGAACACGGGTCTGATATCTGCCTGTTTTACACTCGCGGCACTGAATATGTGATTTGAAAGTGATTGACCACCGCTCCGCTGGGAAGAATGTTCCAAAATTCCCGGCATCCACGGAACTATATTGTTTTCGTGTGGGATTTTTCTGTTCTATGAGTGCATTTGCCGCGCAAGGCACCGAATTTCGACAGCTTTCCGTCCTTTGTCGCAAGATTGGCGCAATGCTGCCACAAGGGGTGGCAATAACTCCGGTATTGCATCATTGGGTTGGTCGTTGGCGACTGACCCCAAGGATGTGTCGCGGCGGTAACTACGGTTTGGAAACTGGAACTTACCGATTAGCGAAATGTGACAGTTGAGATATCAAGGGCAGCGACCCAAAACGAGAAAAAACCAAAGCGACGTGTTCTAGAAAAAGCGATCCCATCGCAAATAATCGAGCAGGACAGTTCGCGTTCGGAGGTTAAATGTTATTGTCTGTAGTCGTTCCTTGTATGAACGAAGAGGACTCTGTGCCGATGCTGGTCGAGCGTCTGGTCGCGGCAACTGATCCCTGGTCCACTGACCGGGAGATCGTGCTGGTGGATGATGGCTCTACCGATGGCACGTGGGACGAAATCTGCAAGCAGAGCGAAAGCCACGCAGGTGTTCGCGGCATAAAGCTGTCAACGAACCGTGGGCACCAAGTCGCTTTGACGGCGGGTTTGATGGCGGCCAAGGGGCAGCGGATTTTCATGCTGGACGCCGATTTGCAGGACCCGCCCGAACTGCTGCAAGATATGATGGCTATGATGGATCGCGGGTATGACGTGGTCTATGGGCGCCGCAGCGAACGCAAGGGCGAGAGCTGGTTCAAGAAGATGACCGCGCATGGGTTTTACCGGGTGCTGAATCGGCTGTCGGATGTGCCTATTCCCAACGATACGGGTGATTTCCGTTTAGTGAGCCGCCGCGCATTGGACGCGGTTTTGGATATGCCCGAGCGGTCCCGGTTCATCCGGGGAATGTTCGCTTGGGCTGGGTTCAAGCAGATTGGCATTGAATATGTTCGCGACCCGCGCGTGGCGGGTGAGACCAAGTACCCGATGTCCAAGATGATCCGTCTTGCGTTTGATGCCTTGTCCAGCTTCTCGATCAAGCCCTTGCAGATGGCCACCCGGCTGGCCTTTCTGACCTTGCTCATCGCCGCATTGATGGCTGTATACGTTTTCTGGTCACTGATCTTGTACAGCACGGTTGCTGGTTGGGCGTCGACCGTTTTGGTCATCAGCTTCTTTTCAGGCATTCAGTTGCTGACCCTTGGCATTATCGGAGAATACCTTGGACGGCTTTATGTCGAAGCAAAGGGGCGGCCCTTGTTCTTTGTGGATGAACAGGTTGGCAATGGTGTCGAAACTCTGTCCGAGAGAGCGCAGAAGACGTCATGAGTGAACCCAAACGCATATTTCGGTTTGCAGTGGTCGGAACCGGTGTCGCCGCATACTATTTTGTCACGTATCTTGGCCTGCTGCAGATATTCAATTCCCCTTGGATCGCAAACTTGCTGGCATTCGGGTCTGCAATCCTTATCCAGTATGTTGGCCAAACCGCTTGGACGTTTGGTAGGCCAGTGGTCGCGCCGGGTCAGTTTGGCCGCTTTTTGTGCATGATCGCGATCGGCTTAGTCGTTTCCTCGATGATAACGGGCATCCTTGCACCTAGGCTGGCCCTTGCCGAACCGGTCGCCGCCGGTTTGGTCGTAGTTGTTCTTCCCATCATAAATTTCGTGATCCTGCGTTTGTGGGTCTATCGCGAAGAAAGCTCAATTTAGAGAGTGGTCATGTCGCATATCTATTCCAACGAGTTCTTTGACTACATCGACCGTGGAGCGCGAAGCTCGGCTGTTCGACTGATCGAAACGCTTCAATCCCATGTCAAACCAGACAGTGTCGTGGATTTTGGGTGTGGGCGCGGCGTCTGGTTGTCAGAATGGGCAGCCGCCGGGTGTCAGGATGTTGCAGGTGTGGATGGCGATTATGTCGATCGCGAGACATTGGCCATTCCAAAGGACTGCTTTTTTGGCAAAGACCTGAGTCAGCCTGTCGATCTGGGTCGAAAGTTTGGCTTGGCTCAATCGCTGGAAGTAGGCGAGCATTTGCCCCACGAGGCATCGGCCAGCCTGGTTCAAAGCCTAACAACGCATAGCGATCTGGTTCTGTTCTCAGCCGCCGTGCCGGGGCAGGGTGGTGAGTTCCACATCAATGAACAGCCTTTGTCGTTCTGGCAGGGACTGTTCGCTGAGCAGGGCTATGCGGCCTATGACTGTCTGCGCCCCATTTTGTTCGACGATGCCTCGATCGAACCCTGGTATCGCTATAACAGCGTCCTTTACGCAAACGAAGCTGGCGCCGCGACGCTTCCGGCAGAGGTTCTGTCGACCGAAGTGAAACCGGGCGCGTTGAAAGAGGTGGGCACGTTCGGCTGGAATTTGCGGAAAATGATCGTTCGCAGATTGCCACAAACGGCGGTCACCAAAATAGCACAGGTCCGCGCATCCGTCATCGCGCGCTCGCACCGGAGCCAGTGATGAACGTAAGACCTCTGTGGCAGGACCTATTGCGCCTGTGGTTGCTGGCTTTTGCGGCTTTGCTGGTGATTTACGGGCCGCTGGTTATTGATCCGCTTGTGCGCCACGATGACTTCCCCGCACTGCTGGGGCAAAAATTTATGGCCCATCGAAAAGCCTTGGATGAAGGGCGGTGGCTGAATTATTGGTGGCAGTTCAGGCCTTTTCTGTGGTCTTCGCCCGTTAGCTTTGCCTTATACCTGATGGCCTGGGCCACATTTTCCGCCTGTACATCAATCACGATGCTCGGGCGCGAGGCACCTGGATGGTACAAGGGTTATTTTGCGCTGTTTGTCGCGCTTTCTATCCCGGCATTCATGATCGCATTTTGGTTTAACACGCTACTGCCAGGCGTTTGGATCATTACTTTTTATGCGTTGGGCGTCGTGTTCCTGCCGCATCGGGTTTCGGTCGCATTGCTGATCGTCGCGGTGCCGTTGTCCTTTATGGCCTATACAACTTATCCGTTCCTTTTGATGGCCTTGGCGCTGATGTCCTACAAGGCGCCGAAAACATACAAGAGCATGGCGATTACTCTGTTCGTGTTCTTTTTCAGCCTCGGTGTAGGTATGCTGTCCGTTTACAGTCTGAATTACATCTATCACGGTGTTTTTGGCATACCGATTGCCGACTGGCGCGCCCCGTCCGAGGTCCAATCAACCGAGGATCTGATAAGGAACCTCGGTAAGTTGCGCATCTATCTTCAAACGACGATTAGACAGCTTGGAGGCGGAGCGGCTGGCAGTGGCGTTGTGCTACTGGCATTCTTCGCTATCGGTTGGGGCATATTGTTCCGCTCTCAGCGGTTCGTTGCCATTACGGTGTTGGTTGCGATGTTGGCGGGTCTTGTACCGTTGCTTGGCAAATCACTGATGTCGGGTGTTTTTGTCCCGGCCCGTGCATTTGGCTGGATTTGGCTATTGCTTGGGTTCACCTTCACCGCCGCAACTTTGCATCTGTCGTTGACGCCGGGAAGGGTGGCAAGTATCGCCCGGATCACCATTATGTACGTTCTGCTGATCAAGATCATTCTTTTTGGACGTGCGACATATGTCAGGGTTCCGCCATGGCAAGAAGCCACTCGGGACTTGGCTTCAGCGATACCTGACACCACTGAAACCGTGTATATCTATGGGCACTATCTTGGCCTGACTGGTGCAGGACCCGCCGGCATTCAGTTCCCCCGAGGTTTGAGGTTGCGTCTGGTTTATCTCACAGGTTTAGACGTCGTTATATGTGATGAGACACCCGACGAATGTGCTGACGTCGAGCCGCCGATTGATCCACGGGGTTGGACGCATATCCCAATTATAGAGTCCGAAGGTAATCAAACCTTCATGCTGATGCCTTACCCGCCGATCGGACCGTAGTCTGCGCGCATTTTGCTCATGCCGAAAAAAGCAATTTGTAACACTTAGGAGAAGGATTTATGAACGGGTTTCAGTTTAGCATTTAATCCAGTGGCGGGATGTTCGGCTTCTGGCCCTAGATAGCAGGCAAAATGATAGATCTGAGCGAATTGAAACCCTTGCGCAAAAGCCGCAACTACCTGATTTTTCAGCACCCCGAAAATGACAAGGCTTTGCTGAAGGTCAGGGTAGATGAGCCTGTCCGCAACCACCTTATCCCTCGATACGCCGAATGGCGTTATGGGAACCTGCGGCAATGGAACCGTGAGGCAAACGAATATCTGGCGGCGCTGCATCGTGGCCGCCCCGAGATTGAGCGTTTGGCGCGTTTTATGGGCTATGCTCCGACCTCGTTGGGGCCGGCAATTGTGGTCGAGAAACTGACAGGCCCGGATGGTGATCTTGCACCGACGCTGCATAAGGAACGGTTGGGCCTAAGGAATGATCCCGAAGGGTTGGAACGTCTGCGCCAGGAATTCATGGGTCTTCTGGATGATCTCGAAAAAGGCCGCATTATCGTTGGCGACATGAGCTATGAAAACATAGTGCGTGCACAAGAACGGGGTGGAAAACTCACTATCATCGACGGTCTGGGAGAGAGGGTTTTGTTCCCGCTTGCCTTAATCAGCGACTGGGCGTTTCGCTTGTCGATTCAACGGCGCCGCGATCGCTTGGGTGGCGGCTTCGGGTTTTGACCAAGCGGGTCTGAGATTTCACTAAGTCTTGAAAGCGTGCGGCTGCCTTAACTCTCAGGCTGACCGCCTGCTTGGTTGTATTAGTGGGCCGATCTCATGGCGGTAATGATCGCATGATGCAGTGACCCGGCCGAGGATCTCGGTCCATAAAGGTTGACATTGTCGGTACCGCGACACAGGGCGAAACAGCCAATATGGTGAATTGAACTGCGCGCCGCGTACCCGGGCTCAAACCGTCGCAGGTCCAATTGACACAGAAGTTCCAGAACCGCATTGATCCTATCGCCCTGCAAGTCGAACCGCGCCCAGGCATCCGTTTGTTCCGTGACCGAAGCTGTATCGCCAAAGATTGCCTTCACCTGATCCGCAAGGTCTTCGTGGCTGTCAAAGGGTGCTTCGATCATCCACTGGTCTGGCCCTGACCAAAAGGCGATCACCTGATCTCCGGTAAATCGCTGAACTTCGGGCGCTGGTGCCCCAATCAGCTTGGCCAAAGCCTTTTGCGCCTGTGTTTCCTTCCCACGGCGCGCAGCGACCGAGGCCAAGGCCACACCTGGAACTTCAGTACATGTGACCGACCCAACTGTGTCAACACGCGGCTCAGACCCACCAAGGGCGGTTGTGGCGACAAGATCATGCACGAAGACGTTCTCCTTCGGGATCAACAAAATGGGCCGAGACGATTTCGACTTCGATCGTCAGGTCGGTCAGCGGGGAAACAAGGCGCATCTTCTCGCCCAGCCGTTCATCGCCACGTTTCAGCAGGCCCAGACCGATGTTGCTGTTCAGGCTGGGGGAATAGGCCACCGAGGTCACATATCCCTGATCATGCGCTGCATCGACAGGGCCTTCGGCGTTCATAAGGTGGCCTCCGGCAGTTACCTTATCTTCAGGAGTGATCGACTTTAGCCCCACCAGTTTCAATATGTCCGGTGCGGTCAAAGCCTCTCGCTCGGACAAAACCGACCCGATACTGTCCTTTTTCTTTGAGACCATCTTGCCCATGCCAAGGTTCAGAGCCGTGGTGGTTCCGTTCAACTCATTGCCGACCGGGTGGCCTTTTTCGATCCTCATTACGCTTAGTGCCTCGGTGCCATAGGGCGTGACGTCGAACTCCTCACCCTCAGTCATCAACCTTCGCATCAGCGCATCGCCATAGCGCGCAGGGACGGCAATCTCGAATGCCAACTCGCCCGAGAACGAGATGCGGAACAGCCGTGCCCGCAGCCCACCGCAGACAGTGATCTTGCCGCAGGCCATGAAGGGAAACGCCTCGTTCGAGATATCGAATTCGGGGTCTACGATCTTTTGCAGAAGCTTGCGCGAATTTGGCCCTGCGACCGCGTATTGCGCCCAGCCGTCTGTGGTCGAGACCAGCTGCACATCCAGGTCCGGGAACAGGCACTGGCGCACAAATTCCATGTGGCGATAGACACTTACAGCGTTTGCGGTTGTGGTGGTGACGACGAAATGATCCTCGGCAAGACGCGCAGCGGTGCCGTCATCCATGACCATCCCATCCTCGCGCAGCATCAGGCCATACCGCGTTTTGCCGACCGCCAGCTTGGCGAAGCCGTTGGCGTAGACGCGGTTGAGGAAATCGGCGGCATCCGTGCCTCGAACGTCGATCTTGCCCAGCGTGGTGCAATCGCACACCCCGACCGAGGCTCGAGTCTGGCGCACCTCACGGTCGACGGATTCGCGCCAATGCGTTTCACCGGGTTGAGGGAACCACTGCGCGCGCAGCCAGTTCCCGGCCTCGACAAACACCGCTCCGCGCTCATTGGCCCAATGATGTGACGGGGTCAGGCGGGTTGGGTGGAACTCCTTGCCAATCATCCGTCCTGCAAACGCGCCGATAGGAACGGGCGTGTACGGTGGGCGGAAAATGGTGGTGCCGGTTTCGGGGATCGACTTGCCCGCGACCTCGGCCATGATCGCAAGCCCCGTGATGTTCGAGGTCTTGCCCTGATCGGTTGCCATGCCCAGCGTGGTATAGCGTTTCAGATGCTCGACCGAGCGGAAGCCTTCCTGATAGCTGAGTTTCACATCCTTGACGGTCACGTCATTCTGCTGATCAACCCATGCCCGTTTGCAGCCCTGCACATACCAGAACGGCTTTTGTGCAATGGGCGAGTCCTCGGTCTCGGGCAGGTCGGGCAGGGTGATTAGGTCCAGCGCGGTGGCGGCTGCTTGGGCGCCTGAGCGAAGCGCGCCATGGGTCGACATGACTCCATTGGCAGCGCCAGCGACGGACATGCCGACCGGTAGGTTTTCTCCCGGCACGAATGAAGCAAGGGCTTCGTTCCAAACAGGCTGCCCGCGCTGGTGGCAGGTCAGGTGGACATTCGGGTTCCAGCCGCCTGACACGCCCAGCGCGCCGCAATCCAGCATTCGGGTCGAGCCATCGGGCAGGGCGATCTCGACAAAGCTCAGGCCCAGACGACCCTTGGTGTTCAAGACCTGCGCGCCCTTTAAGACCTCGTAGTCATAGCTGAGCGGTGCGTCTTCGCGCACATCCACAACGGCTGCAATCTTCACGCCCTTGGCGTGCAGGTCGGCGGCGGTACGGTGACCGTCATCATTGTTGGTAAAGATCGCCACGCGCGGCGCGGCGGTTACTGCAAAGCGGTTGGCGTAGGTTCGAAGCGCGCTGGCGGTCATGATGCCGGGTCGGTCATTGTTTTCAAACGCAATCGGCCGCTCGGTCGCCCCGGCACACAGCAGCGCCTTTTGACTGTAGATTCGCCACAGGATCTGGCGCGGTTTACCGGCGGGCAGCGAAGGCAGGTGATCGCCGGTCCGTTCCACGGCCCCATAGATGCCGTGGTCAAACGCTCCGATCACAGTAGTGCGCGGCATCAGCCGGACGTTCGGCATGGCGGAAAGTTCGGCAACGGCCTGTGCCGCCCAGTCGGTTGCGCTGTGGTCGCCGACCGAAAAGGTCTCGCTGTTCAGACGTCCGCCGAGCATGAAATCCTCATCCGCCAGTATGACATCTGCGCCCGCGCGTCCGGCGGTCAGCGCTGCCATCAGACCTGCAGGCCCGGTACCGATGATCAACAGATCACAATGACGGAAGCCTTTGTCATATTCATCCGGGTCAGGCTGCATCGACAGCGACCCAAGGCCAGCGGCGCGGCGGATGATCGGCTCGTACAGCTTCTCCCAAAACGCGGCGGGCCACATGAAGGTTTTGTAGTAGAACCCCGCGGACAGGAAGTTGGAAAACAGGTCATTCACCGCAAGCGCATCGAACCGCAGACTGGGCCAGCGGTTTTGCGAGTTTGCTGTCAGCCCGTCAAACATCTCGACAGTTGTGGCGCGTGTGTTGGGTTCTTTGTGCGCTCCGCTGCGCAGTTCCACCATACCGTTGGGCTCTTCGGAACCCGCCGTCAGCAACCCGCGCGGACGATGGTATTTGAATGACCGCCCAATCAGCCGCACATTGTTGGCCAGCAGCGCCGAGGCCAGAGTATCGCCGGGATGCGCGGTATAGCTGCGCCCGTCAAATCGGAAGTTCAGGGTCGTATCGCGGTCGATCTGCCCGCCGGTCAGCCGGTTCGCTTGTGTCATTTCGAACGTCCCCGTGCGCGGGCCACATCTCGGGCCAGTTCCACTTTGGAAATCTCGTGGGTCAGTGTGTTGCGAGTGATGACCAGCCAAGACCGATCTCCGGCTTCGTGATACCAAAGCTCTTGATGCTCACCGGCGGGGTTGTCGCGCAGATAGGCATAGTCATAAAACGCGTCTGCGGCATTTTCGGCCATCCCGTCAGGCCGGTCGATCAGGGATGCATCGCCCAGATATGTGAACTCCGAAGCATCGCGGGGCCCAAGCAGGGGGTGGTTGATGATCATGTCCGTGTTCCCCTTAGTGCAAGTTGGGCTGATTGCCCGCGCCTTTTTCGTCGATCATTCGGCCAGTGCGGAACCGGTCCAGACGATAGGCGGTGGCAACGGGGTGCGGTTCATCTTTTGCCAGCAGGTGCGCAAAGCAATAGCCCGAGGCAGGCGTGGCCTTGAACCCGCCGTAGCACCAGCCGCCGTTGAAATAGAGCCCCTGAACCGGGGTGCGGTCGATGATCGGAGAGCCATCCATCGACATGTCCATCACACCACCCCACATCCGCAGTAATCGCGCGCGGCCGATCATGGGCATCAGGGCCATGCCGCCCTCACATACATCCTCGACCACAGGCAGATTGCCGCGTTGAGCATAGGTGTTATAGCCGTCGATATCGCCGCCAAAAACCAGCCCGCCCTTGTCGGATTGGCTGACATAGAAATGCCCCGCACCAAAGGTGATGACGCTGGGCAGAACGGGCTTTAGCCCCTCAGACACAAACGCCTGCAAGACGTGGCTTTCAATGGGCAGGCGCATCCCGGCCATGCCCATCACACGGCCCGAGTTTCCGGCGACCGCACAGCCCACTTTGCTGGCCCCGATAAAGCCCCGGCTGGTTTCGACCCCCAGACAGGTGCCGTTTTCGATCCGCAGGCCAGTGACCTCGCAATTTTGGATGATGTCGACCCCGTGTAAATCCGCCGACCTTGCGTAACCCCAAGCCACCGCGTCATGGCGGGCCGTGCCCGCGCGACGCTGAACCAGACCTCCCTTGATAGGAAAGCGTGCGTCGTCGAAATTTAGATAGGGATGCTCGGCCCTGACCTGGTCGGCGTCCAGCAGTTCCGCATCCGCGCCGTTCAGGATCATCGCATTGCCGCGCCTTATATAGGCGTCGCGTTGTCCGTCGGTGTGATAAAGGTTGATGATCCCGCGCTGGCTCATCATCGCGTTATAGTTGACGTCCTGTTCCAACCCTTCCCACAGTTTAAGCGAGAATTCGTAGAAAGGCTCATTCCCGTCCAGCAAATAGTTCGAGCGTACAATCGTCGTATTTCGCCCTACGTTGCCGCCCCCGATCCAGCCTTTCTCGACCACGGCCACGTCGCGCAGTCCAAATACCTTGGACAGGTAGTGCGCCGTGGCCAGACCATGACCGCCGCCGCCAATGATGATGACGTCGTAGTGGGGCTTGGGCTCAGGCTCACGCCAGACCGGTTTCCAGCCCTTGTGACCGGTCAACGCCTCTTTGATGACTCGAAAGCCAGAATATCGCATGAATCGGACCTTTTTCGCCAGAATTCACTATTTTGGGGCGGTTGGATATCCTCAGATGCGACATCGACATGTCTGAATCAGACCCTTGCCTGAAAACGCACCAAGTCCGAGAACCAGTCGGCAAATTCGGACACGGCGGCAGAGTCGCGTTGGACCGACAGGAAATACCCCTCGCTGGCCGCCGCGGGTTGATCAAAAGCGGGCTGAACGGCCCCGGTTTTAAAGGCATGAGCTGCGATGATCGAGTTAACCAAGGCCACACCGTTTCCAGCCACCGCGAGTTGCAGCGCCAAACCATAGGAATCCACAAAATAAGTTGGGTGCCCGACCTGTTGGCCAGTTACCTCGGACCACGAAGCCCAACTGTCGGAGGTTCCCACAGATTCAATTAAAGGCAAGGTTTGCAGATCGCCAACCAACGCAGGTGCCTTGACTGGGATAAGGCGGTTCGGCTGCAAAGGAACCGCGTTCTTGCCGACCTGCTTTTCCGACCCGAACCTGATTTCGATATCCGCACGCGATGCCGCGTATTCGTCGGGCCAGATCGTGCTGACAAATCGCACTGATGTTTCGGGATGCTGCGACCTGAACCGTGGCAGGGCGGGTGCAATGACCCATTCGATTATACTGATCGAGGCCGCCACGGTGATATGCCGCTCTTTTTTCTCGGTCAGGTAGGGCGATGCGGCGGTCTCCAGCATCTCAAGCGCTGCTTCGACCTGTGGCAGCAGTTTTCGGCCTTCATCCGTCAGGGACAGCCCGCGCGCGTGCCGGTGAAACAGGACCACACCCAACCGCGTTTCCAGCGCGCGGATTTGCTGGCTGACGGCGGATTGCGTCAGGCCGATCTCATCAGCGGCAGCGGTAGAGCTTAGCCTGCGGGCGGCTGCTTCAAAGGACCTGAACCATGTAAGCGGGGGCAGTGTTTTTGCCATCGGTAACTGACCTATTAGTGATGGTAATACCTAAGGCTAAAGTTCTTTCGTTTGTCAAAAGATGATTCCGGCGGTGATATTTTGCCTGACTGAGAAAGGGGACAACCGTGAAGCCAAACATCCGAAAAATCGTAACCTATGATGAGGAAGTTCTGGTCGAAGGATTTCGTAAAGCCGACCGTACTTGGCGCATGTTTGCCGTTGCAGCGGTTGTGTCGAACCCGTGGGCTGGTCGGTATGTCGACGATCTGCGCGCTGAAATCCTTGCTTATGGACCGATCTTGGGTGAATTGCTGACCAACCGAATGGTCGCGCTGGCCGGAGGGGGCGATGCGATCGAGGCCTATGGCAAAGCTGCCGTTGTCGGATTGGACGGCGAGGTCGAGCACGCCTCGGGTCTGATCTACACCCTGCATTTCGGGAATTTTTTCCGGCAGGCGGTTGGTGCGAAATCCTACCTGTCTTTCACCGATACACGCGGGCCCGCGAACACGCCGATCATGGTGCCGATGATGGATAAGAACGACGCGGGCCGTCGGTCGCATTACCTGACGCTGCAATTTGCGATTCCCGACGCGCCGCGCGCTGATGAGGTTGTTGTGGTTCTGGGTGGTGCGACTTCGGGGCGGCCACATCATCGTATCGGAGACCGCTATCAGGATTTGAAGGATCTGGGTCATGACGTGGACAACCCGGCCTCGGTTTGAGTTTGGCGATCTTGCCGTCATAGAGTCAGGCGAGGGGCCGCTGGTCATCCTGTTACACGGGGTTGGCCTGCGGGCTGAGGCGTGGAATGCGCAGATTGATGCATTCGGCGCGGCAGGCTTCCGCGTTTTGTGTCCGGACATGTCTGGCCACGGTCGGTCACCCTTCTGTGACCCCGGTGGGCTGCTCAGCTACGTTAAAGCCGTTGAACCCCTATTGTCCGAACCATCCGTTCTGGTCGGACATTCGATGGGCGCGTTGGTAGCGTTGTCGTTGGCCGCGTCAGGACATGAGCATGTCAGGGGTGTTGCGGCCCTGAATACAGTTTACCGACGTGATCCCAAGGCGCGTGAGGCGGTTATTGCACGCGCCACTTCATTGAGTGCAGACGCATCGAACGATCCGTCAGGTACACTTAGACGCTGGTTCGGCGATCACGAAACCAAAGAACGCGACGCCTGTGCCCAATGGCTGACCGAGGTGAACCCGGCGGCCTATAAAGCCGCCTACAGCGTCTTTGCTGAAAGCGATGGGTTGTCGGATGATGACATATCCAAAATCACGTGTCCCGCGCTGTTCATGACAGGCGCGGACGAGCCGAACTCAACCCCCGCTATGTCCCGCAAGATGGCAGATCTGGTGGCGCAGGGACGTGCCGAGATCGTGCCCGGCGCGGCGCACATGATGCCAATGACTCATCCGGTTGAGGTGAATTCGTATCTGTTGGGGTTCGTGCAGGAGTGCCTGATATGACGACCATCGACCCAAGGGCGCTGCGCGACGCTTTCGGCAGCTTCATGACCGGCGTAACCGTTGTGACCACACTTGATCCCAATGGGGCTCCGGTCGGATTCACGGCAAACTCATTTTCGTCCGTATCGCTGGATCCGCCTTTGTTGTTGGTTTGTCCGGGCAAGTTTCTGTCCAGCCACGATGTTTTTGCCAAGTGCTCGCATTTCGCTGTCAACATCCTGTCTGAGGGTCAGCAGGAAGTGTCCAACACCTTTGCAGGCTTTAAAGGTGACCGTTTTGCCAAGGTTGACCACTCCAGAGGGTTAGGTGACCTGCCGTTGATCCAAGGGGCATTGGCCCAATTTTGTTGTGAAACGCATGCCGTTGTCCCTACCGGGGATCATACGGTTTTGATCGGCCGAGTTCAGGAGTTTTCACACGCCAAGGGCAATGGTCTGGGTTATGTCGGCGGGGCGTATTTCAGCCTGGGTCTGGAGCGCGAGATCGACGCGAAAGAGCCAACGATCTGCGGTGCGTTGGTGCGGTCGAACGGTCATGTTTTGCTGGAGGTTCACAACGGTCGGCACCAACCGCTTCAGATCGCAGGTGTCGAACCCGGAGGGCAGCGCAATAGGTTGGCGCAAGGGCTGTCAGACCGTGGTGTGACTGCGCGGGTAGATCAGGTGTATTCCTCGTTTAGCGACGCGGCAAGCGCGCTACACTATACGTTCTTTTTGACCACTTGCCACGATACCCCCGCAGTAAAAGGCACCAAATGGGTGCCTGTCGATGCATTGCCCAAGCTCACCTATACCACTCAAGCCATCCACGACATGATGACCCGCTTTGCGGTCGAGGCGCAGGAGGGAAATTTCTCTCTCTACCTTGGCGACGCGAAACAGGGTGACATCCACAGTTTGAATGAAGGAGCCCGTTGATGGAGTTTTCCCTGTTTGCCCATATGGAGCGCCTGACGCCGCAGCAGCCTCATGACGTTCTTTACGATGAATTCGTTGGGCTTGTTAAAATGGCGGACGAGGGCGGGATGCGCGCGGTCTGGACGGGCGAGCATCATGGGATGGAGTTCACCATCGCGCCGAACCCATTTCTATCGTTGGTCGATCTGGCGCATCACACGCGCAACGTCCGTTTGGGGACTGGGACGGTTGTCGCCCCATTCTGGCATCCGATCAAACTGGCGGGTGAGGCAGCGGCAGCGGATCAGATCACCAAAGGACGAATAGAGTTGGGGATCGCGCGCGGGGCGTATTCCTTTGAATACGAACGCCTAATGCCGGGCATGGACGCGTGGGAAGCGGGTCAAAGGATGCGCGAGTCGACGCCGTTGTTGAAAGAAATCTGGCGAGGGGACTGTGCACATGATGGTGAGTTCTATTCCTTCCCCGCAACGACGTCCGCGCCGAAGCCATTGCAAGAGGACGGACCCCCGATCTGGATCGCAGCACGCGACCCCAACAGTCACGAGTTCGGCGTCCATAATGGGTTTAACATTCAGGTCACCCCCTTGTGGCAAGGCATGGAAGAGATCGAAACCCTGATGGGGCGGTTCAACGATGCCTGCGACAGCTATTCTGGACCGCGCCCCAAAATCATGTTGCTTCATCACACATATGTCGGCGCTGATGAAGATGATGTTGCTCGGGGCGTCCAGGACTTGCGTCGGTATTACAATTATTTCGGTGCGTGGTTCTTGAACAAGCGCCCGATCACTCAGGGCTTGATTCAGCCGATCTCGCCAGACGAAATGGACGCGAACCCTATGTACACGACCGAGAAGCTGGCGGCCGATCTGACCGTCGGCACCCCGCAACAGGTCATCGACCGCATCAAGCGGTACGAAGATTTGGGCTATGATGAGTTTTCGTTCTGGATCGACAGTGGAATGACCAACGATCGCAAACGCGCGTCGTTGGCTCGGTTCATTGACGAAGTCATGCCGGTTTTTCAGTGAGGATCACGATGGGTAACTTGCCGCACTTTAAGCTTTTCATTGATGGCCGCCGGACCGAAGGCGCGTCGACACAGTTTATGACGTCTGAAAACCCGGCTACCGGTCAGGGTTGGGCGACCTTCGCCTGCGCCGCGCCCGAGGATGTTGACCGCGCTGTCGCAGCAGCGAAACGCGCGTTGGACGATCCGCTGTGGCGCGATCTGTCAGCAACCGCTCGGGGGAAACTGCTGTATCGACTGGCTGATCTGGTTGCCGAAAACGCATCGCGTCTGGCCGAGCTTGAGACAACGGACAGCGGCAAGTTGCTGGCGGAAACTGCGGCGCAAACGGGGTATGTCGCTGACTATTATCGGTATTTCGCGGGGTTGGCTGATAAGGTCGAGGGGACGGTTCTGCCAATCGACAAACCGGACATGCACGTGTTTACGACGCGCGAACCGATTGGAGTGGTCGCCGCGATCGTGCCGTGGAACGCGCAGATGTTCCTGACTGCAACAAAACTAGGCCCTGCTCTTGCGGCTGGGTGTGCCGTGATTCTGAAAGCCTCGGAAATCGCACCGGCCCCGATGCTGGAATTCGCTCGATTGATCGAGGAGGCCGGTTTTCCGCCAGGTGTTGTGTCGGTTATCACAGGGGATGCCGAAAATTGCGCCATACCCCTGACGCGTCATCCCGACGTGGATCGCATCGCTTTCACAGGCGGGCCGGAAACCGCGCGCCACGTTGTGCGAAACTCGGCTGAGAATTTCGCGGTTACCTCTTTGGAACTGGGCGGTAAATCCCCGATACTGGTGTTTGAGGACGCGGATTTGGATGGGGCGGCGAACGGCTTAATTGCAGGTAACTTCGGCGCGTCCGGCCAAAGCTGCGTCGCGGGAACCCGTGGGCTGGTGCACCGGCCTGTTCTGGATGCTCTGATAGAGCGGATCGAAGAAAAATCCCGCGCGATTCAGGTGGGTGATCCTTTGCATGCGGACACGCATGTTGGCCCGCTCTGCACGCAAGCTCAGGTTCGCAAGATCCAAGAGACGCTGGCCGCAGCACGCGGGCAGGGTGCAGTGATCCGGTTCGGTGGGGATACCGCAGACAGGCTGGGGAATTACATGAATCCGACGCTGGTTCAGTGCAACTCGCCCGAAACGGAGACCCTGAAGGTCGAAATGTTTGGCCCTGTGATGTCCCTATTGCCGTTTGATACCGAGGAGGAGGCCATATCGCTGGCAAATGCCACACCCTACGGGCTTGGATCTGGCGTTTTCACGCAGAACCTTGCGCGCGCGCACAGGGTTTCCAAGCGGATCAGGGCTGGCATCTGCTGGGTAAATACGTATCGCGCAATCTCGCCCATCGCGCCGTTTGGCGGGTTCAATCAATCCGGCTATGGGCGCGAGGCCGGGGTCGAGGCGATTTTGGATTACACACGGACCAAAACAACATGGATCAGCACCGCGCAAGAGCCGATGGCGAACCCGTTTGTAATGCGCTAAGTCTGGGCCGAAACAGGGAAGGGAGTATGCCCGTGAAATTGAAGAACCCGCATTTCAGGGCGCCAACAGACGCAAACCAGCGCAAGGGTATCCCTCCGGTCATCTGCTATTCGCCAGATACGTTGCCGCAACCTGATTTGGGCGCGCTGAGCACGCTTAGGCAGCAGGCATCCAAGATTGCCGAGGTGACTGTCGCACCGCGGGACGCGGCCTGCATAGATGTGCCTGCCGGCGCTTTCGTTCGGGTTGTTTCGGTCGATGGCCCACAGGTCGGCGATCTGAATATGTGGAACAAACACGACCTGTCTGAGCGGTTCTATTCCGGCAAAACCCGCGCCCTGCACGGGACACATCTGTCGACCGGAGATCGCATGTGGTCCAGCTTTCCCAACATGCGCCCAATGGCGACCATCGTGGGTGATACGTTGGACTGGTACGGGTTTGACGAATTTGGCGGCTCTGTTCATGACGTGATCGGCACGCGTTGTGATCCCTATACGGGCCGCCTTCTGTCTGGCGACGACTATCACTATTGCTGCCACTCGAACCTGACGCGGGCTCTGGCCAGCCATTGCGACCTGCCGCTTCATGAGGCGGAAATGCATGTGCATGACGTTCTGAATGTGTTCATGTGCACGGGGTTCACGCGCGATACCGGACAGTATTTCATGAAAGCCAGCCCAGTGCGCCCCGGCGATTTTCTGGAATTCTACGCTGAGATTGATCTGATCGTCGGGCTTTCGGCCTGTCCGGGAGGGGACTGTTCGTCCGAGCACTCCTCGGATTCCGCGGCCTGCTATCCGTTGCTGATTGAGGTGTATGATCCGGGGCAAGACGCGCGAGATGCGCATGTCCAGCCCGCACGATCAGCTTATGATCGTTCTCACGGCGCAGGCTAGGCGGTCATTCGACGCCCCAAGCGGTCGAGCATCCGACAGCAAAGCTCAAGCTGTTCAATCTCGACATATTCGTCTGCTTTATGGGCTTGGGTGATTGATCCCGGCCCGCAGACAATTGCCTGAACCCCAAGCTGTTGAAACAGCCCCGCTTCTGTCGCGAATGAAACGACGCCCGTGCCGTTGGCACCGGTCAGCTCGGCCACAAGGTCTCGGGCTGCGTTTTTGTCCATCGGTTCAAGGCCTGCAACTTCGGCGACGGCCTGTTGCGTAATATTGGCGGCGCTGTGCACGGCCTGCATTTCAGGCAGCAACGTGCGTTTGACATAGTCGGACAGAGTGCGCTTGACCAGATCCGCATCGCTGGACTGAACGGGCCGCATTTCCCAAGCAACCTCGGCTTTGCTGGCGATCACATTGTGCGCGACACCACCGGAAATAAGCCCGATATTCACGGTCGTCCAAGGTGGTTCAAACGGGCTGCCGGATGGTGCGCGGGACTTTAGGACTTGCCGCAATTCCAGCAGCTTTCCGATATAGCGGGCTGCATACTCAGCCGCGTTTACTCCGTCATCCGGGGCTGAGCTGTGCCCTTCGAGCCCGATAAAGGACGTGGTGTATTCATAGCAGCCCTTGTGGCCCTCAATCACGCGCATTTCTGTCGGTTCACCTATGATGGCGATATCTGGAACGATGCCACGCTCGGACAGGTCATCCACCAGATTGCGCGCGCCAAGGCACCCGGTTTCCTCGTCATAGGTGAACGAGAAATGCAGCGGTTGGGTCAACTGCTTCGCATCAAGAGTTTCCGCAAAAGCCAAGGCCGCGGCTATGAACCCCTTCATGTCGCAGGTACCGCGCCCATACAGCTTTCCGTCACGCTCGACCATCTGGAACGGATCGCTGGTCCAGTCTTGATCGGCCACGGGAACAACATCCGTATGTCCGGACAAAACAATGCCGCCATCCATCTCTGGCCCAAGCGTGGCAAAGACGTTGGCCTTTGTTCCAGTCGCATCCTGAGTCTGAATACACCGCGCACCCAGTGCCGTAAGAAAGTCGGTCAAATAGTGGATGATCTCAAGATTGCTATCCGCCGAAACCGTTTCAAACGCGATCAAATCAGACAGGATTTCCTTGGTTCTTTGCAATGTCATGGCTTTACGAACAGTTTGCGGGGGCGGTCACAGAAACACTCTGCTGGCCCGGATTCGGTGATCAGGATGGACTCAGTGATCTCAAGCCCCCAGTCATCCATCCAAAGGCCGGGCATGAAATGGAAGGTCATGCCAGGTTCAAGAACGGTTTCATCCTCGGGTCGAAGGGATATGGTGCGCTCGCCCCAATCTGGCGGATAACTGAGGCCGACAGGATAGCCGCACCGCGCGCCGCGTTCGATCCCGGAGCGTTCCAGCGGCGCGGCCAACGCAAGCGCAATATCGCGGGCCTGATTGCCCGCGCGGGCTGCATTCAAGCCTGCTTCAAGCCCCTCAACCAACGCCGCTTCGGCGCGCAGCAGGTGATCAGGTGGCTGACCAAGGAACACCGACCGGCAGAAAGGTGTGTGATACCGTCGATAGCAGCCGGAGAGTTCAAAGAACGTGCACTCACCCGATCTGAACGGCGCGCCATCCCACGTTAGGTGGGGCGCCGCCGCGTCTGGCCCCGAAGGAAGCAAGGGCACAATGGCCGCATAGTCACCCCAATTCCCGTCGGCGCCATGAATTGCGTCGCTGTAAATCTGGGCCACTAATTCGTTTTTTCTAAGCCCCGGTTCCACGCGTTCCAGAACGCCGTCGATAATATGTTCTGAGATACGCGCGGCCTTGCTCATCAAGACAATCTCTTCGTCGGACTTAACCGCGCGTTGCCAATTGATCAGCGCGTTTGCGTCAATCAGTTCGGCGTTGGGAAGCTCTGCCTGAAGGGTCAGGTGGGCCTTGGCCGAATAATAGTAGTTGTCTAATTCGACACCGATACGCCCGTCGGCAAGACCGCAATCTGCAATCAACGCTGCAAGGTCCTGCATCGGGTGACGAACGGTCGACTGAACATATTCGTCCGCATAGCCGCGAATGCGGTCGTTCGTCATCCAGACAGTGCGGCGTGCCCCGTTGGCATCCTGACCTCGACCCCACCAGATCGGATCGGCATCGTGTAAAACCACGACGCCTTGATGCACGTAGAACGACCAGCCCTCATACCCCGTCAGCCACGCCATGTTCGAGGGGTCTTCGACAAACAGCGCGTCCAGGCCAGCCTTTGCCATCGCCGCGCGCGTCTTGGTCATGCGGCGGTCATACTCTGCCTGAGTAAATGCCGGATCAGCGTGGGCCATGGGCTGCTCCTGTCTGGTGTGAAGTCTTGTTGACAGAACTTGACGAAATCGGTCACGTCAATGGGCAACACAGGAAAGGCAGGCAATTGAAGATCTCATCCAACCCGTATCGCGGTGGTCAGAAACTGATCCCAGAGGCGCCATTTCCCTCAACCGATGCCGCGCGAGTTGCGGCCCTGTTGGGTCAGTGCCCCGCGGCCGCTGAAACTCCGCTGACTCAGGTTGGCGGCCTTGCCGATGTCGCAAATCTCTGGGTGAAGGATGAGCGTGGGCGGATGAACCTTGGGTCGTTCAAGGCGTTGGGCGCGGCATATGTGATTGCGCGCCACGCTGCGGATATCTCCGGCGCCCCCGACGATACAACCTTAACCGGGCGGACCTATGTGACCGCCAGCGCGGGCAATCACGGCATGAGTGTTGCGGCTGGTGCGCGGATATTTGGTGCAGATGCAGTGGTGTATATCGCTGAAACTGTGCCCGAAAGCTTTGCGGATCGCTTGCGGTCTCAGAACGCGCGGGTCGTGCGTCAGGGTGTTGATTATGCGGCCAGTATGGAGGCTGCGGCGCAGGCCGCTCGGGATAATGGCTGGACGTTGCTGTCTGACAGTTCCTGGCCCGGATACTATGAATTGCCGCATATCCTGATGGAAGGCTACCTGCAAATGGCGGCCGAGGCCGTGCGTCAATGCCCACAGGTGCCCACGCATATCTTCTTGCAGGCTGGCGTAGGTGGGTTGGCAGGGGCCGTCGCCGCCTATGCCCGCGACGTCTGGAAGGATGCACCTCAGATTATCGTGGTCGAGCCCGAGGCTGCGCCCGCTTTGCAGGCCAGTATCGAGGCGGGCGCGTGTGTCTTCGCCGATGGGCCTGACAGCGTAATGGGCCGCCTTGACTGTAAAGAGCCGTCGCTGATCGCGCTGAACGGTCTGGCACGAGATGCGGATATGTTTCTGACGCTCTCGGATGAAGAAGTTCTGCGTTATCTGCCGGCAATGGCCAAGGCAGGCATCGCGACAACAGCGTCCGGAGGGGCAGGGATTGCAGCCGTCATGAATTCCAACGTTCGCACTGAATTGGGTATGGGCCCCGAGGCACGGGTTCTATGCTTTTTGTCCGAGATTGCCGAATGAAGGGGTTTGAGGATACCGAATTCGCGGCACGCACCGAACGTGCCCAGCGTTTGATGAGCGAGCATGGGCTTTCGGCATTGCTGCTAACCACCGAGCCCGAAGTGCGCTATTTCACAGGTTACTTGACCCGGTTCTGGGAAAGTCCGACGCGCCCTTGGTTCCTGATCGTGCCTGCATCTGGCAGACCCATTGCCGTCATTCCTTCGATTGGCGCGGCGCTGATGGGACAAACGTGGATTGATGATATCCGTACGTGGAGCTCGCCGGATCTAAGCGATGATGGGATCAACCTGCTGGCAGACACACTACGAGAGGTGACTCAGCCTGGTTCCCGTATCGGATTACCAGACGGGCACGAAACACATATCCGAATGCCCCTGGCCGACTTATATCGCCTGAAACAGTTGGCGGACGATCGCGTATTTGCAGGTGACGCAGGTATTTTGCGCAGGCTCCGAATGGTGAAATCCGAATCCGAGATTGCAAAGATCGAAGCGGCTTGCACCATCGCGGGCCGTGCCTTCGCGCGTGTCCCAGAAATCGCCGGCGCCGGTGTTACGGTTGCCTCAGTTTTCCGCCACTTTCAGATGTTGTGTTTGGAAGAAGGCGCGGACTGGGTACCTTACCTCGCCGGAGGCGCGGAACAGGGCGGATATGCAGACGTAATCTCACCAGCCCGAGATACCGCTATTGCACCCGGAGATGTTCTGATGTTGGACACGGGATTGGTTTGGGACGGCTATTTTTGCGATTATGACCGCAACTGGTCGATCGGTCCGGCCACGGCAGATGTCAAATCGGCATATGCAACCTTGATTGAGGCGACTGATGCCGCGTTTGAAGTCGCCCGTGCAGGCGCGCGTGCGTGCGATTTGTATCAGGCGATGAACTCAGTTCTGTCACGCCAAAGCGGTGATACCGGGGCAGGTCGGTTGGGGCATGGGCTTGGAATGTCATTGACAGAGTGGCCGTCGCTCATACCCGGCGATGAAACAGTTCTTGAGGCCGGTATGGTACTGACGCTTGAACCCGGCATCGCAGTTGGTGACAAAATTCTGGTTCACGAGGAAAACATAGTTATCACCGAAGACGCGCCGCGATTTATCAGTCCTAAGTCTGGGACGGAGTTGAATGAGATATGAGTTACTTATCATACACTCTTGATGCAGATGACCCATCCGTCAGTCCGCTTGGTTTGATTGTCCTGCAAACAGACGAAACAATCGAGCCCGAGTTCAGCGCCTATTTCGCGGATCGCAGCGTTCCGCTTTACGTATCAAGGATTCCAAGCGGGGCCGAAGTCACCACGGACACCCTGTCAGAAATGGAGAAATCATTGCCTGCGGCTGCGGACCTGTTGCCAAAAATCCGGCCGTACAAGGTTGTGGGATATGGCTGCACCTCAGCCAGTTCTGTGATTGGCTCAGATCAGGTTGAACGGATGGTTCAGCGCACATGTGACGTTGCAACCGTCACGAATCCTTTGCGCGCAGCTTCGGCCTGTGCCGCAGAACTTGGGGTTTCGAAATTCGCGCTTTTGTCCCCATATATCGAAGAAGTGAACGAACCTCTTCGACATGCTTTCTCTCAATATGGGATTTTGATGGATGTTTTTGGCTCTTTTGGGGAGGCAGAGGAATCCAAAGTCGTGCGGATATCCCAACAATCCGTCACCGATGCCGCCATCCGGCTGGGTTCTGATTCGGCGGTCGAAGCTGTTTTCATAAGTTGCACGAATCTCAGAACTTTTGACGCGATCCCGGAAATCGAAAAACAGCTTGGTAAGCCCGTGCTTTCCAGCAATCAGAGCCTTGCCTGGCACATGCGGCACCTGAATTCCGCCTGAATATCAGGCGCGTGCCAATTTCTTTGTCATTCTCTAGACATATTTTGGTTGCGCGACGCGTCCCGCTTGTCCTTAAATGGGCCGGACAGGTCTTTGAGATCCGGATGAACCGGGCAACCAAGGACGGCACAGGGGAGCCAAGTTGGTAATGACTAATGACGCAGCGTTCGTCGAATTTCAGCGTGTCCAGAAATCTTATGATGGCGAAATACTCGTCGTAAAAGATTTAAATCTTTCAATGCCAAAGGGGGAATTCCTCACGATGCTGGGCCCATCGGGTTCCGGCAAAACGACGTGTTTGATGATGCTTGCCGGTTTTGAAACGGCAACGCATGGCGAGATCATGTTGGACGGGCGACCGATCAACAACATCCCACCGCATAAGCGCGGCATTGGCATGGTTTTCCAAAACTATGCGCTGTTCCCGCACATGACTGTCGCCGAGAACCTATCGTTCCCGCTTGAGGTTCGGAAGATTGGCAAGGATGAGCGCGAAGAAAAGGTCAAACGCGCTTTGGATATGGTTCAGATGGGTGCCTTTGGCAGTCGTCGCCCTGCGCAATTGTCGGGTGGCCAACAGCAGCGTATCGCTCTTGCGCGTGCCTTGGTGTTCGAGCCTGAGCTTGTCTTGATGGACGAACCGCTGGGGGCCTTGGACAAGCAACTGCGTGAGCATATGCAGTTCGAAATCACACGTCTGGCTCATGAGTTGGGGATCACAACTGTTTACGTGACCCATGATCAGACCGAAGCCCTGACAATGTCGGATCGTGTCGCCGTGTTTGACGACGGACGCATTCAGCAACTTGCGCCACCGGATCTGCTGTACGAAGAGCCGGAAAACAGTTTTGTTGCCCAGTTCATTGGGGAAAACAACACGTTGGAAGGTGTTGTTAAATCTATCGATGGCGACTCGTGCGTGGTCACACTTGACGATGGCTCTGAAATTGACGCGAAGCCAGTGAACGTCACCAAGGCGGGTGAGCGGACCAAGGTGTCGATCCGGCCTGAGCGTGTTGAATTCAACAAAGATCGCCTGCACGCCGATGCCCACACTCTGAAGGCAACGGTGAAAGAGTTCATCTATATGGGTGACGTGTTCCGTTTCCGCCTGTCAGTGGCGGGCAATGATGACTTCATCATCAAGACCCGGAACGCACCTGACGCCATCAGGCTGTCCCCCGGCCAAGAGGTCGAGATCGGCTGGCTGGCGCATGATTGCCGGGCGCTTGACGCCTGAGGCATGAATACCCCGCCGTTGCGGGGCAAGAGTTGGCCGGGTTGCCCCGTGACCCGGTCTCAAAATCTAAATTTAACGGGTATAACAGGGAGTTAAACATGAAAGTTAAAACCACTCTGATGGCAAGCGCAGTTGCTGCCGTTGCCGGTGGCGCGATGGCCGAAGAGATGACCATCGTCTCCTGGGGCGGCGCGTATTCCAAGTCGCAGCTCAAAGCGTATCACGAACCCTATTCGGAAAAGACCGGCGTCACCATCCTGAATGATGACAGCTCGGCCGAGGCCGTTGCAAAGCTGCGCGCGATGAATGAAGCGGGCAACATCACTTGGGATGTGGTGGACGTTGTTGCCGCGGACGCGATCCGTCTGTGCGATGAAGGTCTGGCACTTGAAATCGACTTTGACAGCCAACTTGCCGCTGCACCGGACGGGACACCGGCGTCCGAAGATTTCGGCGATCTTCTGGTTAGCGACTGCTTTATTCCGCAGATCGTGTATTCGACTACATTCGGCTATCGCACCGATCTGGTAGGCGATAACCCTCCGACCGAGATCTGCGCCGTTTTCGATCTGGAGAACTATCCGGGCAAGCGCTCGCTTGAAAAGCGTCCGATCAATAACATGGAATGGGCGCTACTGTGTGACGGCGTGGCCAAAGAAGACGTTTATGATGTTCTGGCAACACCGGAAGGTCAGGATCAGGCGCTGGCCAAGCTGGGCACCATCAAGGACAACGTTGTTTGGTGGTCTGCCGGTGCCGACACGCCGCAGTTGTTGGCCGACGGCGAAGTCATCATGGGCTCGACCTATAACGGTCGTCTGTTCAGCGTGATCGAAGAGCAGAAACAGCCCGTCGCAATGCTGTGGGACGCGCAGGTGTTCGATCTGGACGGTTGGATCATCCCCGCCGGTCTGAGCGAAGAGCGTCAGCAGCGCGCGTTGGACTACATCATGTTCGCAACCGACACACAGCGTCTGGCGGATCAGGCCAAGTACATCTCGTACGGTCCGGCCCGTGCATCTTCGGCACCGCTGGTGGGCCAGCACGCCGATCTGGGTATCGACATGGCGCCGCACATGCCGACCGATCCGGAGAACGCCAAGAACACGTTCCTCTACAACTACGAGTTCTGGGCTGACTACCGCGACGACATCGACGCCAAGTTCCAGGCGTGGTTGGCGCAATAAGCCTGCTTTAAGTCATTGGTCGGGGCCGTCATTGGCCCCGATCCACCAAAAAAGACCAAGGGACGCAGATGACTGACGCAACTCAATCCGGTCCGATGCTGGCCGCCGATGGCACGCCGCTGAAGAAATCTCTGGCGCGGTCTTTGCGCCGCCGCAAGCTGAGGGCACTGGCCCTGATTGCGCCGCTGCTGCTGTTTGTCCTGCTTTCCTTTGTGATTCCGATCATGTCTATGCTGTTCCGCTCGGTCGAAAACAGCATCGTGGCCGACACGCTGCCTTTGACTGTGGTCGAATTACGCAATTGGGATGCCGACGGCGGTGAACTTCCGGATGAGGCGCTTTATGCGGCCTTCACCAAGGACATGATCAACGCGATCGACGAGAAAACGCACACCCGTCTGGGCTCGCGTTTGAACTATGAACAAACGGGTATGTCGTCGATGTTCCGCCGGTCTGGTCGTCAGATCAAAAAGCTGGATCCGGAAACAGACGGCCCGTTCAAAGACAAGCTGATTGATATTCACGATGGCTGGGGGGATGTTGAGACTTGGCGCACGATCAAGACGCACGCGGTTCCCATCACTAACGGCTATTTCCTGAATGCAATCGACATGCGCCGCACCCCCGAAGGCGCGCAGGCGCAACCTGAAGATAAGCAAATTCTGATCAAGCTGTTTGGCCGCACGCTGATGATGTCGCTGATTATTACGGCGTCCTGTATCCTGCTGGCTTACCCAGTGTCCTATCTGTTGGCGACGCTGCCGATGCGTGTGTCGAACCTGTTGATGATCCTTGTGTTGTTACCTTTCTGGACGTCACTTCTGGTGCGAACCTCGGCGTGGAAGGTGATGTTGCAACAGCAGGGCGTGATCAACGAAACGCTGGTCTGGCTGGGGCTGGTGGCTGATGATGCGCGATTGGTGATCATCAACAACCAATTCGGGACGATCATTGCGATGACGCATATCCTGCTGCCGTTTATGATCTTGCCGATGTATTCGGTGATGCAGACCATTCCAGACTCCTACACACGCGCGGCAAAATCCATGGGCGCGACCAACTGGACGACCTTCTGGCGCATCTACTTCCCGCAATCCATTCCAGGCATCGGCGCAGGGTCGATCCTCGTGTTCATCCTCGCAATCGGCTACTACATCACACCGGAGATCGTGGGCGGCACCAAGGGTGTCTTCATCTCGAACCGGATCGCTTATCACATCTCGTCCTCGTTGAACTGGGGGCTGGCGGCGGCCTTGGGTACGATCCTGCTGGCGGTCGTTCTGTTACTCTACTGGTGCTATGACAAGATCGTGGGCATCGACAACGTGAAGCTGGGATAAAGACGATGGCAGCACTTACACCTATATCCCGCAAACCCATGTCGGTGGTTCTGCCCGCGGTGGCCATTGCCGGAGGTTTCCTTGGCATGTTCGTCGGGGCCGGGCAGGGCAGCGTCCTGCTGGGGATTTTGATCGGAGCCGCGCTTATGGCGGGGCTGGCCTGGGTCTATATGAACGTTCTGGACAATGAGAGCGTGGCTCGGTGGATCACGATACTAGGGCTGGGCGGGCTTGGCTTGCTGTTTGCCGGTGTTACCGGGCTGATTGTCGGGCTGCTGGCCGGATGGTTCTTCGCCTTCTTCATCTTCTGGCTTTATGAAGGCCGTTACCGGCAGAAACTGCTGCCGTATTTGACCGGTCAACAGGTGTTCTGGCACTATACGTTCCGTGTGATCTGTGGTGCGATCTTCGTGTTCCTGATCACGCCGATCCTTGTGGTCCTGCCGCTGTCGTTCAACGCGCAGGACTTCTTCACCTTCACGCCCGAGATGCTGAGGCTGGACCCTGAAGGATATTCGCTGAAGCACTACCGCGACTTCTTCACCAATAATGAATGGCAGCGCAGCTTCAAAAACTCGCTGATCATCGCGCCGATTGCGACGTTCATTTCGGTTTCTCTGGGTACTTTAGCGGCCATCGGCCTCAGCCAGAGCCATGTTCCCGGGCGGCGTGCGATTATGGGCATCCTGATCTCACCCATGATCGTGCCGCTGATCATCTCGGCCACTGGTATGTTCTTTTTCTACAGCGATATTGGCCGGTTCCTTGAAGGCACATTGGGAATGGACAAGAACTTTGTGGGCTATGTGAAGGTCATTCTTGCCCACGCGGTTCTGGGTATTCCGTTTGTGATCATCACCGTGACGGCGACTCTGGTCGGGTTTGACCAGTCACTGACGCGGGCAGCGGCAAATATGGGGGCAGGGCCGGTGCGGACCTTCTTCAAGATCCAGATGCCGCTGATCCTGCCGGGTGTGATCTCGGGCGGATTGTTCGCCTTTATCACCTCGTTTGACGAGGTGGTTGTGGTGCTGTTCGTCGGCTCGGCCAGCCAGAAGACGCTGCCGTGGCAGATGTTCACCGGCCTGCGCGAACAGATCAGCCCGACCATTCTGGCGGTGGCGACGATCCTTGTGGTGATCTCGATCGCGCTGCTGACCACGGTTGAATTGCTGCGCCGCCGGTCCGAGCGTCTGCGGGGACTTTCCCCCGCTTGACGCGCGCCACGGCGTGATTTAGCCGTACCCTTGTGTAGCCCGGTCACGATGGCGTCGTGACAGTCAAACGGGCGCATGGCTCTCGGTTCCCGAGGCCGCTTGTCCTGAACGCCGGGACTTGTGGCCGGGCACCCTTCGTCCGGCATTGCAGGAGAGAGCATAATGACAGATCTAACAAACCGCCCGGAGTTCTTCACCAGCCACAATGGCGACAAGGCCCCGCTGCCGTTCAGCAAGGCAGAATATGCCCGCCGCCTGTCGGGCCTGCGCGCCATGATGGCCGCGCGGGATATACCGGCGGTGCTGCTGACCTCGATGCACAATATCGCCTATTACTCGGGCTTTCTGTATTGCGCCTTTGGCCGTCCTTACGGCTGTGTTGTGACGCAGGAAGCGTGTACGACGGTTTCGGCCAATATCGACGCGGGCCAGCCTTGGCGACGCTCGGTCGAGGAAAACGTCATCTACACCGACTGGAAACGCGACAATTACTGGCGCGCGGTGGCCGACCTGATCGGTGGTGCTAAGCGGATCGGTATTGAAGGCGACCACATGACACTGGCCGCACGCGACACGGCGCTTGCAATGCTGGGACAGCCCGAGTTGGTGGATGTGGCCGGTGATACGATGGCGGCCCGGATGGTGAAATCCGCAGAAGAGATAGAACTGATCAAGGGTGGGGCTCGTACCGCAGATGTGGGCGGTGCCGCCATCCACGCCGCGATCCGCGAAGGCGCGACTGAGATCGAGATCGCCATGGCTGGGCGTGACGCGATGGAGGCCGAGATTGCCCGCGCATACCCGGATGCCGAATACCGCGACACTTGGGTCTGGTTCCAGTCTGGCCTGAACACTGATGGCGCGCATAACCCCGTAACCAAGCGGGCCCTGCAAAAGGGCGATATCCTGTCGCTGAACACCTTCCCGATGATCTCGGGCTATTACACCGCGTTGGAGCGTACGCTGTTCCTGGGCGAGCCAGACGCTGACAGCCTGCGCATCTGGAAGGCCAACGTCGCCGCGCACGAATTGGGCCTAAGCCTGATTAAACCCGGCGCGACCTGTTCGGGCATCACCGCCGAGATCAACCGGTTCTTCGCTGATGAGGGCCTGCTGCAATACCGGTCGTTCGGCTATGGCCACTCGTTCGGCGTCCTCAGCCACTACTATGGGCGCGAAGCGGGGCTGGAGCTGCGCGAGGATATCGACACGGTGCTGGAGCCGGGTATGGTCGTGTCAATCGAGCCGATGCTGTGGATTCCCGAAGGTCAGCCCGGCGCGGGTGGTTATCGTGAGCATGACATTCTGGTTGTCGGCGATGACGGAGCCGAGAACATCACCGGCTTCCCATATGGGCCGGAACACAACACGATCAACTGACACAAAGGGCAAGAGGGGCGTTTAGCCCCTCTTGCCACGTTCGTGAAAAATGAAGCCGATGAAATTCAGCAACACCTGCGCGGCTAGAATTTGTGTGCTTTCGGTTGGGTCGTAATTCGGCGCGACTTCGACCAGATCAATGCCTACCACATCGCCGCGTTGCGCCAGACCTTGCAGGATTTCCAGCACGTCATAATACAGAAAACCCCCGTGGCTGGGCGTGCCGGTGCCTGACGCAATCGAAGGGCAAAAAGCGTCGATATCAATCGTCACATAATACCGCGTGCCCTCAGGGATGCGGGCCAATACGCCCTCGGTTCCCAGTTTGCGGACCTGCCGCACCGACAGAATGTCTGAGCCACGGGCGCGGGCATCGTCGTAGCCTTCCTTCGCGGTCGAGGATACGTTGCGAATGCCCAACTGGGTCATGCCCGAGACATAGTCTTTCTCGATCGCGCGCCGCATCGGGTTGCCGTGCCCGGCAGTGACACCATGGCGTTCATCGACGAAATCCAGATGCGCGTCGATCTGGACCACATGGATAGGACCATTCTCGGCACAATTCGCGGCAAATGCGTTGATGCAAGGGATATTGACCGAGTGATCGCCGCCAATGGTGACAGGTAGGGCCCCTGCGTTCAGGATTTTCTGCACTCCGAACTGGATGTTGGCGTGGCTTTCCTCGGTCTTGGTGTGGATGATGTCGGCGTCCCCGATATCAACCATGCGGACCGAGCTATCCAGATAGGTCGCGTCATCTTCGTGATCATAGGCCCCCGCGTGACCAAAGCTGAACAGGGTCGACGCCTCGCGCACGGCACGCGGCCCGAACCGAGCGCCCGACCGCCACTGGGTGCCGAAATCGAACGGAGCGCCAAGAACGGCCACGTCTGCGTCTATCTGATCCCAGTCCTCGACATAGGGTGACTTGCCGAAGGTTGATATGCCTACGAAAGGCAGGTTGAGGCGTCCGCTGGAATACCCATGTGATGACATAGCTGAAGACCTGTTTCTTGTTTTCCGATCAAAACCTAGCCGGGTTCTTGGTCGGTGGATAGATCATCCAGATGAAGTTGGCGGTTGAATGTCCCCGCCGCCGGTGTCTATCTGACGGGGTGACTGGAAAGGAATTGCCGTGAGTGATCACGAACTGCCCCCGGAAACGGGTATTTTCTATATCAACTTGGACCGTGTCTCAGCACGGCGTGACTTTATGGAAGGGCAGTTTACCGCTGCAGGCGTGGCCGGTGCCGCACGGTTCAGCGCAGTCGATGGTCAGGTGCCGGGCGCCTTGGACAATAACGGCTATGTGCCGGGTGCGGGCAGCCGCTGGGGGCTAAAGCAAAGTGAAATTGCGTGCTTTGAAAGCCACCGTGCGGTTTGGCAGGCTGCGTTGGATCGCGGCCTTCAGTCGGTTGCAATATTTGAAGATGACGTGGAATTGTCTGCGGAAACGGGCAAGAAAGTCTCGACCTTGCTGAGTAATCCGGCTGAGTACGATATGGTCAAGCTCGATTATTCCCCAAGGTCAATGAGATTTGGGGAAGTAGGCCACATTTCGGACGTTCCGGTCAGACCTATGCTTGAGATGGCTCCTAGCGCAGCCGCTTATATTGTGACCCAAACCGCGTGTCGGAAGCTTCTTTCCTGGTCCGAGCAGTATTCAGACCATCTGGACGACTTCATTTCCTATCCCCGCACAGATTGGCGCATGTATCAGTGTTTTCCTGCTGTGGGCGTTCAGATGATCTGGTCAAAGCAACAGGATCAGACAGATGAAGAAGTAAAGGTCAGTGAGCGGTCGATAGACACCAAAACGAATACCGGTCTGGATAAAGGACCAAGCTGGTTCCGCATTCGGCGTGAACTTCGCGCGGCTCAGAGGAAATTGTACTGGCGGGTGGGCGGTGAAAAGCGATTGTTGGAGCGGGGCGGTTACGTCGGATTTATCCCCTGCGCAAAGGATCTAAAGGTGTAAGCGCGCAACGATTGCAGCGTCATTTGCACCGAACGTGGTCATTTGCCCTATAAGCGTTAACAAAACTACCATTTTGATATAACCTCGCGGTGTTGTTTCCAATTGGCACTTGGGTTTTTGGTATGAGTCAGACGATTTATGAACGCTATGGCGGCTTCAAAACGATCAGCCGGATCGTGATGACGTTCTACGAGATGGCTTTGGATTCCGACCAGATCGGAGATCATTTCGAAGACATTGACATGCCTCGCCTGATTGATCACCAAACCAAGTTTGTTTCTTCGCTTGTGGGCGGCCCGGCGTCGTTCAGCGATGACAGGATCGAGGCCGTTCATCGACACCTGAATATTTCTCATGCTGATTTTGACGAAATGGCGGATTTGTTCGGCCAGGCTTTGGAAATGCACGGTATGGAGGACGCTCATATCAAGATCGCGCTGAATGCCATTGAATCCAAGCGCGCAATCATCGTGACGCGCAACGCAGCATGAGCATTCTGGCGATAAATGAACAATTGCTGCGGGCAATTGGAGTGGGGATTGCCGTTGTGCGGGCCTCGGACCTTGGGTTTGTATTCTATAATGGTCCCTTTTCCGAATGGTTCGGAGCACCGTCCGAAGGGCAGACATTGCTGGATATGTTCCCCGATCTGGACCCGCGCGAGCTGGATGACGTCAAACAATCGGGTCTGCGCTACTCGGTCGAAATGCAGATCAAACCAAAGCGTCGGACTCTGGTCTTTGCGATGGCCGTGTCTCTGGCAAATGGTTCGGAAGAGCAGTTGCTGGTTGTTGAATACCAAAACATCACGCGCATCCGCGAGTTGGAGAGTATGATCGACAGCTACTCGACAATGGTCGAGCGTAACACACGTGAACTGGAGCGTGAAAAAGAGCGTGTCGAGCGTCTGTTGCTGAACCTGATGCCGCGCGCGGTGTATGAAGAGTTCAAGACCTTCGGCGTTGTCACGCCGCAGCTTTATGATCAGGTTTCAGTGGTCATGCTGGATTTTGTCGGGTTTACGGATTTTGCGGCCAAAACAGATCCGACCGTGACCTTGAGCGAGTTGAATGACATCTTCACGGCCTTTGACCGGATCGTCGAACAGTTCGGATGCGAGCGGATCAAAACAATCGGGGACGCATACCTTGCCGTGTCCGGGATGCCGGACGCGACCCCGGATCACGCGACGGCGGTTGCGCATTGTGCGGTCAGATTCCTGCGTTATCTGGAACGGCGCAACGAAAGCCACCCTCATAAATGGCAGGCCCGCATCGGACTTGGAATGGGGCCTGCGGTGGGCTCTGTCGTCGGGATTCAGAAATATGTCTACGACGTGTTTGGACCGGCGGTGAACATTGCCTCGCGGCTGCAAGTCTTTGCTAACCCTATGAATATTGTTGCGCCTGAAGATATGAAATACGCCCTGATTGATGAATTTCAGGTCTCGGAGCTGGGACGTGTGGACATCAAGGGGATGGGGGAAATGGATCTGATTAACGTAACCTCTGGCCTCAGCTTGCCGCAGCCAAGGTCGGTGTTCTGATCAGTCGTCTTGCGGCACCAATCCCAAACCCCTGAGATAAATGCCAATTCCCGACTCCAGTAAGTCTTCGGGAGGGAAGGGCGATGTTGCACCGGTGTTTCTTGCATAAAGTTCCACGACACCGTGGCTCATGGCCCAAATATGGGCGCTGAACATGGAGGCTGGAGGGCGTTTTTCAGGTGGTATGTGCTGCGACAAGTCAGCTGCGGCCTTTTCCAATACGCTTTTTGCCCGGTTGGCAGCCAAGGAAAGTTCAGGCGTGCGGTTGATGGAAACGCCACTTTCGAACATCGCGATGTAATGGCCCGGGTGCTTGCGCGCAAATGCAAGATAGGCGCGCCCCGTTGCTTCGAAGGCAGCAAGTGCCGACGGTTGCCCCTTGTCGTAGGCATACTGCATGAGGTCCGCAAACATCTCGAACCCTTGTCTGGCTGCTTCGGCAATCAGGTCTTCACGGCCCTGAAAGTGCCGGTAGACCGCCGCTGGCGTCACACCGGCGGTTTTGGCGGCCTCAGACAGGGTAAAACCCGTTGGGCCTTTTTCCTCGATCAGGGATAAAGCGGCCTCGATCAGGGCTTGTTTGAGGTTGCCGTGGTGATAGCCGCGTTTCGTCATCCCTGGGTCAGGTGCCTTTGTTGTCGTGAATGGGCGAAACTTGACATAATCAGAGTTGGCGCCTTCGTCCAATGTCTATCGCGTTGGAGACACGTGAATTTCATCACGAATCCCAGATTTCGGGGCCGCCGCAGATTTTCGTGTCGACCTCGCCTATGGCTTTGACGTCTTTCTCGTCATAGTCCAAGGCGTGTAGAACGGTTCGAATGGCGGCAAGGCGCGCACGTTTCTTGTCATCCGATCGCACGATGGTCCAAGGGCACTGTTCGGTGTGGCTGCGCGTTAGGGTTTCCGAGATGGACTGGCTGTATTCATCCCATTTACCAAGCCCCAGAATATCAATCGGGCTGAGTTTCCATTGTTTCAACGGGTCAGTCTCGCGGGATAAGAACCGGTTAAGCTGCTCGGCCCGTCCCACATTCAGCCAGAACTTGAACAGATGAATACCGTCGTTGATCAGACTGGTTTCCAGGGGCAATACCTGCCGAAAGAACCTCTCGCGTTCTTCCGGGGTGCAAAACCCAAACACGTTCTCGACGACACCACGATTATACCAACTTCGGTCGAAGAACACGATTTCTCCAGCTGCGGGCAGGTGCGGGATATATCGTTGGAAATACCATTGGCTGCGTTCTTGATCCGACGGTTTGCTAAGGGCGACGTTTCTGGCACCTCGAGGGTTTAGATTTTCCCGAAAGCGTTTGATCGTGCCGCCTTTGCCCGCCGCGTCGCGCCCTTCGAAAATGATAGCGATCCGGCGTTCGGTTTCCTTCACCCAAGATTGCATCTTGACCAATTCAATCTGCAACGCCTCCATCTGTTTTTCATATTCTTTGCGCTTCATTCGCTCGTCATATGGAAAGCCGGAATTCAGGATGTCATCCTTATCTGCTTTCTCGATAGCGGATCGAACGTCCTTTGGAGCGTCTTTGCGGAAGTACTTTTCGATGGAACCTTTTTCAGACCGGGCCATGAACTACCTCTCGATAAAATCCAATTCCTACTATGGATTAGCCGAGGCTTTAACGCAAACCCGCCCGTTGTGCCGCCCGGTCGATGGCTTCGGCCACTTCAGGCGCGGCGACCACTTGTGGCATGTGTCCAATTCCGGGCAGTTCGATCAACTCGGCGCCGGGAATTTGTTCAATCAGGCGCTCGGAGTGCCAATCCAGCCCAACCGTGTCGTCCGCAGTTCCATGCACGATTTCGGTCGGAACGGAAATGTCTTTGTATTGTGGTTGCAGGGTGCGGATTTCTTCAAGAAGATTTGCGCGCTGTTTGGCATTTGCATGCATCGATGCTCGGCGAATGGTCAGGCCGGGCCCAAAGTGGCTGGCATAGCCGTCTGGTGCGGACTGAGGGGCAAAAACCTGGTCAAGCGCTTTTTCTACATACCAGTCCGGCACAAATGCGCTGATCAAAGGCAAAGCCAGCGTGTTGCCTGCCGAAGTTGACGCGAGCCTGTTGAACCCATCCAGCGGGGTTTCCCACGGGATCGCGGCGGGGGCGATCAGGACCAAACCCGCGATATTGTCCGGACGTGTAACGGCCCATGCAAGCGAGACTGAACCGCCATAACTCTGACCGGCAACAATCGGTTTGTCTGCGCCGAGTAACGCGGCAGCTTTCTGAAGTATTTCCGCTTGTTCTTCAATCGTTTCCCCGTCGGGGTTAAAGCTTCCGCTATAGCCAAGACCGGGGCGGTCAAAAACGATCACCCGGAAGTTTTCAGCCAAAATCGGAGCCAACGCAAACGTCATATCTCGCGTATTCCCGCTGGACCCATGGATCAGAACCACATCCGGGCCTTGCCCCATCACGACCGCATGGATTGGGATGCCGTCCACATCGACAATCTGTCCTTCGGGCGGGAAGGATGCTTCGGCGCGCGCTTCGTTTTGTGACGCGCGCCAAACCGTCAACAGTGTCAGGCCGGATAGGAACAGCCCCAGGGTTACGACGGTTTTAACGGCCAATTGCATTCATATCGAATGGGGTCGACTGATAGATCTCATTGATCCAGTTGCCATAGAGCAGATGCGCATGACTGCGCCACCGGTTCTGCGGAGATTGGCTTGGATCGTCATCCGGATAGTAGTTCTTTGGCACATTGATGGGCGCGCCACTCGCCACGTCGCGATCGTATTCCTGCTTTAGCGTGTCACTGTCATATTCGAAGTGATTGAAAATGTAGATTGCGCGGTGCGCGGGGTCCTCGACAAGGCAGGGACCAACTTCTTCGCTGCCCAGCAAGGTCTTCAGTCCCTCAGCACTGTCAATCTCATCCTGTTTCATTTCGGTCCAGCGGCTGACAGGGATCACGCAATCGTCTGAAAATCCACGAAGAAACGGCGAGGCCGAATCCAAGTTTCGATGCCGGAAGCACCCGAACGCCTTGGCGTCCAGCATGTGTTTTTTGACGTCATGGAAGTGGTTGATCATCGCCATCCCGCCCCAGCAAACGCCAAAGGTCGAGTGTACGTTGGTTTGTGTCCAGTCGAACACTTCGCTGATTTCGTCCCAATACGTCACATCCTGAAACTCCAGATGTTCGATTGGTGCGCCAGTGATGATCAGGCCATCGAATTTCTGATCCTTGACCTCCTGAAACGGGCGATAAAACTCGGCCATGTGTTCGGCTGCTGTGGTTTTGGTCCGATGCTCGGTCATGCGGATCAGCGACAGATCAATCTGCAATGGGGTCGCGCCGATTAGACGGGCAAACTGGTTTTCCGTCTGGATTTTCTTGGGCATCAAGTTCAACAGCCCGATGCGCAAGGGGCGAATATCCTGACGCATAGCCTGATCCTCAGCCATGACCATGACGCCCTCATTGGTGAGGACGTCAAATGCGGGCAGGTCGGCGGGAATCTTGATTGGCATCAGGTGCTAGCCTTTGGAATTATTGTGTAAGAGCGATAGTTAAGCGCGGTTTGGGCGTGTCTCAAGGGTGCGTTCGATCAACTCGTCGAAATCAGAGGCATCTCTGACGTCGTGCATGTCTTTCGCCGAGATGGATACGCCCCAATTGTCGGCCATCGCCTGATAGCGCGGCTGCCGATGTGCAAGCGCGCGCGCATAGGTCCATCGGACGAAGGCATCCGGGTCAACTTGCGCGGGCTGGCACCCGTTTTCATCCAAATATTCCTCCCAGACCCGTGTAAGGAATTCGGGCTGGTAGGACATCGGTTTGGGGGCTTTGTCAAAACGGCGGATCAGCTCGGCTGTGTGTTCCTCGTCGCCCCTTAGCCAGATCATCAGCGTCTGGCGAGACAATTCGGATAGAACCTGATCACGAGGGTCGTTTGGATCAACCCACTCACAGATCGAACCACCTGTGTCGCAAATGAAATGAGGGTACTGATACAGGCGTTCGGCGCGGTCGATGAAGTATTCCGTATCCAAAAGGGCGTGAATCTCGGCCATGCGAAACTGTTCCTGCCTGCGGCGATATTCTGACAATTCCAGCCCGCCCAGCGCCGGATCACCCGGTTTGCCCAGATAAGCGGCAACCGGAGTTAGGTTTTCAAACGTGATATTCGAGCCGATATAGATTGAGTCCGACAGCAGAAGGTCGCGCAGAAACGGCACTTTCATGGCCTGCGCTTTGGCATTGTCTGCGATGTACTCGCCCATGTATCGCGTTCCGATTCGGTAGTCGATCGAGTAGTGGAACCAGTCGCCAGAATCACGCAGGACATTGGACACATAGGTCTTGCCAAGGCCCGACATGCCGAAAAACAGCACCTTCTTTCTTGCCGCCTCGCGCCACTCTTTTGCCGAGCTGTAGATCATGGTCCGCTATCCCTTTTTGCAACCTTGCTAAATGGGGCAGGGGTTGGCGTCAATCAGGAGTGGATGAGCGGTTGAGTATCAGCAGCCCCAGCGCGAGCACGGCGAACCCCGCATAGGCCTGAGGCTGCAAGGTTTCATCCCGAAGGATTGCGCCCAAAACAATCGCCACGGGCGGGATTATGAGGGTTACTAGCAATAGGTTTCCAGCACCTGCCATGGCCAGTACGCGGTAATACAACAGATATGCGCCCGCCGTGGCAATCAGCGCGTAATACGAGATGGCCAGCCAAGTTGATGTGGGCAACGCCAACGATGGAACACCATCAACTGCAAGTGTTATCGGCAGGATAACGATGGTTGAGCTTGTAAGCATTCCCGCTGCCGCAACAATCGGTGGGAGGCTAGACAAAGTCTTTCGGGCCCATGTACCGGCCAATGCATATGAGATTGCGCCCGCGATGATCGCCAGTTGTGCGGCGCTTTGCAGATCGAATTTGGTGAAGTTGTTAAGCCCAATAGCAATCGCCACGCCCGTAAAGCCCAGCCCCACGCCCAGGGCACGACCTTGAGTCAGTTTTTCATCTTTGAAGAACATGGCCGCGATCAATACGCCAAAGATCGCTGTCGCCGCATTCAGGATCGAAGTCAGGCCCGTTTCGATATGCAATTGTCCCCATGCCATCAGGGTAAAGGGTATCGTGTTATTCAGAAGCCCCATAACCAGAAACGCGCCCCAGATACGCGGGTTAGTCGGGATTCTTGTGCCTTTGATCCATACTACGATCCAAAGTGCCAACATCGCCCACAGGACACGATGAAGAACCGAAGTCATGACGGGAATGGTGTCCAGCGCAATCCTGATAGAAACAAAGGATGCGCCCCAGATCAGCCCAAGCAACAAAAGCTCGGCCCAAGCCTGAGTGGATATGCGTTTCTGCGGTGCCATGCTGATGTTTCGCATTCAGCCAAAAGAAACGCGACCCGAAACATGCGAAAAGGCCCCGCCGATTGGCGAGGCCTCTATTCAGATCGTTTGACGCTCGATCAGTTCAGAGCGTAGGTCAGCTGCAGACCAACACTCCAGGCTGAGTTGCCCGAGAACTGACCACCGGTGGTGGTCGTCGCATCACCAATGTCGGTGTAGCGGATACCGCCCGAAATCTGCGCCTGCTCGAACGAGTAGGTGCCGCCCAGACCAAGGCTCCAAAACCCGTCAGTCGGGCCCAGGTTCGAGACCAAGGCGTCGGTCGAAGGTTCGTAACCAACGGAAACGGCCCCCGAGAATGCTTCGGAGAACTGATAGCCTACGCCCAGCGTGTAGGTGAAGGTATCGTCTTCGTAATCCACAAGGTTCGAACCGGTAATTGCAACATAGTTTGTCGGAGCCAGAACGGTTTGTGGCCAGTCGACCCAACGGATCGAACCGAAGACCAGAGTTTTAGGTGCAACACCCGTCTGGAAGTCCAGGTTGACCGACTGCGGCGTTTCGACTTCGGTTTCGGACGGAACCGAAACCAAAGGCACTGGAACCGGCGGAGGTGCTAGGTTGAAAGTCTCGTTGCCGCTGAAGTTATGCGTGATCTTCGAGTTGTAGACCAGCGAGACACGCGCCGCGATCTCAGGGCGTTCCCATGCGACACCGACAACATAGCCGAAGTCAACTTCGGCGCCGGGATCAAACGAATACCCAGCAGCAGCAGGGACCGCAACGGACGCATCTGCACGCTGGCCACGGATACCACCAATGGCGCTGAAACCGCCATCGAACTTGTAGCGAAGCAGCGCAGTAATTGCGTCTACGTCAGCTTCGGCGCGCAGGACGTCGTTGTTGCGTCCGCCTGCAATAGCAAGCGGGTTTTGCGACAGCGGATAGGCGCTGGGATAGCTGACATCCGCACCGAACGGCTCGTCGTAGATGACCGCAAAATCCAGACGGTCATTGAACGAATGCTTGTACGCAAGGCCCGGCGAAAAGAAGCTGTTTGCCACGTTGCCGGACGGAACGCCATTCTGCGACCCGCTCACGTCCGGGTCAGCGTAGCCAAGCCGCAACTGAACAACATTGCCTTCTTCGAACAGAATGTTGACGCCCTGGCCGCTGCGGTCCAAGCCGCCAGCATAGGCCCCTGTAGCGCCAACGCACACAGCGCACGCCTGTAGAAGCGCTTTTTTCATCTAGTTCCTCCCTCAAAGGTCACTTGTTCGGTCAGCACTAGTGCTTGAGTGGATAAGGCTGACCACCTACATGATGCTCGTTATTCTCTGATGCTTTACCTTATCGTCAACAGGTGACGGTGCGTTACTTGTTTGGCTGGTGGCCGGGGAGTGTTGCTAATCGGTTACGATTTTCGGCGTGAACATTCATAAAGATACCTGAGAAGATCACGGCAGCGCCCAGAAGGGTCCATTGGTCAAGCGGTTCTTGGTAGAGAATCATACCGACGATCGCGATTGTCGGCAGCCGCGCAAAGTCAAAAGGCACCACGACAGTCGCCGGAGCAATCGCCAAAGCGTTCGTTATACAATAGTGGGCAAGCAGCCCCGCCAGACCAACCAACAGCAAAAACGGAGCCGTTTGTGCCGATGGCAAAGCGATCTGCCCGTCTATCCCAGATGCCACCAAACCCAGAATGGCCTGAATGACAGTCAGCCAGAACATGATGCATCCAATACTGGCGAATTGGGTTAGTTTCTTTGTCGATATTGTCGTGAGTGCAAAGAACACCGCTGAAAGAGCTGCAGTAATCAGGCCGGTGCTCAGGGGGGCTGCGCCAGGGCGGGCGACGATCAGGATACCCGCGAACCCGATAAGTGCCGACATTACCCTTACGGTTGTCAGCCTTTCCCCCAGTAGCAAAGGAGAAAGAAGAATGACCCAGATCGGTTGCGTAAACTCAAGCGCGAAGACCTGCGCCAAAGGAATAACCGTAACGGCATAAAACCACAGGTTTTGCCCGGTGAAATGCATGACATTTCGCACACAATGCAGGCCAATGCGCTTGGTGGTAACGTGATGCCACGTGCTGGACAAAGTTAGAACCAAGGACACGACAACGATTCCAACAAGGCTGCGGTAAAACATGATTTCAAACGTGTCGTGCGTCACGCTCAACTCACGGCCCGCGATTGCCATTGACGAGAAGGCCGCAATGGCCCCCGTCATCCAGAGCGCAGCCTTTCCGATCTGAGGTTTACTACTGTCCATTCACCAGCCTGAAGGAATCGTGGTTTCTGACATGAAACCTATGGGTTTCTGGGTGAAGTTAAATAAAAAAGCCGGGACAGAGCCCGGCTTTTTGTTTCATTCCCACTCAATCGTTCCGGGTGGTTTTGAGGTGATGTCATATGTGCACCGATTGATGCCTTTGACCTCGTTAATAATCCGCGTGGCGGTTTCACCAAGGAATTCGTGGGTGAAGGGGTAATAATCGGCGGTCATGCCGTCCACCGACGTCACTGCCCGAAGCGCGCAGGCATAATCATATGTGCGTCCGTCCCCCATCACGCCCACGGTGCGCACCGGCAGGATGGCCACGAAAGCCTGCCAGATCTCATCATAAAGGCCGTGCTTGCGAATCTGGTCGATATAGACGGCATCCGCCTCGCGCAGGATGTCCAGTTTCTCGCGGGTGATTTCACCGGGGCAACGGATCGCCAGACCAGGGCCGGGGAAGGGGTGTCGGCCGATGAAGCTGGCCGGGAGACCCAGTTCGCGGCCCAAAGCGCGGACCTCGTCCTTGAACAGTTCGCGCAGGGGTTCGACCAGTTTCAGGCCCATTTTCTCAGGCAGGCCGCCGACATTGTGGTGCGACTTGATCGTGACCGATGGGCCGCCGGAAAAGGACACCGATTCAATGACATCGGGGTAGAGCGTGCCCTGCGCCAGGAACTCGGCCCCGTCGATGGTGTCGGCATGTTTCTGGAACACGTCGATAAACAGCTTGCCGATGATCTTGCGCTTAGTCTCGGGGTCGGACTGGCCTTCGAGTTCGCCAAGGAACAACTCGCTTTCGTCAGCGTGGATCAGTTGGATGTTGTAGTTGTCGCGGAACATGCCGACGACTTCCTGGGCCTCGTTCTTGCGCAGCAGGCCGTGATCGACGAACACACAGGTCAACTGATCTCCGATCGCCTCATGGATCAGGATCGCCGCGACCGAGCTGTCGACGCCGCCAGACAACCCGCAGATGACCTTCTTGTCGCCCACCTGCTCGCGTATTCTGCGGATCATCTCATCACGATAGGCACCCATGGTCCAGTCACCCTTGAACCCGGCCAGTTTGACGAAATTCTCGTACAGTTTCGCGCCTTTGGGGGTGTGGTGCACCTCGGGGTGGAACTGAACGGCATAGAAGTGGCGTGTGCTGTCGGCAGTGATCGCAAAAGGCGCGTTGGGCGAGGTGCCGAACACCTCAAAACCCGGTGCGATTTCGCTGACGTGATCACCGTGGCTCATCCAGACCTGCTCGTCACCCTCGGAAAACCAGCCATCTAGAATGTCCAATTTGCCCTTGGGTGTGACAAAAGCACGACCGAATTCGGCAGTGCCGTGGCCGCTTTCGACCTTGCCACCCAATTGGTGCATCATCACCTGCTGGCCATAGCAGATGCCCAAAATCGGCACGCCATAGTCGAAAATCTCTTGCGGGGCGCGCGGTGAACCCTCGCGCGTTACGCTGTCGGGGCCGCCCGAGAAAATCACAGCCTTTGGCGCCATCTTGCGCACAAAGTCCATCGTGACATTCTGATAGGGGTGGATTTCGCAATAGACGTTCAGCTCACGAAGGCGTCGCGCAATAAGCTGCGTTACCTGGCTGCCGAAGTCGATGATCAGAAGGCGGTCATGGGTGTCCTGGGTCATGGTTGGCTATTAGGTCGCAAGCCTTGCATGTGCAAGCGCAATGACATCATTTGTGCAATTGTGCCTCAGGATAACGCCAATAGGATCTTACATGTCAGAGATCACGTTGCGAAAAGCCACTCTTGCTGATGTAGGCAAGGTCACGAATTGTCTCGCCGCCGCTTATGCACCCGCATTGCGCGATATTCCGGATCTGCCGGATGTAACAGGGGGTGTGGCCGATGACATCCGGTCCCATGGCGGGGTTGTGGCCGAGATGAATGCTGAAATCGTTGGATACATCGTTTTTGGGCAAGTGGACGATGCAGTGATGATATTCAATCTTGCGGTGGCACCCAACGCACAAGGCCGAGGGATCGCGGGACGATTGCTGGACCAAGCCGAAAGCGTTGCGCGCGACAGGGGAATATCGCGCCTCACGCTGCGGACTCACCGTTTGATGCATTCCACGGTGTCCATGTACCAACATCTGGGTTGGAACGTGGAAAAACAAAGCGAAAACAGATTACTATTGAGTAAGCCCATATCAAAGTCACCCTAATCAGCTAACTGGTGCGCTCAACGGAAATGTCGCTTTTTAACCTGTATCGCCGTAATTTATATGCTTTGCCCCTGTCAGCTCCTGTAACAGAATTCTCAAACCAACCAACACACGGGATCTTCACATGGCTGAGGCAAACACCCGGCGCAGGGCGAGAGGTGGCGGTGGCGCTGCCCGCCGCGCCGAGCGCACCGCGGTACGAATCGAAACGGCAAAATACATCGAACGCAATATTCCGAACTTCGAAGTTCTGAACGAAGAAGCGTTGCAGATCATCGAAACCAACGCCGAAACCATTCTGGCCGAGGTCGGTGTCAACTTTGTCGACAACCCCGCCGCACTGGAGCGTTGGAAGGATGCGGGTGCAGATGTGGATGGCGAGCGCGTCCGCATCCCCCGAGGTCTTGCGCGCGAGCTGATCAAGACCGCCCCCAGCGAGTTCACCCAGCACGCCCGCAACCCCGAGAAATCGGTGGTCATCGGTGGCCGCAATCTGGTTCTGGCCCCGGTCTATGGCCCGCCCTTCGTGCGTGATGCGCAGGGTGGCCGTCGCTATGCGACCATGGACGATTTCAACAAGTTCGTGAAGCTGGCTTATATGTCCAAGTGGCTGCATCACTCGGGCGGGACAGTTTGCGAACCCACGGACATTCCGGTGAACAAGCGTCACCTCGACATGCTGATGGCGCATATGACCCTGTCGGATAAGCCTTTCATGGGTTCGGTAACCGATCCCAGCCGTGCGCAGGATTCGGTTGAGATGTGCGAGATCCTGTTCGGCAAGGAATTCGTGCAGGAAAACACGGTCATGACGTCGCTGACCAACATCAACTCGCCGATGACCTTCGATGATGTGATGATGGGCTCTTTGGAAGTCTACGCGGCCAACAATCAGGCCTGCATCATTTCGCCCTTTATTGTGGGTGGCGCGATGGCTCCGGTCTCGGTTGCTGGAACGCTGACGCAGGTTCTGGCCGAAGTTCTGGCTGGTGTAGCCTATAGCCAGATCATCCGTCCGGGTGCGCCTGCAATCTTTGGTGCGTTCGTGTCGTCGATCGACATGAACTCGGGTGCGCCGACCTTTGGGACACCCGAGGCGTCTATGGTCACCTACGGCGCGGGCCAGCTGGCACGTCGTCTGGGGCTGCCGTTCCGATCGGCGGGTTCGTTCTGCGGCTCAAAACTGCCGGACGCACAGGCCGCGTATGAAACCGCGAACTCGTTGAATATGGGTCTGATGGCCGGTGTGAACTTCATGCTGCATTCTTGCGGCTGGCTGGAGGGCGGTCTGGTGGCCGACTTTGAAAAGTTCGTCATGGATGCCGACCAATTGGGCGTTCTGCACGGTATCGCCAAAGGCGTGGCCTATGATGAAAACGCGCAGGCCATGGATGCTATCCGCGAAGTCGGCCCCGGAGGACACTATCTGGGATGCGCTCATACGCAGGCCAACTTCAAAGAGGCGTTCTGGAAGTCCGATCTGCTGGATTACAAGCCGTTCGAAACCTGGGAAGACGAGGGCGGTCGTGACACGCGTCAACTGGCGACGTCGCGGGTCGAACACTTGCTGGCCAACTATCAGCAACCGCAGCTCGACCCAGGCGTCCATGCCGCTCTGAACGAGTACATTGAAAAGAAAAAGGCATCCATGCCGGACGCCTTTACCTAAGTCAGTGATATTGAGGGGCGCGACTGGCTTTGAACAGTTGCGCCTCTCCCAGTAGCGCGATCAGAATATCCAGATGCCGAACCAGAGAATAGGCAGCGTCTTCGGCCATTCTTTGCGCGTTGGCTTCTTTCTCCATCTCTATCAAGCGAACGAGGGCCGCCCCGTTTCCGGGCAATGAGCCATATCCCAAAATTCGCTGTAGATGACGATCCCGATCATAGTCTTGCGCGCCGTGCTTTGCAGCGCGGGCCAACAGGCGCGGGCGGCGTAGGGACGAGATCATTGTCATCAGGTCTTGCATTTCAAAGTTCCATTGCAGTGTGGCAGTTGCCCTGAGTGTCACACAACCTAAGCGGGTGTTGCCTCAACCACGGTCTGGCCGAACTCTGACTTCATGAGTGTTTATGTTTTTAAAACAAATCTGGTTCTTGTCCTCGCTAGTTAACGAACGAGTAACGAAAGCGACTCTAGTTAGAATTGGTTAACAAATTCACCGGGGGCGATAGAGAACAGAATTGAATTGTCTACGAGGGCAACTAACTATGGAAAATAACATGGCTTTCACCATTCCGGCTTGGGTTCCCGAAGGGGCGCAGCGGTATCTTGCGCATACCGAAACCGGACAGTCGATCCGCGACATTGCGCGGTCAGCAGGGTGCCATGCGTCAACCATACTCAGGCAGATACGACGTATCGAGTCGCGTCGGGACGATCCATTGGTGGATGCCGCGCTGCAATCTTTGGCTGCTGAACATTTTTCGGAAAACACAGCCAAAGATGAACCATTGTCTGGCATTCGGGGCGATGACATCGCCGCAGCCGAAGAAGAATTTGAGCGTGAGGCACTAAGAGTTCTGCGACGGCTTTGCGAGACCGGGTCAGTCTTAGCCGTCGCCGAAGATATGGACAAAGCCGTGGTCGTTCGTGGCACGGGCGATCAGGGAAGCACACGAACGGCTGTCGTCGATTGCAGGGTTGCTCAGGCGCTTGCCCTAAAGGACTGGATCGTCTGTGACAATCCGGGCCGTATCTCACGGTACCGTATCTCTTCTGCCGGACGAACCGCGCTGGGTCAGTTGATGGCCGAGGTGGAAAACCGGGCGCGGACACGCAATGAACTCGGGATGTCCGAAGCGCAAACTCCGTTCCAGCCAATGACCGCAAAGGCTCAGGCACGGGGGGCGGGGGATCGACCCCGTAGAATTCGTTACAGCGCCGCGGAAAGCCCATTGATCGGGCTAGCGCGCCGACGTGATCGGGACGGAAAGCCGTTTTTGGACGAAACGCTGGTCAGCGCCGGAGAACGCCTGCGGGAAGATTTTGAGTTGGCGCAGGTCGGGCCAAAGCTCGCGCAAAACTGGGATCACTTCCTGACCGCCGGAGGGCGCGGCAGCTTTGGGAACCATAGCGGTGATGGTTGCGGGTCATCGGATGCCCGTAATCGGGTTGAGAGTGCCCTTTCCGATCTTGGCCCCGGCCTAAGTGACGTTGCATTGCTTTGTTGTTGTTATCTCGAAGGGTTGGAATTGGCTGAAAAGCGGATGGGGTGGTCTGCTCGGTCCGGAAAAATCGTACTGCGGATCGCCCTTCAAAGGCTCAAACGACACTATGAGGAAAAGGCTGAACAAAACCGACTTATAGGGTGATCGGACCAGCGATAGTTCTGCCTTGCGGGTCTGGCGCGATATGATAATCAAAGGTTATGAATTTTACCCTTAGGCAATTGCAGTATTTTAACGCCGTGGCCGAGCAGCGGAATTTTGGCAGGGCTGCGCAGGTTTGCCATGTTTCGCAACCCGCTTTGTCCGTTCAGATCAAGGCGTTGGAAGAGACACTTGGCGGAACGCTGTTTGAACGGCAAGCCCGCGATATTCTGCTGACCCCGTTGGGACGGGATGTGCTGGATCATGCACGGCAGGTTCTGGGGGCTGCGGATCGGCTGGATCAATTTGCAAAGGATCAGTCGGGTGGCCATAGATCGCTTTCGATTGGGATTATTCCAACAATTGCTCCGTACCTGCTGCCAGGGGTTCTTGCCGGACTTCGCGCGGCGGATGTTTCCTTGAAGGTTCAGATACGAGAGGCGAGAACAGAGAGACTGCTGTCGATGCTTCGTGCGGGTGAGGTTGATGCCGGATTGTTGGCACTGCCGGCTGGAGGCTCCGAGTTGTTTGAGCTTCCGTTATTCGAAGACCGCTTTCTGTTGGCGGGCAGCGCCGGGCGGCTACAGTCTATGCCGCAACACCCTGAGGCGCTGCATCCATTGGATCTGCAGGCGACACAACTCATGCTGCTGGATGACGGTCATTGCCTAACGGATCAGGCGTTGGAGGTGTGTGGACAGGATCGAAGCAGTGGGTTGATCAACATGGGTGCGTCTTCGCTGGCCACCTTGTCCCGGCTAGTCGCCGAAGGGTTTGGCCTGACGCTGATGCCCGAACTAGCCGCCCGCGCTGAGACTGAGGCCGTTCCCGGCCTAAAGCTGCAGCGTTTCGGTGCGCCCCAACCATTCCGAACAATCGGTCTGGTGCGTCGTATGTCCACCAGCGCAGAAGATTGGTTCGACAGTCTCGCGGATGTCATACGTCAGGTTGGCGAAGACATCGTTGCTGAGACGCGAAAATAGTAAGACCCGCCGGGACGGGTCTTAATCTTTGAGCTTATGCGATTAAGCGAGGGCGGGTTCTTTCGCCTCATCCAGATGCTTCATCAGGTTATCGGGCGATGACACGCCGTAAGGATCTTCGGGGCAGTTGTCCATCAAGCCTGGTTCTTCAAACCAAGCCTCGACCACGCCGTCATTGACAATGGCAGCGTAACGCCAAGACCGCATTCCGAAACCAAGGTTGTCCTTGTCGACCAACATGCCCATTTTCCGGGTGAATTCCCCGGAACCATCAGGGATGACCTTTACGTTCTTTAGGCCTTGATCCTGCGCCCATTTGTTCATGACAAAGCTGTCATTCACAGACATGCAGTAAATGGCGTCGATTCCCTTTTCCGCAAAGTCGGCAAAACCGTTTTCGAACCCCGGAAGCTGATAGGTCGAGCATGTTGGCGTAAACGCGCCCGGCAGGGAAAACAGGATGACCCGCTTGCCCGAGAAAAAGTCCGCTGTGGTTTTGTCTTCCCAGCGATATGGATTTGGCCCTTCGACGGCCTCATCGCGAACGCGGGTGTGGAAGGTGACAGCAGGTAATTTTGTGCCGGTTTTCATCAACAAGCTCCTGTGATTCATGATGATTTGGCACGTATTTAAAATAGTTCTAAATTGGCTTCAACGTCAGAATTGCTGCAACCGCGAATTACCAGAGGTTATTGAAAGAACGTCCATAATTTGCCCAGGATTGTTCATATGTTCTGCGTTTCCGAAAAGCAGATACTATGTTGCATGTCAGGTATGTGTCGGTGGCATGGTACAGTTTGACGTACTATGTTAGAGCAAAGCAAATTGACCCAAAGTCAGGAAAGCCAGCCGTGCGTGATCTGAAGATCCCCGAACAACGTCACCCTGAAAAGGCGCATCGCCCGGACAACGCGCAGCCCAAAAAGCCCAGTTGGATTCGCGTCAAAGCACCGGGCGGCAAGGGCTATGCCGATACCCGCAAGATTATGCGGGACAACAACCTTGTCACCGTCTGCGAAGAAGCCGGATGCCCGAACGTCGGCGAATGCTGGAGCCAGGGCCACGCCACCATGATGATCATGGGCGAAATTTGCACGCGCGGCTGCACCTTCTGCAATATCGCGACCGGACGGCCTGACGATCTGGATGTTTTCGAACCCGGACGTGTTGCCCATGCAGTCGAGAAACTGGGTCTGAACCATGTCGTCATCACCTCGGTCGATCGTGATGATCTTACGGATGGCGGGGCGGATCACTTTGCGCAGACCATTCGCGCCATTCGCCATCGGTCCCCCAAGACGACCATCGAAATTCTGACGCCCGACTTTCTGAAATGTGAGCCCGAGGTTTTGGAAGTCGTGGTCGAAGCCAAGCCGGACGTGTTTAACCATAACCTTGAAACCGTACCGGGGCTTTATCCCGAGGTTCGGCCCGGCGCGCGGTATTTCCATTCTTTGCGCCTTTTGCAGCGTGTGAAAGAGCTTGACCCGTCTATCTTTACCAAGTCCGGCATCATGGTTGGTCTGGGTGAAAAGGAACAAGAGGTGCGGCAGGTCATGGACGACATGCGCGCGGCGGACATCGACTTTTTGACGATCGGCCAATACTTGCAACCCACGCCGAAGCACCACGGCGTCGACAGGTTCGTAACACCGGAAGAGTTCTCATCGTATGAGAAAGCGGCTTATGGCAAAGGGTTCCTGATGGTGTCGGCAACGCCGCTGACCCGCTCGTCCTACCACGCTGGCGATGACTTTGCGCGCCTGCGGGATGCGCGTCAAAAAATGCTGGAGCAAGGGTGACCCCGGACGCCCTTGAACGGCTCACGGTCTTACGCCGCGATCTTCACAGCTACCCCGAACTATCCGGGCAGGAGCGAGAGACTTCGGCGCGCGTGGTCGGTTTGTTGTCCGATCTTGGTGCGGACCGTATCTTGCAAGGGTTGGGCGGCTATGGAGTCGCTGCAGTCTTTGAGGGCAACAGGCCCGGCCCGACGGTCGCCATCCGCTGCGAGTTGGACGGCTTGCCAATTCAAGAGATCAGCAATGCGGAATACGCGTCGCAGAACGCTGGTAATGGCCATTTGTGTGGGCATGACGGCCATATGGTCATGGTGCTGGGTGTCGCTGAGGCGCTAAAGCGGTGTAGACCCTCCAAAGGGCGCGTCGTTCTGATTTTTCAGCCCGCCGAAGAAACCGGCAAAGGCGCTGCGGCGTTCCGAAATTCAACTGGTTTTTCGAACATAGCCCCAGATTATGTGTTTTCTCTTCACAACTTGCCGGGATTGGACCTTGGTTCGGTCGAACTGTGCGAAGGGCCCGCAAATTGTGCCTCTCGCGGAATGAAGGTGACACTGGTCGGGAAAACCTCACATGCCGCGGCACCGCAAGATGGGGTGTCTCCGGCATTTGCGTTGTCTGAGCTAGTCCCGAAATTGGCCAACCTAAGCCGCGGTGACGATCTGGACGAGGATTTTGCGCTGGTGACGGTCACTCATGCGAATTTGGGCGAGCGGACATTCGGCGTTGCACCTGGACAAGCAGAGCTATGGGTGACCTTGCGCACTGTGACGGATGCCAGAATGCATCAGATGATTGCGGACGCCGAAGCGTTGGTGCAGGACGCCGCGGCGTCTGATGGGTTGGCGTGCCAGATCACTTACGACGATGTGTTTGAAGCCTGCGTCAACCATCCTGAGGCGGTCGAATATCTGCAGACTGCATGCAAGACGTACGGCGTGCCTTGCAAGCTTGTCCAAAGCCCACAGAAATTCTCGGAGGACTTCGGCCAGTTTTCCAAAGGTGCAAAGACGGCCATGTTCTGGTTGGGTGCAGGTCGGACGCACCCGCAATTGCACAACCCGGATTATGATTTTCCGGATGACTTGATACCTGTAGGAACCGGCGTGTTCCTAAGCGCCATAGACGCAGTGCTGGAAGGGGTGTTCTAGTATCGGCCCGCCAAGTTGGCCAAATCGCTAACAATTCCAACGGCTTCTATTACAGTTTTCGTGTCGTCCGAGATGGAAAGAATTTCGTCGTCGACCCGAATGTAGCGTTGACCGGGACCCAGCGGCTTCAGCTTCCAGTTATCGAGGTCGTCAATGTAGTCAAAGTTCAGATCATTCGGCAATTTCTGGCCGCGCGTATATCGTTTGATTTGTCCGGGCGGAACAGCCTTGCCGTTTGAGTTTATAACTTTCTCAGCTTTGTTTTTGTTAGCTCCGTGCCCTTTGCCCTTATTGTCCTTTGCGGACGATGCACCGGCAAACGCTACAATCGCCATAACTACACCAACGGTCGCAACAAGTCGCTTCATCAAATTCCTCCCACTTTCATGGAAAGAGTAAGGGTATTTCGCGGTCCTTGTCTATTTGTATTCGAAAGTTTGAATTCAATTGGCTACGCAGACACGTGTTTTGTCATCTTAGCCGTCCACAAAACGCACCTTGCCGATGAAGGGCAGGTTGCGATTGCGTTGGGCGTAGTCGATGCCATAGCCGACGACAAATTCGTCCGGTATTTCAAACCCGATCCAGTCCGAGCGAAAGTCAACCTCACGCCGACTGGGTTTGTCGAGCAGGGCAATAGACTTGAGGCGGCTGGGCTTCCGACTGTTCAACAGCTTGGTCACATGATTCAACGTATGGCCTGTGTCGACGATGTCTTCGACGACCAGCACGTCACGCCCTTCAATTGCGCCACGCAAGTCTTTGAGAATACGAACTTCACGACTGCTTTCCATTGAGTCTCCGTAGGATGACGCCTCGAGGAAGTCCACCTCGATCGGCAGGTCGAGTTCGCGCACAAGATCGGCGATGAAGACAAAACTGCCACGCAGCAGGCCGACCACGACCAGCTTGTCGGTATTCCCGAATTCCTGTGAGATCTCGCGGCAAAGCTCTTCGATCCGGGCGGCGATCGCCTTGGCCGAGATCATCTCATCTATCACATATGCGCGGTCAGTCATCACTGCCCCCTTGATCTTTGGCGCGCAACATACGACATGACGCGCCATTGTCACCTGCAAATAGCGGACCGCCATGCCAACCCATTCCGAGACACGTCACCTGCCTTATACAGCCCAGCAGATGTATGACCTTGTCGCAGATGTGGCCAAGTATCCGCAGTTTCTACCGTGGTGCGCGGCAGCCCGGATCAGACGCACCTATGCGGCGGGCGAGGCGCAGGTGCTTGAGGCCGATCTTGTGATCTCGTTCAAAGTGTTCCGCGAACGGTTCGGCAGCCGTGTGACATTGCACGCCGAGGCTCGGCGGATCGACACCGAGTATCTGGACGGGCCATTCAAATACATGAAATCCGATTGGCAGTTCGCGGATGCGCCCGAGGGGGGATGCAACATCTCATTCCACGTGGATTTTGAGTTCAAGAACGCAATCTTACAGGGCATCATCGGAGTCGTCTTTAACGAGGCCATGCACCGGATTGTTCAGGCGTTCGAGAGCCGGGCTTCCGATTTATACGGCTAAGCCTTTACCAGGAATGGGCGCACGCTAGACTGCGCCTCATGACCGATTTCACTTCAGCTTTGGCCGAGTTTGCATCCGGCCCAATTTCGACTTCGTCCCAGACCCGTATTGTGACGTCCCTTTCGGTACTCGACTGGATGGCCGTTGGTCGTGCGGGCGCCAACGAACCCGTTTCTATGACGGTGCGCGATCTTGTTTTGGGCGAAGGCGGCACAGGGCAGGCGCTTCTATTTGGTGGCGGCCGCGCACCTTTGCGAGGGGCCGCGTTGGTTAATGGGACAGTTTCTCATGCTCTGGATTACGACGATACGCATTTCGCTCATATCGGGCACCCGTCGGTCGCGGTGCTGCCAGCAGCGTTGGCGCTATGTGAATGGGATGATCGGATACTTGTAGATTTTCTCGAGGCCGCTTTGGTCGGGATGGAGCTGTCCATCCGGATGGGGCTGTGGCTAGGGCGGGACCATTATCAGGCCGGGTTCCACCAAACCGCGACGTCCGGAGCGTTTGGAGCGGCGGCTGCAGCGGGCCGGGTGCTTGGCTTCGATGTGGGGCAGATGCGCAAGGCTCTGGGTCTGACGGCCACCCGGGCGGCTGGTTTGAAAGCTCAGTTTGGAACGATGGGCAAACCCTATAATGCGGGGCTTGCAGCATCAGCGGGCGTCGAAGCCGCGTTGTTGGTCGCCAAGGGGTTTGAGCCTAGTTCCGATGCGTTGGAAGGTCCTTTTGGTTTCGGTGCAACGCATCAGGGTCAATCCGAGGCAGAAGCAGCATTGAACGGGCTAGGGGAGGATTGGTTGTTCGAGTCGGTCAGCCACAAATTTCATGCCTGTTGTCATGGCCTGCACGCGGCGCTTGAGGCCGCCTTGGAACTCGACATAGCAGAACCGGAAGTGGCCGAAATCAAGATCAGGACCCACCCACGCTGGATGAGCGTGTGCAATCAGATGTCGCCCACAACGGGGTTGGGGGCCAAGTTTTCCTATCGGACAGTGATTGCGATGCAGGCGCTGGGTTATGACGCGGCGCTGCCAGCCAGCTATTGCGAAAAAACATGCGCCGATCCGCGTCTACTTTCGCTGCGCGACCGTGTGACGGTCGAGGCAGATGAGACTTTATCTGAGACTCAAGCCCACCTGACCCTGCTGCGCCGCGACGGTATCCGCAAAGAGGCGAGCCATGATCTGTTGACCCAGTTGCCTCTGTCCGAGCGCGAGGATCGGGTGCGCGGCAAGGCCACAAAGCTGATCGGAGGGGATGAAGCGGACGCGATCTGGTCGATGCTGCGCACCGGAGGCCGCGCCCGTGATCTGGCAGAGCTTCTGGCGGGTTAGACCACGCGCCAGTGCAGCGGAAATCCCGGATCGAACACCGTGACAGGCCCGTCACCGGACTCGATCTTGTCGGGATAGACGACCGGTTCGCCCTTGGTCAGCGTGATCGTGCCCTCATTCATCGGCAGGCCGTAAAATCCGGGGCCATTGAGCGACGTAAACCCTTCCAGCTTGTCCAAAGCGCCTTCACGGTCGAACATCTCGGCCACCAGCGATATGGTGTTTGTCGCGGTGAAACACCCGGCGCAGCCACAAGCCATCTCCTTGTTCGCATCCGTGTGCGGCGCGCTGTCGGTACCCAAAAAGAACCTTGCATCGCCCGAGGTCGCAGCAGCCAAAAGCGCCAGCCGGTGTTCCTCGCGCTTGGCGACGGGCAGGCAATAGTAATGCGGCTTGATGCCACCGACCAGAATGTGGTTGCGGTTGATGATCAGATGATGAGCTGTGATCGTCGCGCCCAGATCACTGTCATTGGCCTTGACGTAGTCTACACCGTTCGCGGTGGTGATATGTTCCATCACCACACGCAGGCCGGGCGTCGACTTGCGGATCGGGTCCAGAACACGGTCGATGAACACGGCCTCGCGGTCAAAGATGTCGATCTCTGCATCCGTGACTTCGCCATGCACACACATGGGCAGGCCAATCTCGGCCATCTTTTCAAGCACCGGACGTATCTTGTCGAAATTCCGCACGCCCGAGGCCGAATTGGTTGTGGCCCCCGCCGGATACAGCTTGCACGCCTTGATCAGCCCGCTGGCATGGGCAGCAGCGACGTCCTCGGCGTCTGTGTCCTCGGTCAGATACAGGGTCATCAGCGGCTCGAACGTCATCCCGTCGGGCAGGGCGGCCAGAATGCGGTCGCGATAGGCGGCGGCCTGATCACCGCGCACCACGGGCGGCACGAGGTTCGGCATGATGATCGCACGGGCAAAATGGCGCGCGGTTTCGGGCAGGACGGCTTCCAGCATCGCGCCATCGCGCAGATGCAGATGCCAGTCGTCGGGGCGGCGGATCGTCAGGGTATCGGTCATGGCCCCCGGCTAGCACAGTGCGCGCAGCCGCGAAAGGCCCCGATTTTGCACCTATCTCTTGTCAACTTGTCGGAACGTCGTAAGTCACCTGAAAGCCGATGGTCTTGACGCGCGCGTTCGGTCATGACCTGTTGTGCCGAAGGGGAGAAAACCATGACGCAGCCAAATTCTATCGACGCCGTTCAGACCATGCTGGGCGAACAGGGCTATGTCTGTGGCCGGGCCTTGGCCACGGTCGTCTTCCTGTCGCTGAAACTGGGCCGCCCGCTGTTTCTGGAAGGCGAGGCCGGGGTCGGAAAGACCGAGATCGCCAAGGCGCTGGCATCCGGGTTGAACCGCCGCCTGATCCGACTGCAATGTTATGAGGGGCTGGATGCTTCCTCTGCCGTCTATGAATGGAACTTCCCGGCGCAGATGGTAGCGATCCGTACCGCCGAGGCATCTGGTGGCGCGGACCGGGGCGCACTTCAGACCGAGCTTTTCTCGGACGACTACCTTATCGAACGCCCTTTGCTGCAGGCCATGCGTCCCGACGCAAACGGCGCACCGGTCCTGCTGATCGACGAGCTCGACCGCACGGATGAACCATTCGAGGCCTTCCTGCTCGAAGCCCTCAGCGATTTTCAGGTGACGATCCCCGAGCTGGGCACTGTGCAAGCGCCCGAGCCACCTATTGTCATCGTCACCTCAAACCGCACGCGCGAAGTGCATGATGCCCTTAAACGCCGCTGCCTCTACCACTGGGTCGACTACCCGGACTTCGAGCGTGAGATCGAAATCCTCCACGCTCGTGCCCCCGAAGCGGCCGAAGCCCTCAGCCGCGAGGTTGTGGCTTTTGTTCAACACTTGCGCACCGAAGATCTTTTCAAGAAACCGGGCGTGGCTGAAACGATTGACTGGGCCAAGTGTCTGCTGGCGCTCGATGTGATCAACCTCAGCCCTGAGGTCATCGGCGACACGCTGGGCGCGATCCTGAAATACCAGGACGACATTCAGAAACTTCAGGGGTCCGAGGCGAAACGCATTTTAGACGAAGCCAAAGCCACTCTTGAACCGGCCTGATGTTTCTTCTGTTCAAAAATACTTCGGGGGTATGGGGGCAGAGCCCCCATGATTTTTGATGGTCGAGCAACTCCCGCTGGATATCCCTGAAAATCCAAAGCTGGCGCAGAACATCACGCATTTTGCCCGGGCTCTGCGCAAAGCCGGACTGCCTATTGGCACAGGCCGTGTCGTGGACGCCATTCGTGCGGTGCAGGCGGCAGGATTCTCCGAGAAACAGGATTTCTATTGGACCCTCCATGCCTGTTTCGTGAACCGACCTGAACATCGAACTGTTTTCGCGCAAGTCTTTCGCATGTACTGGCGTGATCCGCGCTATATGGAGCACATGATGGCCATGATGCTGCCTGCCGTGCGGGGCGTCCAAGAGGATCGCAAGGCCGATGCGGGCGAAAAACGCGCGGTCGAGGCTCTATTGGACGGTGTCGAGCGTGACCTTCCTGAAACGTTTGAATCCGAGGAAGAGACCGAACTTGAAATTGACGCATCACAAACGGCGTCGTCCGAAGAACGACTGCGCAGCCTTGACTTTGAACAGATGAGCACGGCCGAGATCGCACTGGCGAAGCGCATGTTGGCGCGGATGACCCTGCCGGTAAAACCCATCGAGTCGCGGCGTGGACAGGCCAGCCATTTAGGCAACCGCATTGACCGCGCCCGAACCCTGCGCGCGGCCATGCGCCAGGGTGGAGAACTGCGGGACATCCAGCATCTCAAGCCAAAACCGCGCTGGCCCAATCTTGTCGTGCTTTGCGATATCTCTGGGTCAATGAGCCAATACAGCAGGATCATCCTGCATTTCCTTCATACGGTTTCAAATGCAAAGGGGGCGGGCTGGGCCAAGGTTCACGCGTTTACCTTCGGCACCCGACTGACCAACATCACTCGGCATTTGCAGCAACGCGATGTGGATGCAGCCCTTGCGGCGGCAGGGTCCGAAGCGCAGGATTGGGAAGGGGGAACCCGCATTGGTGATTGCCTGCACACCTTCAATCGAGACTGGTCTCGGCGTGTTATGGGGCAGGGTGCGGTCGTGTTGTTGATTTCCGACGGGCTGGACCGCGGAGAACCCGAGGCTCTGGCCAAGGAAACTGAACGCTTGCACTTGTCATCGCGCCGCCTGATTTGGCTGAACCCGTTGCTGCGCTGGGACGGGTTTGCGCCCAAGGCGCAAGGTGTTGCAGCAATGCTGCCTCATGTGGACAGCTTTCGCGCGGGACATTCCATTGCCACGCTAGAAGACCTAGCAGACGTAATTTCTAAACCCGACGATGTGGGTGAGAAAGCGCGGCTCATGTCCGCGCTTTCCGGGTGAAGTCTAACTTAGTTGTTCTTCGTTGCATTTGCGGGCCATTTCCATGGCCTTGTAGGTGCCCGTCAGATCAACGGTAAAGGCGAATTCCTTTTCGGGGAACACGACCATGACCTTTTGCTTGGCGATGTCCTCGGCAAATTGCGGGTCGTCCGACAAGACATAGCCGCCCGAGTACCCTTTGGTAATGTTGCCCTTCATGCCGGTCGCTTCGCCGATATAAAGGTTATCACCCAACAGAACGGCCACGGCCTCGGTGTCGCCGCGTTTGATATCGGTCTTGGCTTTGGTGAAAACGCCGACATATCCAACACCGCGATCTTCGGTTAGGCCCATCTGAACCACATTTTCCGAGTCATCCACCGCTTCGATCAGGCAGGATTTCTTGTCTTGGTCGATGAATACTTTCCAGCCCTCAACCTCGCCATAGCGCAGGAATGTGTCTGCAGATGCGATCGTCGATGTGAACAGACCAATGGCTATTCCCAGTGTAACAATGCGTTTCAACTCTCTGTCTCCGTTGTAAAAATGAGATCTGTTATACGCTGGATGCTGCCAGCGGTGGGCTCAAGCTACGACCAGAGAACACGACAATCAACGGTTTGAAAAATCCGCCTCGAACTGAGCCTTTTTGCGCCGAACGGGCGCGATGAACCAATGGGTTAGAAACGGTCACGAACATATTGGCCTTTAGGCTCACTTTTCATTACGGCAAACCTCCCTATGTTGGATCAGAATACGCCGGGAGGGTGCCATGGACAGATTCGACAACAGCCCGGAAACGGCTTTGCGTTGGTATGATGAGGGTAAATCTGCCGCTCTTGCAACTGTCGTTGAAACCTGGGGCAGCGCGCCGCGCCGCGTCGGAGCGCAATTGGTCATCGCCGGAGATGGCCGGATCGAAGGGTCAGTGTCAGGCGGTTGCGTCGAAGGCGCAGTCATTGTCGAGGCGCTGGAAGCGATCGACGAGAAAGAGGCGCGATTGCTGGAATTCGGTGTCAGCGACGAAGACGCCTTTGCCGTTGGGCTTGCCTGCGGCGGTACGATCCGGGTTCTGGTCGAGCCCATCGGAAGCGTGCTGCCCGAAGCCATGTTGCGTGAACTGGTCGATGCGCGGGCCGGGCGCGAGCCTGTCGTGTACGAAGTTAATGTCGAAACGGGCCACAGGGCGCTGAAACGAGATGCCTATCCGCAGCGTGTGCGCATGGACCGATCGGGTTTTGAGGAAGACGGAAAGACATTTGTGGCGGTCCATAACCCTCCGCTACGTCTGATTATCGTGGGTGCTGTTCATATTGCGCAGGCGTTGGTGCCAATGGCGCGGATTGCCGGGTACGACCCCGCGATCATCGACCCGAGGGATGCATTTGCCTCGGACTCGCGTTTTCCCGGGGAAACCATACTAACCGATTGGCCTGACGAAGCCGTCGCCAAGCTCGGGTTGGATGTGCGCACTGCCGTCGTTTTGCTGACCCATGACCCCAAGCTGGATGATCCGGCGCTTGAATCGGCGCTTCGGGCCGGGGTGTTCTATATTGGTGCCTTGGGGTCTACCCGAACGCATGCGAAACGCGTCGCCCGACTGACCGAGGCAGGCTTCACCACAGCCCAGATTGACCGTATTCATGGCCCGATCGGTTTGGATATCGGGGCCGCCGACCCGTCGGAGATTGCGGTGGCAATTCTAGCTCAGATGACCGCTGTACTAAGAGGCAAGGCGTGAAATTCGGACCCATTCCCGTAGCTGATGCAAACGGTGCGATACTTGCCCACTCGGTCAAGGTTGGTGAAAACAAACTGCGCAAGGGGATTGTTCTTGCGCCTGAACATCTTGATCAGTTGACGGCTGCGGGCCACACCTCGGTTACAGTTGCGCGACTGGAACCGGGTGACTGCCATGAAGATGATGCCGCGCAGATGTTGGCGGACTCGCTTGCGCCAGACCCGGGCGCTGTCGGGCTGCGCGTGACGTCGCCCTTCACCGGCCGTGTGAACCTGCTTGCGGATGGGCCGGGTGTCGTCGTTTTGGATGTCGACGCGCTTGAGGAATTCAATCGGGTCAATCCGATGATTACCGTGGCGACCGTGCCGCAATATCAGCAGATGAGCGAAGGGGGGATGGTCGCGACCATCAAGATTATTTCCTATGCCGTGCCGGGGGCTGATGTGCTGCATGCCTCTCGTCTTGCGAAAGCTTCCATTCGATTGGTCCAACCGACGCTGAAAACAGCGGGGCTTGTGGTGACAGATATCCCCGGCGGACCGTCCAACGAAAAGGGAATTGCGGCAATCCGCAACCGGGTCGAAACCTTGGGAATGCAGCTTACAGATGTGCGCATTGTCCCGCATAGCCCCGAGCCTTTGGCTGAGGCGATTGCAGCAATGTCCGGTGATCTGGTGATGATCTTAACCGGCTCTGCGACATCCGACGCTTATGATGTGGCACCCCAAGCGGTTCGCGCCGCCGGAGGGCAGGTGGATCGGTTTGGCATGCCTGTAGACCCCGGAAACCTGCTGTTTTTGGGGTCATTGGAATCCCGGCCGGTGATCGGTCTACCGGGATGTGCGCGCTCTCCGGCATTGAACGGGGCTGACTGGGTGTTGTCCCGCGTGGCGTGCGGGGTCGAAACTACGGGTGTCGATATTGCCGGGATGGGCGTTGGTGGCTTGCTCAAGGAAATTCCGACACGGCCACAGCCACGGTCATCGCGAAAGCGTAATTGAGTTCCGGCAATTCGCCAGACCGCAGAAAAATCGCAGTTTTTTGTTCTCAAATGAAAATCCTCGTGTTTAACTCTTGTTAAGGGAAAACACGAAATGGGAGGAATTCATGACACAGGTCTCGATGACTGTGAACGGCGTAGCTGTGAGCGGTGAGGTTGAGGGTCGGACGTTGT